>NZ_CP024636.1:272321-639585 GCF_009728735.1 Pantoea phytobeneficialis
GGTACTAATGACCCGTGAGGCTTAACCTTACAACGCCAGAGGCGTTTTGAGTTGAGAGACGCGAGAATTTTCAGCATTGTTCGAACGGATTGATTCGTATGGCCTGCGAGGGCGGTACGGATAAACAGAATTTGCCTGGCGGCTGTAGCGCGGTGGTCCCACCTGACCCCATGCCGAACTCAGAAGTGAAACGCCGTAGCGCCGATGGTAGTGTGGGGTCTCCCCATGCGAGAGTAGGGAACTGCCAGGCATCAATTAAGTGAAGAAGCCCTGAACGAAAGTTCAGGGCTTTTTTACGTCTGGAAACCAGTCAATATCCCCGTAGCGGCGCGATTTATCGCGCATTTTTCTGCGTCCGGAACAATAAAACCCGCGCGATAAATCGCGCCGCTACGGGTAATGATGCGATAAATCGCACCATTACAGCTTAACTGTTAGAACGTTAAGCTCGCTGTAATTCCCCCAATAAATGCATCTTTTACGCTGCTGTCTGCGCCTGGCGCGACAACATATTGCAGATTAGGACGCAATGTAAGCCATGAGCTGGCGTTCCAGGAATAGTAGAGTTCATAGTCGTATTCAGAGCCTCTGATCACTGGCAGATAAGTAGCATCATTCACGCTTTGCGCACTGTTCTCTTCATTCTCCCGCTCGAGCATGCGGCTGTATGCCGAGTTCACATGCAAACGTGCCATACCTAAACCAATTTCATCCTGGGGACGCGTAGCAAAAAGCCCTTTCCAGCTCAGTGCCACCGTTTGGGTATAATCGAGTTTTGAGGTGCGCTTATCATGCATCACCTGGCTCAGCGTCAGAGACAAGCTGCGATGATTATCATGTTGCAGGGCAAATAATTGCTGCTGAACAATGGCATAAGCGCCGTAGCCATGCGCGGTATCGCCATATTGACCGTGTTGCCAGCTGTGATAAACCCCACCCTGAGCCGAAGAGTAGTAAGCACCCAGGCGATAATTTCCCTGTAGTGCATCAGCACCAAGCTTTGGCTGCCAGCCAATTTCTACCGGAACCAGATTGCCATCGGAGTGATTGACCGAGAAGTGAAAACCGCTGCCGCGATTATCGTTATCATCGTTCTGATTATAAAATCCCACCTTAACATAGACATCCGGCGTGATATTCAGCTGTAAACGCCCCATCCACTGAGATACCGGCCAGTTCATCCAGCGATCGCTACGAGATTTACCCGGAATACCCGGTCCGAGCGCCAGGTTCTGGAAATGTGACTCGATGGTGCCAAAATCCTCCCCTACCGTCGCACGACCCAGCTTAAGATTGACATGGTCGTTGAAAAAACCGCTACGCAACCAGAACTGTGTCAGTCGCCATGTCTGACCGCGGCCATAAACCTCCTGAACAGAAGAAAGCATCGGGGCTTTAGGGTTTGCCACCTGTTCCGACAGGTTCTGCCCATTACGATCGGTCACTGTGGCCTGGAAATCAGTGTCCTGCCACCCCAGCAATTTTTCCAGATCGAGATGGGTACTGAACATCCATTGATCGGTATAACGTGCGGTAGTGGAGGATTGATAGCCACCTGCCAGATTCGCGGCACTCTCCATCACATAATTAACATTAAAATCAATGCCTTGTTGTTGAAGGGCGGTACGCTGACCATCCCAGTCACCTAACATCCACGGTGAATCACTGGAGAAGGGGGCGGCAGCCGCAAACCCGTAGGGTGACGCCATGACCAGCATGCCTGGTACGATCAGGTGTGCAATTTTGAGTTTATGCATAGTAATAAACCTTACAGATATAATTTCCGAGCCAAAAAGTTAAATAAAGGGATATTTCAAAATTGGAATTAATAGTGTGGTCTGTTTTTATAACAGAAGTGATTTATACACCTGACGTGATTTAAATTTTATAAATATTTATTTGGAGGTTTTGATTGGGAACAATAAAATTCATAACGTAATGAATTTAATGGTTTTTATATTTCAATTTCATAAGGTTTAATTATTTTCCTCACTTTTATTGCTGGTATTTATACAACCTAAAAAGTCTGAATTATAAACCAAATAAATATGGATCGAATGTTTTCCCTCCGCTTTGATTATTTAAATTGACCCGCAGTCATTTAATTTCAAGCTGTCAGAGATTCTTTCTTCGCCAGATCCTTAAGACACATTAAGCTGAAACATTTTCATAAATCGCATGAAGACTCGACATTCACGATACTCCAGGCTAATGTCAGGCATCTGGATGTCTAAACGTTTATACGGTTGTAAGAGGTAAGCAGGTTATGCCAATCAGGATCCCCGACGAGTTACCGGCAGTAAATTTCTTGCGCAACGAGAATGTCTTTGTGATGACCTCGTCGCGCGCCAGTGTTCAGGAGATCCGTCCGTTGAAAGTGCTGGTCCTCAACCTGATGCCGAAAAAGATTGAGACCGAAAACCAGTTCCTGCGCCTGTTATCCAACTCGCCATTGCAGATTGATATTCAGCTACTGCGTATCGACAGCCGCGAGTCACGTAATACCCCCACCGAGCACCTGAATAATTTCTACTGCAATTTTGAGGATATTCAGGATGATAACTTCGATGGACTGATTGTTACCGGTGCGCCGCTGGGTCTGGTTGATTTCAATGATGTCGCCTACTGGCCGCAGATTCAGCGTGTGCTGCACTGGGCAAAGGAACACGTCACCTCGACGTTATTTGTCTGCTGGGCGGTACAGGCCGCGTTGAATATTCTCTACGGCATTCCTAAACAGACGCGCCAGCACAAGTTGTCTGGCGTGTATGAGCATCAAATCCTGCATCCGCATGCGTTGCTGACGCGTGGTTTTGATGACAACTTCCTTGCCCCGCATTCGCGCTATGCCGACTTTCCCAGCCAGCTGATCCGTGATTACACCGATCTGGAGCTGTTTGCCGAATCGGAAACCACCGGGGCCTACCTGATGGCGAGCAAAGATAAGCGCCTGGCGTTTGTTACCGGACACCCGGAGTACGATGCGCTGACACTATCCGGTGAATACCATCGTGATTACGATGCCGGGCTGCATCCCGCGGTGCCATTTAACTATTTCCCTCACGACAACCCGGAGTTGCCGCCACGCGCTACCTGGCGCAGTCATGGCAACCTGTTGTTCTCAAACTGGCTGAACTATTACGTTTACCAGATCACGCCGTTTGATCTACGACATATGAATCCGACACTCGAGTAACCGTTCCAACTCATTTGACCTTGCCGTGGTTGCCTGTGTAACCACGGCTTTTTTTTGCCTGCTAGATGTCGTGGAAGTCATTGCCTTTAATTCGAGACTTTAAATTACATTTAAATCATATGGTTGAATTACATTTTAATCAAAAATGGAAATTGTTTTTGAAAATAAAATAAAAATCATTATGCTCTAATCTTGCAGGTCAAAAAATACCCTACAGCCGGATCCCGCACGCAATCAGGGATCAACACAGGAGGCAGCCCGCATGACAGACTCGGTTATCAGCAGTACGCTAACCTTCAGCCAGCCCTTTACCCACGCGGAAAAGCAGCTGCTCACCCCGGAAGCGATCGACTTCCTGCACTCCCTGGTGGCACGTTTCGCCCCGGAACGCGATCGCCTGTTGAAAGCTCGCGAGCAACGGCAGCAGCGTTATGACCAAGGCGCATTGCCAGGCTTTGATTCGGAAACGGCTTCCATTCGTGAAAATGCATGGCAGGTGCGCCCCATTCCCGAGTTATTGCACGATCGCCGCGTTGAGATCACCGGACCACCGGATCGCAAAATGGTGATCAACGCATTGAATGCGAACGTAAAAGTCTTTATGGCGGATTTTGAGGATTCGCTGGCACCCACCTGGCAAAAATTGGTTGATGGTCAGCTGGCGCTGCGTGATGCGGTAAAAGGTACGCTGAGCTTCACCAGTGAAGCAGGCAAGATCTACCAGTTACGATCCGATCCGGCATTGCTGATGTGCCGTGTGCGCGGTTTGCATCTGGATGAGAAGCATGTGGAATGGCGTGATCGTGCCATCCCCGGTGGGTTGTTCGATTTTGCGTTGTATCTGTTTCACAACGTCGATGCGCTGCTGGAGAAAGGTCATGGGCCGTGGTTCTATCTGCCGAAAACCGAACATGCCTCGGAAGTGGCGTGGTGGCGTGAAATCTTCCGTTTCAGCGAAGATCGGCTTGATCTGCCACGCGGCACCATTAAAGCCACGGTGTTGATCGAGACGTTACCGGCGGTATTCCAGATGGATGAGATCCTGTGGGAGCTGCGCGATCATGTGGTCGGTCTGAACTGTGGTCGCTGGGATTATATCTTCAGCTACATCAAAACGCTGGGGCAGCATGGTGAACGCATCCTGCCAGATCGTCAGCAAATCAGCATGGATCAACCTTTCCTGGATGCCTACTCGCGTCTGCTGATCAAAACCTGCCATCGGCGCGGCGCGCTGGCAATGGGTGGCATGTCGGCGCTGATCCCAAGCAAGGATGAAGAGCGTAATGCCTGGGTGATGCAGAAGGTACGGGAGGACAAGGCTCGTGAAGCGGCAAACGGCCACGACGGCACCTGGGTGGCACATCCCGGTCTGGCGGATATTGCGATGGCCGAATTTAATCGCCAACTGGGCGATCGACCTAACCAGTTGCATGTCAGCCGCGAGCAAGACAATCCGATCACCGCCGAGCGCTTATTACTTCCCTGTCGCGGCAAACGTACCGAAGCCGGGATGCGCGCCAACATCCGGGTGGCGCTGCAATATCTGGAGTCGTGGATCAGTGGCAACGGCTGTGTCCCCATTGATGGTCTGATGGAAGACGCCGCGACTGCCGAAATTGCCCGTACCTCGATCTGGCAATGGATTCACCACAGGCAAATCCTCAGCGATGGTCGGCTGGTGACGGCTGCATTGTTTGAACAACTGCTGGATGAAGAGTTGCATGCGTTACAGCACAGCCTCGGCGAAGAGCGCTTCCGTCATGGACGTTTTGCTGATGCCGCTGCGCTGATGGCGCAAATCACCACCGATGATGAACTGGTTCCTTTCCTCACCCTGCCAGGTTACCGCCTGCTGCCATGACCCAGGAGACATTGCCATGACGACTCGTGCACAACAAATCAAACAACTGGAAACCACCTGGCGCGACGCGCGCTGGCAGGGCATTACCCGTCCTTACAGCGCGCAGGATGTGGTGAATTTACGCGGTTCGGTGAATCCGGCTTGCACCCTCGCCGAACGCGGCGCGCAAAAGCTGTGGTCGCTGCTGAATGGCGAATCGCAAAAGGGTTACATCAATAGCCTGGGGGCACTGACCGGTGGTCAGGCGGTACAACAGGCGAAAGCGGGTATTGAGGCGATTTATCTCTCCGGCTGGCAGGTGGCGGCGGATGCCAACCTTGCCGGGCAAATGTACCCGGATCAGTCGCTGTATCCGGTGAACTCGGTACCGGCGGTAGTGGAACGTATCAATCAAAGCTTCCAGCGTGCCGATCAGATTCAGTGGGCCAGCGGAATGTCGCCGGACGTTGAAGGGTTTATTGATTACTACCTGCCGATCGTGGCGGATGCTGAAGCGGGCTTTGGCGGGGTGCTCAACGCGTTTGAGTTGATGAAGTCGATGATCCAGGCAGGTGCGGCGGCGGTGCATTTTGAAGATCAACTGGCGGCGGTAAAGAAATGCGGCCATATGGGCGGCAAAGTGCTGGTGCCAACGCAGGAGGCGATTCAAAAACTGGTGGCGGCACGACTGGCGGCAGATGTGATGGATGTCCCGACGGTGCTGATCGCCCGCACCGACGCGGATGCTGCTGACCTGATCACCTCGGACTGCGATGAATATGATCGCGCCTTTATTACTGGTGAGCGCACCTCGGAAGGGTTCTTCCGCACTCGCGCCGGGATTGAGCAGGCGATCAGCCGCGGTCTGGCCTATGCCCCTTATGCGGATGTGTTGTGGTGCGAAACCTCGACGCCGGATCTGGCGCTGGCGCAGCGTTTTGCCGACGCGATCCATGCGCAATACCCCGGTAAGCTGCTGGCCTACAACTGCTCGCCGTCGTTTAACTGGAAGAAAAACCTCGATGATCGCACCATCGCCCGCTTCCAGCAGGCGTTGAGCGAGATGGGTTACCGCTTCCAGTTCATCACCCTGGCAGGTATTCACAGCATGTGGTTCAACATGTTCGACCTGGCGCACGCCTATGCGCAGGGCGAGGGGATGCGCCACTACGTGGAGAAAGTACAGCAGCCAGAATTCGCGGCGCGTGAGAAGGGCTACACCTTCTCGTCCCATCAGCAGGAAGTGGGTACCGGCTATTTCGACCGTATCACCACGGTGATTCAGGGCGGCCAGTCGTCGGTGACGGCGCTGACCGGTTCCACGGAAGCTGCACAGTTCTGAGTTGTGATCCCTGGCCCACGGAGGGGCCATATTGCCGGGAGACGTGCCGATGCCGCCGAGAGAATCTCTGATCGCCCATACCATCCTGCAAGGTTTTGACGCGCAGTATGGCCGCTTTCTCGATATTACCGCCGGTGCTCAACAGCGCTTTGAACAGGCCGACTGGCATGCGGTACAGCAGGCGATGAAGGCGCGTATTCACCTTTACGATCACCATGTCGGTCTGGTGGCAAACCAGCTACGGATCATCAACGGTGCGGCAGACTGGGATGAGGCCTTCTGGCTGCGGGTGAAAAGCCACTACGAAACGCTGTTGCCGGGTTATCCGCGCCATGAGATTGCCGAAAGCTTCTTTAACTCGGTGTATTGCCGCTTACAGGGCCATAGCCATCTGTCGCCTGAGCGGCTGTTTATCTTTCCGTCGCAGCCGTATGCCTCCGCCCCGGAATCACCGCGCCCGCTGTCGCGTCTGTACCGGCCCCAGCAGGGGTGGCAGGAGACATTACGGCAGATCCTCAACGATATCCCGCTGCGTCTGCCGTGGCAGGATCAGGCGCGTGATATCAGCTGGGTGGTGCGCCATCTGCACGAGCAATTCAGCGCAACGCAGTTAGCGACGGCGACGTTGGATGTGGCCTGCGAGCTGTTTTACCGCAATAAAACCGCATGGATAGTGGCGCGCCTGCGACTGGCCGATGCCACTGTCCCGTGCCTGTTACCGATCCAGCGTGATGAAGCCGGGCGGTTGTGGATTGATACCTGTCTGACTGACAGCAACGACGCCAGCATCGTGTTCGGTTTCGCCCGCGCCTACTTTATGGTTTATGCCCCGGTGCCTGCTGCGCTGGTGGCCTGGCTGGCACCCATTCTGCCCGGCAAAACCACCGCTGAACGTTATATGGCGATTGGCTGCCAGAAGCATGGCAAAACCGAATGCTATCGCGAATATCTGCACTACCTGGCGCACAGCGAGGAAGAGTTCACCATTGCCCCTGGCGTTCGCGGCATGGTGATGTTGGTGTTCACGCTGCCAGGATTTGATCGGGTTTTTAAGGTGATCAAAGACCGTTTTGCCCCGCAGAAGGAGGTGACGGAAGCGCAGGTGCGCGACTGCTACCAACGGGTGAAAGAGCATGATCGTGTCGGTCGCATGGCGGATACCCAGGAGTTTGAACACTTCGCGCTGCCGCGTGCACGTATCCCGGCGGCGCTGATGGCCGAGTTTGAACGTGAAATCCCGGAAAAAATCTGCATTGAAGATGACGTGGTGATTATTCGCCATCTGTGGCTGGAGCGCCGTATGCAGCCGCTCAACTTGTGGCTGGCACAGGCCGATGCTGCGCAGCGCCGCCATGCCATTGAAGAGTATGGCGATGCCATACGCCAGTTGGCGGCAGCGAACATTTTTCCGGGAGACATGTTATTTAAAAATTTCGGCATGACGCGCCACGGTCGGGTGGTGTTTTACGATTACGACGAAATCCGCCCGATGACCGAGCTACAGTTCCGTGACGTACCGCCCGCGCGTTACGAAGAGGATGAACTCCAGGCCGAGCCGTGGTACAGCGTCGGGCCAGATGATGTGTTCCCGGAAACGTTCCGCTATGCGTTGTGTAGCGAACCGGCCACCGGGAAGTTGCTGCTGGCGCTGCATCCTGAGTTATTCGATGCGGGCTGGTGGCGTGCCCAACAGGCGCGTATTCGTCAGGGGCATATTGAGGAAGTGATCGCGTGGCGGGCAGCACAGCGCTTTAGCGTGCGCTATGCTTTGCTCCCTGCTTAACGTCCGGCGTACGCCTGAGTCACCTGCTTCGCGGCGCGGATCACCAGCGCACCTAATTCGGTGATGCGGTCATCAGTCATACGTGCAATCGGGCCGGAAATGGAGATCGCCGCAAAGGGTTCACCATGTTCGTCATAAATCGGTGCCGCCACACAACGCAGACCCAGCGCGTGTTCTTCATCATCGTGAGAAAAACCCATCTTGCGAATCAGCGCCAGATTCTCTTTCAGGCTATGCGGCGACATCAGGGTTTTCGGTGTGTAGTAATGCAGCCCTTTTTGATGCAGCAACGCCGTCACCTGATCGTCGCTCAGATGCGCGAGGAAGGCTTTGCCAGCGCCGGAAGCGTGCATCGGGAGCTTACCGCCAATCGGTGCAGACATACGCATCAGTTGAGTGCACTGCACCTGGTCGATAATCACCGCCTGATAATCACTGAGATCCAGCACCGCCAGATTGACGGTTTCTCCGGCATCTTCCATTAACTTGCGCAGAATCGGATGCACAATCGCCAGCAGATTGCGACTTTGCAGGAAGCTGCTGCCGACAACAAACGCATGCGAACCAATCGCCCAGAAACCGAGATCACCCACCTGATGGACGAAGCCCTGCTGCTGCATGGTGGTGAGCAGGCGATGGGTGGTGGAGTTGGGTAAACCGGCCTGTTGCGCCAGTTCAGTCAACGGCACGCTGCCGTGTGATTCTGCAATCAGTTCCAGCAAACGCAGGCCGCGCGTCAGGGATTGGACCTGGCCGCCAGCCGGGGCCGAGCTGGCCGCAGCGGTACGGGGTTTTTTGCCGCGTTTGGCGGGTGCAGGGGTAACCATGACGTCTCCAGAATTGCTCCAAATATGGAAACCATTTTCGTTTTTCGTCTGGTGAATGCAAACGCTGGCTCACTGGTCGGATCTGTAAAGTCACACTCTGAAAATGTCTCAACTGGCATAACTTTTACCCACCGTAAAGTTATGCCAGTATGTCTGGCTGGCATTTCAGCCAACGTAATGACGTGGACGGGGCAAGAGTGAGCAACAGAATAGAAGCGCTGCATCAGCAGCTCGCGCGACGCATCATGATTCTGGACGGTGGCATGGGCACCATGATCCAGAGTTATAAACTGGACGAGCAGGATTTTCGTGGCAGCCGTTTTGCCGACTGGCCATGCGATCTCAAGGGCAACAACGATTTGCTGGTGCTGTCCAAACCTGAGGTGATCCGCGAGATCCATGACGCCTACCTCGCGGCAGGTGCTGATATTCTGGAAACCAATACCTTCAACGCCACCACCATTGCGATGGCGGATTACGAGATGGAGGCGTTGTCGGCGGAGATTAATTTCGAGGCCGCGAAACTGGCGCGTGCCTGTGCCGACGAATGGAGTGCAAAAACACCTGAGCGCCCACGCTACGTGGCCGGGGTGCTTGGCCCGACCAACCGCACCTGTTCCATCTCACCGGACGTGAACGATCCCGCTTTCCGTAATATCACCTTTAATCAGCTGGTGGACGCCTACCGTGAATCCACCCACGCGCTGATCAAAGGCGGTTCTGACCTGATCATGATCGAAACGGTGTTCGATACCCTGAACGCCAAAGCCGCGATTTACGCAGTACAGGCCGAGATGGAGGCGATGGGGGTCAAGCTGCCGCTGATGATCTCCGGCACCATCACCGATGCCTCTGGCCGTACCCTGTCCGGTCAGACGACGGAGGCCTTTTATAACTCGCTGCGCCATGCTGAGCCGCTCTCCTTCGGTCTTAACTGTGCATTGGGACCCGATGAACTCCGTCAGTATGTCGCTGAATTGTCGCGCATTGCCGAAGGTTACGTCACCGCACACCCTAACGCCGGTCTGCCCAACGCCTTTGGCGAATACGATCTCGATGCCGCCACTATGGCACAGCAGATTGGTGAATGGGCGCGTTCCGGCTTTCTGAATATTATCGGTGGCTGCTGCGGCACCACGCCGGAGCATATTGCGGCGATGGCCGCGGTAGTGGACGGCGTTGCCCCACGTCAACTGCCGGAGATCCCGGTGGCGTGTCGCTTGTCCGGGCTGGAACCGCTGAATATCAGCGCTGACTCGCTGTTCGTTAACGTGGGCGAACGTACCAACGTAACCGGTTCGGCGAAATTTAAGCGTCTGATTAAAGAAGAGAAATACAACGAAGCGCTGGATGTGGCGCGTCAGCAGGTGGAAAGCGGCGCGCAAATCATCGATATCAACATGGACGAAGGTATGCTGGATGCGGAAGCGGCGATGGTGCGCTTCCTCAACCTGATTGCCGGTGAACCGGATATCGCGCGCGTGCCGATCATGATCGACTCCTCCAAATGGGAGGTGATTGAGAAAGGGCTGCAATGCATCCAGGGCAAAGGCATCGTCAACTCGATCTCGATGAAAGAGGGGATTGAGCCGTTTATCGATCACGCACGTAAGGTGCGTCGTTACGGTGCGGCGATGGTGGTGATGGCGTTTGACGAAGTCGGTCAGGCGGATACCCGCGCACGCAAAATTGAGATCTGCCGTCGTGCTTACCAGATCCTCACCGAAGAAGTCGGTTTCCCGCCGGAAGATATCATCTTTGATCCGAACATTTTTGCCGTCGCGACCGGTATTGAAGAACACAACAATTACGCGATGGACTTTATCGGTGCTTGTGAAGACATCAAGCGCGAGCTGCCGCATGCGATGATCTCCGGTGGTGTATCCAACGTATCGTTCTCGTTCCGGGGTAACGAACCGGTGCGTGAAGCGATCCACGCGGTGTTCCTTTACTACGCGATTCGCAACGGCATGGACATGGGTATCGTCAACGCCGGGCAGCTGGCGATTTATGACGACTTACCCGCTGAACTGCGCGATGCGGTGGAGGATGTGATCCTCAACCGCCGTGACGACGGCACCGAGCGTCTGCTGGAGCTGGCGGAGAAGTACCGTGGTGCCAAAGGCGACGGCGAGCAGGAAAAACAGCAGGCGGAATGGCGCAGCTGGGATGTGGTCAAACGTCTCGAATATTCGCTGGTTAAAGGTATCACCGAGTTTATCGAGCAGGACACCGAAGAAGCGCGCCAGGCATCTGCGCGGCCGATTGAGGTGATTGAAGGGCCGCTGATGTCCGGCATGAACGTGGTGGGCGATCTGTTTGGCGAAGGGAAGATGTTCCTGCCGCAGGTGGTGAAATCCGCGCGCGTGATGAAGCAGGCGGTGGCTTACCTCGAGCCTTTTATCCAGGCGAGTAAAGAAGCGGGCAGCAGCAACGGCAAAATTGTGCTGGCGACGGTGAAGGGCGATGTGCATGACATCGGCAAAAACATCGTTGGCGTGGTGCTGCAATGTAACAACTACGAAATCATCGATCTTGGCGTGATGGTGCCGAGTGACAAAATTCTGAAAACCGCGATTGAGCAGAAGGCCGACATTATTGGTCTCTCCGGGCTGATCACGCCATCGTTGGATGAGATGGTCAACGTGGCGAAAGAGATGGAGCGTCAGGGTTTCACCCTGCCGCTGCTGATTGGCGGCGCAACCACCTCTAAAGCGCATACCGCAGTCAAAATCGAGCAGAACTACAGCGGCCCGACGGTGTACGTACAGAACGCCTCGCGCACCGTTGGCGTGGTTTCTTCGCTGCTGTCACCGACGCTGAAAGATGATTTTGTGGCACGTACGCGCAAAGAGTACGACACCGTGCGTATTCAGCATGCGCGCAAAAAGCCGCGTACTCCGCCGGTCAGCCTGCAAATCGCGCGTGACAATGATTTCTCATTTGACTGGGAAAGCTATACGCCGCCGGTGGCACATCGTCTCGGCGCCAGTCCGGTAGAGGCCAGCATTGAAACGCTGCGTAACTACATCGACTGGACACCCTTCTTTATGACCTGGTCACTGGCCGGGAAATACCCACGCATTCTGCAAGATGAAGTCGTGGGTGAAGAGGCACAGCGTCTGTTCCATGATGCTAACGCGATGCTCGATATGCTGAGCCAGAAAGGTACGCTTCAGCCACGCGGTGTGGTGGGGATTTTCCCGGCTAACCGCGTGGGCGATGACATCGAAATTTACACTGATGAAAACCGCAATCAGGTGTTGTGTGTGAGTCATCACTTACGTCAACAGACGGAAAAAACCGACTTTGCTAACTATTGTCTGGCTGACTTCGTGGCACCGAAATCGAGCGGCAAGGCGGATTACCTTGGTGCTTTCGCGGTCACCGGTGGCCTCGAAGAAGATGCACTGGCCGAAGCCTATGACCAGCAGCATGACGACTACAACAAAATCATGATCAAGGCGGTGGCGGATCGTCTGGCTGAAGCGTTCGCGGAATATTTACATGAGCGAGTGCGTAAGGTGATCTGGGGCTTTGCTGCTCATGAAAACCTCAGCAATGACGAACTGATTCGTGAGAATTATCAGGGTATCCGTCCGGCACCGGGTTATCCCGCATGCCCGGAGCACACCGAAAAAGCGCAGATCTGGCAACTGCTGGATGTGGAAACCCATACCGGCATGAAGCTGACCGAGTCCTTCGCTATGTGGCCGGGGGCATCAGTGTCCGGCTGGTATTTCAGCCATCCTGACAGCCGCTATTTCGCCGTGGCGCAGATTCAGCGCGACCAGGTGGAGGATTACGCGGTGCGTAAAGGGATGAGCATCAGTGAGGTGGAGCGCTGGTTAGCGCCGAACCTCGGCTACGACGCAGACTAGTCTTTGCTGCGCGATAAATCGCGCCGCTACAGGTTCGCACGGGCTAGTCGCGGCGCGATTATCCCATCGTTACCCGTGCGTAGCGGCGCGATTTATCGCGCATATTTGGGCGACCCACCGGGCCGCCCATTTTTATGGCGGTTAATTAAACCGCGCATCACGATCAGAGGTCATATCATACAGCTGGTATTTACGTCCCAACATCTGACCGCCATCACGCGTCAACGGTACCCAGTTCACCTGCGCACGACCACGCGTTGGCGTCACGGTAAACAGGTCCATCGGAATTGAGATATAGAAGCCTTTGGTGAAGCTACCTTCGCCATACTCTTCTGCGGAGACGTTGGTTTTGGTGGCGTAGAAGCCGACGATCACACCGCTGTCGAACTGCTTCGACATATCGACTGTCACACCTTTATCCTTCGCCAGATACTGACCTACGCTGGCTTTCACCAACACGTTCTCCATAAACCACGGACGCCAGTAAGCGGTCAGATTACCCACAGGCGCTTTGTAATCGGTGAACTTCATCATGTTGTCCCAGTCGCGCTGCTTGACGTAGTTGGCATCGACGCCAAACGCCCAGTTGCTGTCGACCGGACGGTACAACACCTCGCCACCGACACCGCCATACATAGTTTCCAGATAACCGCCGTACACCTGACCGTAGAAGCCATTGCCGAGGTAATGCATGTAGTTGGCTTGCAGGTCATTGATATAAACGTTGTTCTCAACGTACTGACGAATATGGGTACGTACACGCGGCAGGCCGTTGCTGGCCGATAAACCATTGTAATTAAACTTATCGTAGTTGTTGGCGATGTTGCCAAACAGGCTACCGCCGACCAGCAGGTGATCCGTCAGCCAGTAATCAACGTTACCCATCACCCCGACCTGGTACATATAGAAACTTTCCGGCCCACCGACCGACTGATTCAGCACCGGCGACAGGCTGTAGTTCAGACGATCTTTACGGATGAAGTAACCCTGTTCGGCTTCACCCGGATCGACCGGATCGATACGCTGCTGTTGCAACGGTTTTTCCTGACCCAGCGGGTAACCGGCGAGATCGTTGTGCAGACTGGCGACGTCGGTGCGGGTGGTCACCTGTGGCATATTGAAGCGCGACTCGGTCACATCAATCGTCTTAATGCCGTCCGGCAGATTATTCATGATAATGCGGTTGGCACGGTCGACGCCTTCGGTGGTATCACGATATTTGGTCTGCTCGCCAGAGACATACAAGGTATCGCCTTTGGTCTGAATTCGTGGGCCATCCAGGCCAGCGTTATATTTCAGGTCGGTCAACTGGTTTGCCACCACGGTCGATTGCAACAAATCGCCCTGCGGCTGCGGATTGTAGGCCGGTTTGGCGCTGTCGATATGTTCCTGGCGCAAATCGTTAAAGTTGGTGCGAATGGTGAAGCCAAACATAAAGGTATTGCCGCGCTCATAGCTGGCGTTGATATCCGCCCAGTCGGTCACACGGTAAATCGCCCCGACGTTAACTTTGCTGCGCTGCTCCAGACGTCCGGCGAAGTCATCCTGGTAGTTGTTGCCTTCATATTCGACTTTCAGACGCAGCGGCTGCCAGGGGGTCTGATATTCGATACCCCCAAACAACGCAGCCGGGCCGTGGAACATCTGCGAACCGTTGATCGAACCCGTCTCGCCGCCGCTGCTGCGGCTACAGAAACTGGCGCTGTAGGAACAGAATGGGTTTTTGATGCTGCCGCTGTTACCGAGATAGCCCCAGCCGATACCGAAGGTGAAATCAAACGGTCCCCAGGCTTTGGTGCCCACCAGATATTCGCTGTCGAACAGGCCGGTACCGCCCAAATCGCGCGTGCCAACCGACACTTCCGGCAGCCAGTAGCTCTCTTGCCACAGGCGCAGCTTCAGGTCGAAGGCTTTGTCTTTATAGCTCTGGTCGCCACTGAAACTCTCGCTGGCGCTGTAGCGACGGGTGCGTACGTCGGTATAACGCACGGTGCTTTCGAGCCACGGGAACAGTTGCAGCGACGCCGAATAGTAGCGGTACTGGTCGTTGTTGCGATAGTTGAGGCTGAACTCCCCGTCACGCGACATGCGCGCAGTCGGCACCTGCATCAGGCCGACGCCGCCGAAGTCAGATTGTGACGGGCCAATCGGATCGTCATAGCTTGCCGCCTGTACGTTACAGGCCGCGGAAACAGCAACAGCCAGCAGGCTGAGAAGATAGTGTTTTTTCATCAGTCTGGAATCCGGTGAGTCAGAACAGAAATCATGCGGTCATTCAGGTCGCTCTGGCCCCAGGGCAGGCTCCACGATGAAAAACCGAGCCAGATAATGCTGCCAGGCTCCACTTCCACATGACGATGATTCCAGTACGCAATCGGGACCTGTTGCGTCTCGCCGGAGGGGGCAATCACCGTGGCGAAGCTGCGTTCACCACCGGAAAGACGATCGTGATCGGCCAGATAGCTGCGCACCGTGCGGCCAGGTTGCCAGCTCACTTTGCCGGGATGCGCCAGCGCACCAAGCACCAGTACCTGAGTCGGCGGTGCCAGCGTGTAGAGGTCATAGCTGCCTTGCAAGCGACGATTGGCTTCCGGGCGGATACGTACCCAGTCGGGGTCGAGCGAAGTAAACTGACGGCCCGTCACCGGGACGGCGGCTAGCTGCTGGATAACCGTACCAATGACGGCGGCACGATCGCCGCTGCTATCCGCCTGCCAGGCGCGCAAATCGGCCAGCAATTGTTGTTGCTGTTGTTTTACCACAGCGGTAGCGCCGCGTTCGGCAATCACCGTACCAGGCCACCAGGTGTGGATAGCCGGATTGGTCACCAGTTGGCTGAGGTTTTGTGCATGATCGACCTGAAAGGTCGCGCGCTGTTGTCCGTCGTGGACGATAACCTGGCTATCGGCCAGCGCATTGCCCGCAGTGAACAGCGCCAGTCCCGCCAGCAAAGACGTTATTTTTTTCATGATTTCGCCGGTTTCAGAATGGTGGTTTCAATCGGGAATTCGCCTGCTGCCAGCATCTGCGTGGCTTGCATCACGGTGCCGTCGCGGTTATCGAGCCAGAAGGTGTTCTGCCACTCACGACCCATGCTGTCGATACGCACCGTCTCGTGCCATACCCGGCAGGGCACGGCCTCACCGGCAATAGTCAGCACTTCATCATCACCGCGCTGAAATTGGGAGACAGCGGTAGCGGCGCGTTGCTTATCTTTCTCACGCCACTGCACCACGCGGGTCCAGCTGGCGCCGTTTTGCAGGTGTAGTGGGTCGGCCAGCGGGTCCTGCGCCAGATTACTGACATCAATCAGGTTGTCGGACAGGCCGAGGGTTTTCACCAGACGGCCGTGCTGCATCACCAGCATCGCCCGGTCCTGGGTTATCCATTTCTGCTGACCATTTTCGTTGTAGCCCAGCACCACAAAGATGCGCTGGCCAGCGTTGATGCGGGCATAAAGGCTGGCGTAAGGCAGGCTGGTAACCTGCTCATTGGTTACCGTGACATCATCCGGCCCATTGATAGCCAGCATTACGGTCTGTTCCAGACCTTTTTGTGTTTGAGTACAGGCCTGCAACAACAGGCAGAGAAGCAGCAAAGGAAGTCGGCGCACTGTGTGTCCCTGATCAAATCGAATCAAAGCAAAAAATAACCACACGGATGTGTGGTTATGTTTAAAGGTGCTACATCAACGAGTGGTGCCCGTTGTGGTCGTGGTTGTTGTACCGGTATTTGCACCGTCACCACCGCCGGAAGCGGCAATGCCGAGACCTACCAACGCACCGAGCGCACCGATACCCACAGCGGTTGATGCACCAGCGGACATAGCACCCGCCTGCGCACCTGCTGCGGCACCAGCTTCTTCCGGTGCGGCAATCGCAGCGGAAGAAACGGCAACGTAAAGTAAGGCTGCACCGGCAACCATAAGTTTTTTCATAACAGCTTTCCTGCATCTATATGAATGAAGGATTTACCCTTTATAGGGCGCGTTCAGTATAGGGCAACAAATTACCAGAGTTCAGCGCGAGGGGAAGGGGGCGAAAATAACGAACGGTTCTGGTGGAAAATAAGGCAAATTAGCGATAGCTGCTTTTTTTTATTGGGGTTTTTATTTGAACTGGAACAACTGTTTGGTTGCGAGATTGCGGGCAGGATTTTTCACTTTTGCATTAAGAATTGGTACGGAATCGGAATATTCAGAATTCCCTTAATATGAGTAAATAAAAAGAATCTATTAATCATGATGATAGGGAAAAAATCAAACGTAAATAGATCCATGTTTTTTAGATGTTAGTTCAATTCTCACACAAAATCTTCAGAATTTGCCTAAGTCATTTTAAGAATTATCTAACCAATAATAGTCCAATAAATAACAAAATCTACCGGGTTATTGCATATTAGACGTAAAAAAGGCGGCCATATTGCCGCCTTATGACAAAACCCGTAAAAGATTAACGCCAGGACTTATAGCGATTAATTAAGCCATTGGTGGAACTGTCGTGGCTGGCAATTTTCGCGTCGTTCTCCAGCTCTGGCAGAATACGGTTTGCCAGCTGTTTACCCAGCTCAACGCCCCACTGGTCAAAGGTGAAGATATTCAGGATTGCGCCCTGGGTGAAGATTTTGTGTTCGTACAGCGCAATCAACGCACCGAGGCTGAACGGCGTGATTTCGCGCAGCAGGATGGAGTTAGTCGGGCGGTTACCTTCGAACACCTTGAACGGCACGATATGCGCCACTGACTCAGCGGATTTACCGGCATCGGTAAACTCTTTCTCAACCACATTGCGAGACTTACCAAACGCCAGTGCTTCGGTCTGGGCGAAGAAGTTCGACAGCAGTTTCTGATGATGATCCGCCAGAGCGTTATGGGTCTGCGCCGGAGCGATAAAGTCACACGGAATCAGTTTGGTGCCCTGATGAATCAGCTGATAGAACGCGTGCTGACCATTGGTGCCGGGTTCACCCCAGATGATGGGGCCGGTCTGGTAATCCACGGCGTTGCCGTCACGATCGACGTATTTACCGTTGGATTCCATGTTGCCCTGCTGGAAGTAGGCAGCGAAGCGATGCATATACTGGTCGTACGGCAGAATGGCTTCGGTTTCGGCACCAAAGAAGTTGTTGTACCAGATCCCGATCAACGCCAGCAGTACCGGCAGGTTCTGCTCGGCAGGCGTGGTGGAGAAGTGTTTGTCCATCGCGTGCGCGCCGCTCAGCAGCTGCTCGAAATTGTCGAAGCCGATGGACAGAATGATCGACAGGCCAATCGCTGACCACAGGGAATAACGACCGCCGACCCAGTCCCAGAACTCGAACATATTGGCGGTATCAATGCCGAACTCACCGACCGCTTTGCCGTTGGTGGAGAGCGCCGCAAAGTGTTTCGCCACATGCTGCTGATCGCCAGCGGCTTTCAGGAACCAGTCACGCGCGCTGTGGGCGTTAGTCATGGTTTCCTGGGTGGTGAAGGTTTTGGAGGCGACGAGGAACAGCGTGGTTTCCGGGCTGAGATCTTTCAGCGTTTCAGCGATATGGGTGCCATCGACGTTGGAAACAAAGTGCATGTTCAGGTGGTTTTTGTACGGACGCAGCGCTTCGGTCACCATGAACGGACCCAGGTCAGAGCCGCCGATACCGATGTTGACCACGTCGGTGATGGCTTTGCCGGTATAACCCTTCCACTCGCCGCTGATGATGCGCTCAGAGAAGCCTTTCATCTTCGCCAGCACCGCATTTACTTCCGGCATTACATCTTTGCCATCGACCACGATCGGCGTGTTGCTGCGGTTACGCAGGGCGACATGCAGCACGGCGCGGTCTTCGGTGCGGTTGATCTTCTCACCAGAAAACATGGACTTAATGGCGCCCGCCAGATCGGTTTCTTTTGCCAGCGCCTGAAGTTTGTCGAGGGTTTCCTGGGTAATGCGGTTTTTTGAGAAATCCACCAGCATCTGATCATCAAAGGTGGCAGAGAATTTCGCAAAACGATCGGCATCCTGAGCGAACAGGTCGGCGATCTGCACCGATTTCATCTGGTCAAAATGCTGCTGCAGCGCTTTCCAGGCTGCGGTTTGTGTCGGATTGATATTTTTCATGGCAACACTCTTGTTGAAATAAAAAGAACTGTCATTCCAACCGGGCGCATCCAGCTGGCCCGGCTTGTTTAGCATTCTGGCGGCGACTTGTGCTACCGCGACGGGTTTCAGTATGACCACAGTTGCTACTGAAAGGAAAAAAATTGTGATTTCGCGCGCTGCCCCCAAATCTCGTCCGGCAGAGGAGCTGCGATGATTCTGAAACATTTTCAGCAAAATCCGCTGTGGATTCCCTGTGCCGTATCAGGAAAAGGGCAGATGACTGGCCACCCGCCACTACTTTAGGCGGGAGTTCACCTGTCCGTTTGTTCTGCGATGCGCACGTCATGCCGTGAATGTGAAAAATCCTCAAACATCAGGCGTTGACAGCGGAACAATTAACCTATATTTATGTGCGCGCTACTTACGCCTCCGGGCGTAAGCCAGAAGAGGCGCGTCGCCCAGGCAGTGTGTTGGAGGAACCGTATCCGGGGATAACACATCAGGGGGTGCGACGCCGAGGTGGGGCAACACGCGGTGTGTTGTGCTGTCGGCTGCAGGGGCTGAATCCTCTGGGTTGTCACCAGAAACGTCCACAGTCGGACGTTTCGCAAGGTGAAGCGCTTCTGGGTGACTCGTCTCATGATCTTGTCTGCCCATTTCTGCTCTTCTCTTGTGCCAAGGCTGATAGAATGTCTCCCGTCCCAACAAAGCGGGAGAAAGATAACCTGACACGAGGTTCGTTACATGTCTCAAACTCTGATCGTGGCGAAATTTGGTGGCACCAGCGTTGCCGATTTTGATGCCATGAACCGCAGCGCCAACGTGGTGCTGTCCGATGCCAATACCCGTCTGGTGGTGTTATCCGCCTCGGCTGGCGTCACCAACCTGCTGGTATCCCTCTCTGAAGGCAAAGAACAAGCGCAGCGCGCGACTCTGCTGGATGAAATCCGCCGTATTCAATACGCCATCATCGATCGTCTGCAATCACCGGAAGTGATCCGTGAAGAGATTGATCGCATGCTGGAAAACATCGGCATGCTGTCGGAAGCGGCGGCACTGGCGACGTCCAATGCACTGACCGATGAACTGGTCAGCCACGGCGAACTGATGTCGACGCTGCTGTTCGTGGAAATTCTGCGTGAGCGCCAAATCAACGCCGAGTGGTTTGATGTGCGCAAAGTGATGCGCACCAGCGACCGCTTTGGTCGTGCGGAACCGGATGTGGCGGCATTGAAAGAACAATCCGCTGTGTTGCTGGCCCCGCGCACCGCCCAGGCGCTGGTAGTGACCCAGGGCTTTATCGGTAGTGAAAGCAAAGGCCGCACCACCACGCTGGGCCGTGGCGGTAGCGACTATACTGCTGCACTGTTGGGTGAAGCGTTGCAGGCAGTACGCGTCGATATCTGGACCGATGTCCCGGGTATCTACACCACCGATCCGCGCGTGGTGCCTGCCGCCAAGCGTATCGATGAAATCACCTTCGAAGAAGCCGCTGAAATGGCGACCTTTGGTGCCAAAGTGCTGCATCCGGCGACGTTGCTGCCCGCAGTGCGCAGCGATATCCCGGTGTTCGTCGGTTCCAGTAAAGACCCGGCCGCTGGTGGTACACGCGTGTGCAACGAGACGCAAAACCCGCCGTTGTTCCGCGCACTGGCGCTGCGTCGTAAGCAAACTCTGCTGACGCTGCACAGCCTGAACATGTTGCATGCACGCGGCTTCCTGGCCGAAGTGTTCGCGATTCTGGCGCGCCACAGTATCTCGGTCGATCTGATCACCACCTCCGAAGTGAGCGTGGCGCTGACGCTGGATACCACCGGTTCCACCTCCACCGGCGACAGCCTGCTGACTCAGGCGTTGCTGACCGAACTCTCTTCTCTGTGTCGCGTCGAAGTGGAAGAGAACCTCGCGCTGGTGGCGATTATCGGTAACAACCTGTCGAAAGCCTGCGGTGTGGGCAAAGAAGTGTTTGGTGCCCTGGAACCGTTTAATCTGCGAATGATCTGTTACGGAGCCAGCAGCTACAACCTGTGCTTCCTGGTGCCGGGTGGTGACGCAGAAGAAGTGGTGCGCGCGCTGCATAAAAATCTTTTTGGCTGTTAAAAGAATTTTTAAGCATGTATCGAGCCGGACAAGGTCCGGCTTTTTTTATTTATTAATTAATCTAAACAATTAATTAAGTCGCAAAATTTATCCGTATCCGTACCACTTTTTCCTCCCGTTTCGCTTAAACCCGCACGGCAAGCGCCTGTTTTGCGCTGGAATAGTGTAAAAAGCCCACTACGCTCACTGTGAACGGTTGCACTTCAGCAACCGAGAATGACAATTCTGACGCTAAATCATCAATCTTATTGAGGGAATCGCGATGCAAAAGTTCGTTGCAGAGTTCTTCGGTACTTTTGTTCTGGTGTTAGGGGGCTGTGGCAGTGCGGTGTTGGCCGCTGCGTTTCCACAACTGGGTATTGGCTTTGCAGGCGTGGCGCTGGCATTTGGTTTGACGGTGCTGGTAATGGCGTTCGCTGTCGGGCACATCTCGGGCGGGCATTTTAATCCGGCGGTGACCGTTGGGGTGATGATTGGCGGGCGTTTTCCGGCCAGCCTGGTGGTGCCCTATATCGTCTCGCAACTGCTGGGGGCCGTTGCAGCGGCGGCGGTGTTGTATCTGATCGCCAGCGGCAAGGCCGATTTTGATGTCGCCGCCAGTGGCTTTGCCGCTAACGGCTATGGTGAGCACTCACCCGGTGGTTTTAACTTGCTGTCGGGGATGATTAGCGAAACGGTCCTCAGCGCGGTGTTTCTGATAGTGATTATGGGGGCCACTGATAAACGCGCCCCGGCGGGGTTCGCGCCGATTGCCATCGGTCTGGCATTGACGCTGATCCATCTGGTGAGTATTCCGGTGACCAATACTTCGGTGAATCCGGCGCGCAGCACCGGCGTGGCGTTGTTCCAGGGCGGTTGGGCGTTGTCTCAGTTGTGGATGTTCTGGCTAATGCCCATCATCGGCGGTGCAATTGGTGGTGCGATCTACCGCTTTTTACTGGAAAAAGCAGAGTAATTTCGGCCAATTTACCCGGATCGGCAGCAGCCGATCCGCATTTTCACTTCCAGCCTTACCTCACGATAACGAAATGTTATGATCCCGCGTCCGTCGTGGCAGCCGTTTCCTGCGCGACACTTTATCTGTGGCAATACTCCGCAATGACATAATAAAACCTGCATAAGGAAGTTCGTCCATGCTCGGCAAAATTACCCGCCTGTTCCCACTGTGGGCTGTACTGCTCTCGGTCGCTGCCTATTATTCTCCATCCACGTTCCTTGGCATTGGTCCGTGGGTGACGTATCTGCTGATGCTGATTATGTTTGGCATGGGCGTAACGCTAAATATTGATGATTTCAAACGCGTGCTGGTGCGCCCGGCTCCGGTTATCGCCGGTACGTTTCTGCACTATCTGGTGATGCCGCTGGCGGCATGGGGTCTGGCAAAACTGTTCCAGATGCCGCCGGACCTGGCCGCGGGCATGATTCTGGTGGGCAGCGTTGCCAGTGGCACCGCGTCGAACGTGATGATCTATCTGGCGAAGGGGGATGTGGCCTTGTCGGTGACCATCTCCTCCGTTTCGGCGCTGGTGGGGGTGTTTGCCACCCCGCTGCTGACGCGTTTCTATGTCGACACGCATATCCAGGTGGATGTGGTGGGGATGCTGCTCAGCATCGTAAAAATCGTGGTGATCCCGATTGGTCTGGGCCTGATTATCCACCACTCAATGAATAGCGTGGTGCGTCGCGTAGAACCTTATCTGCCGGCGTTTTCTATGGTGTGTATTCTGTTGATCATCAGCGCGGTGGTGGCGGGTAGCCAGGGCTTTATCGGTTCGGTAGGGCTGGTGGTGATTGTGGCGGTGATTCTGCACAACGCCATTGGTCTGCTCGGCGGGTACTGGGGCGGTAAGCTGTTCGGCTTTGACGAATCCACCTGTCGCACCCTGGCGCTGGAAGTGGGGATGCAAAACTCCGGTCTGGCGGCAACACTGGGCAAACTCTACTTCTCGCCGCTGGCTGCGCTGCCAGGCGCGTTGTTCTCGGTATGGCACAACCTGTCAGGTTCCCTGCTGGCGGGTTACTGGTCAGGCAAACCCATAAAGAAAAAGTAAAACATGCACCCGTAGCGGCGCGATTTATCGCGCAAGGTTTTTCCTGCATCGCGCACCGAACCGCGCGATAAATTGCGCCGCTACGTTAAATCTTCAGGTAAGCGCGAATCCCATCCAGAAACATCTGCGTAGCCAGCATAATCAAAATCAATCCCATCAGACGTTCCAGCGCGTTGACACCTTTATCGCCCAACAGGCGCAAGAACAAGCCGGACAACAACAAAATCACCACTGTCACGCCCCAGGCGATCAACAGCGCGCCGACCAGATATGTCATTTGATTTGGGTACTGATGCGACAGCAGCATCAGGGTTGCCAACAGCGACGGTCCGGCCACCAGCGGGATCGCCAGCGGCACCAGGAAGGGTTCTTCTCCGGCGGGTAAACCGGTGCTGCTGCTCTCAGTCGACGGGAAAATCATGCGGATCGCGATCAGGAACAAAATGATGCCGCCGGAAATCGACACCGTCTCGGTGCGCAGATTGAGAAACGCCAGAATGCGTTCACCAGCGAATAAAAAAAGCAGCATTAACACCAGCGCAATCAACATTTCCCGTATGAGCACCACGCGACGGCGTTTAGGTTCCAGATGCTTCAAAACCGACATAAATATCGGTAGGTTACCCAACGGGTCCATAATCAGCAGCAATAATATGGTGGCGGAAATCATTTCAGTCATTTGTGTTAAACCATCCCTTTGCGGCGTTATGCGCCGTTATTAGTTGCGCTGCTGAAAAAGTTAGCGCAATCGAATTAATTCACTTGCCAGAAGTGCAGCATTTTGTAGAGTTGAAGGTCATAGGTAAACCTGATTATTACGCAGACCAGCAGGTTAATCCGGTTGGTTTTTTCCCTCGCACCAGACAGGGCCTCTGAAGAAGCGCCCGAGACGGACAGAAAATGAAGAATGTAGGTTTTATTGGTTGGCGTGGTATGGTCGGCTCCGTGCTGATGTCCCGCATGAGCGAAGAACGTGATTTTGATGTGATCAATCCGGTCTTCTTCTCCACTTCGCAACTTGGCCAGGCTGCACCGACCTTCGGTAGTAAGTCGACCGGTGCGCTTCAGGATGCTTTTGATATTGATGCGCTGAAGGCGCTCGACATCATTATCACCTGCCAGGGCGGGGATTACACCAGTGAAGTCTATCCGAAGCTGCGCGCCAGCGGCTGGCAGGGTTACTGGATTGACGCCGCTTCCACGCTGCGCATGAAAGATGACGCCATCATTATTCTTGATCCGGTCAACCATCAGGTGATTCGTCAGGGCCTCGACAGCGGCATCAAAACCTTTGTCGGCGGTAACTGCACCGTCAGCCTGATGCTGATGTCACTCGGTGGCCTGTTTGCTAACGATCTGGTGGAGTGGACCTCCGTGGCCACTTATCAGGCGGCGTCCGGAGGCGGTGCGCGTCATATGCGCGAGCTGCTGACGCAGATGGGTATGCTGCATGATCATGTGGCGAAATCGTTGCAGGATCCGGCTTCTGCCATCCTCGACATCGAACGTAGCGTGACCGACTTCACCCGTTCAGGCACGTTGCCAACCGATAACTTCGGTGTGCCACTGGCGGGCAGCCTGATTCCGTGGATCGACAAACAACTGGAAAACGGCCAGAGCCGCGAAGAGTGGAAAGGCCAGGCAGAAACCAACAAAATCCTCGGCACGCAGAAAGTCATCCCGGTTGATGGCCTGTGCGTACGCGTCGGTGCGCTGCGCTGCCACAGCCAGGCATTTACGCTGAAACTGAAAAAAGATGTGCCGCTGGCGGAGATTGAGCAGCTGCTGGCCGCCCACAACGAGTGGGTCAAAGTGGTGCCGAACGACCGTGAAATCACCATGCGTGAACTGACACCGGCGGCGGTAACCGGCACGCTCACGACGCCGGTAGGGCGTCTGCGCAAACTGAATATGGGGCCGGAGTACCTGTCGGCCTTCACCGTCGGCGACCAGTTATTGTGGGGCGCGGCAGAACCGCTGCGTCGTATGTTGCGTCTGCTGGTGGATTAAGCGTAACGTTAAAACATGGCCGGGATTTTCCCGGCCTTTTTTGCATTTCAGGCTGCAACACTTAACCAAAATTTCGCCTGACAAGTGATCGGCTTCCCTTTTTTGCTCTCCCGAAAATAATTTTTTGCGATCCTCCCTGGCTTCTGCCAGCCCCAAGCTATGATTTAACAATGATGTGCCGGTAGTTGGTTGTTTTGCTTTCCGTACTGAATGGTTGTTGTACATAGCAAAGATTTTTTCCACGGACGGTCTCCTTCCTTGCTGTGTACTCATGGCTCAATGAAGAGCAGCGCATCTGATAAGGCTTTCACGTCTGACGCAGTTCGCCTGCCAAATGTCACAGGAAGAAATCATGTCAGAGCTTCCCGATCGCCAGGCGATCAATGCCCTGTTTGCGGGCAATTATTCCGATCCTTTTTCCCTGCTGGGAATGCACCAGACTGAGCAAGGTCTGGAAGTCCGGGCCTTGTTGCCCGACGCGTCAGAGGTGTGGGTGATAGAAACCAACACCGGGCGTAAATGCGCTCAGCTGGAGTGTTTTGACTCACGCGGCTTCTTCAGTGGCGTCATCCCGCGCCGAAAAAATCTGTTTCGTTACCAACTGGCGGTGAACTGGCACGGCCAGCAAAATCTGATTGATGATGCCTACCGTTTCGGGCCATTGCTGCAAGAGATGGATGCCTGGTTGCTGGCTGAAGGCACCCATTTACGTCCGTATGAAACCCTGGGGGCACACGGCACCACCCTTGATGGCGTCAGTGGTACGCGTTTTTCCGTTTGGGCGCCCAACGCGCGGCGCGTGTCGGTAGTGGGGGAATTTAATTACTGGGATGGACGGCGCCATCCGATGCGTTTCCGCCGTGAACTGGGGATCTGGGAGCTGTTTGTCCCCGGTGCGTTCAACGGGCAGCTCTACAAATTCGAAATCATTGATGCCTTCGGCCAACTGCGTATCAAAGCCGATCCCTTTGCCTTTGAAGCGCAGATGCGCCCGCAAACGGCGTCGATGATCTGCGGCCTGCCGCCAAAAACCGAGATGACGGCGCAGCGCAAAGCCGCGAATGCCTTCGATGCGCCGATTTCCATTTACGAAGTGCATCTGGGTTCCTGGCGGCGGCATACCGAGAACAACTTCTGGCTCAGCTACAAGGAGCTGTCGGAGCAGTTGATCCCGTATGTCAAAGAGATGGGGTTCACCCATATTGAGCTGCTGCCGATTAATGAACACCCGTTTGACGGTAGCTGGGGTTATCAGCCACTCGGCATGTATGCGCCGACTCGCCGCTTTGGCACCCGCGATGAGTTCCGCGAGTTCATCGCCAGTGCGCATGCTGCGGGCATCAACGTGCTGCTGGATTGGGTACCGGGCCATTTTCCCAGCGATGATTTTGGGCTGGCGAAGTTTGATGGCACCGAGCTGTATGAACACAGCGACCCGCGCGAAGGCTACCATCAGGACTGGAACACGCTGATCTACAACTTTGGTCGCCGCGAAGTGAGTAATTACCTCTCCGGCAATGCGCTGTACTGGCTGGAGCGCTTTGGTATCGATGGGCTGCGTGTGGATGCGGTGGCGTCGATGATTTACCGCGATTACAGCCGGGCTGAAGGTGAGTGGATACCCAACCAATATGGAGGCCGCGATAATCTGGAGGCCATCTCCTTCCTGCGTTATACCAACCGCACCCTGGGGCGAGCAGCGCCGGGCGCTGTCACGATAGCCGAAGAGTCCACTGACTATCCCGGCGTCTCACGTCCACCGGAAGCGGGTGGTCTTGGTTTCTGGTTTAAGTGGAACCTCGGTTGGATGCACGACACGCTGGATTACATGAAACACGACCCGGTGCATCGCCGCTACCATCACCAGTTGATGACCTTCGGCATGCTCTATAACTACACGGAAAACTTCGTGCTGCCGCTGTCGCATGATGAAGTGGTACACGGTAAACGTTCGATTCTCGATCGCATGCCGGGTGATCCGTGGCAGAAATTCGCTAACCTGCGCGCCTATTACGGCTGGATGTGGGCCTTCCCGGGCAAGAAGCTGCTGTTTATGGGTGGTGAATTTGCTCAGGGCAAAGAGTGGAACCACGACACCAGCCTCGACTGGCATCTGCTGGAAGGGGCGGATAACTGGCATCACGGCGTGCAGCGCCTGGTACGCGATCTTAACCATACCTATCGCCACTATTCGCCGCTGTATCAGCTGGATTTCGACCCGCAGGGGTTCGAGTGGCTGGTGGTCGACGACCATGAAAACTCGGTGTTTGCCTTCGTGCGGCGCGATCGTGACGGCAATGAGGTGATTGTGGTCAGCAATTTTACGCCGGTACCGCGTCCCCATTACCGCTTCGGCGTCAATCAGGCTGGCCGCTGGCAAGAAGTACTCAATACCGACCAGCATGACTACCACGGTAGCGATGTGCGTAATCATCAGGTACACACTGACGACATCCCGAGCCACGGTCGGGGACAATCCCTCAGTCTATCCCTGCCGCCGCTGGCGACAGTCTGGTTGGTGCGGGAGGGAGAATAATGCTGGAGAGCGGGCAGCCCGCACCGCTGGGCGCGAATTACGATGGTCATGGTGTCAACTTCACGCTGTTTTCCCGCCATGCGGAAAAAGTGGAGCTGTGCCTGTTTGATCAGCACGGCGTTGAGCGTCGCTTCCCGCTGCCACAACGCAGTGGCGATATCTGGCACGGCTACTTTCCTGGGCTGAAACCGGGTCAACGCTATGGCTACCGCGTGCATGGCCCGTGGTCGCCTGCTGAGGGGCATCGTTTTAATCCGAAGAAATTGCTGGTTGATCCTTGCGCCAGAGCGGTGGTTGGCGATGTGCCGGACGATCCGCGCTTTTTTAACGGCACAACCCTGCCGGACAAGCAGGATAATGCTGGCATTGCGCCCAAATCACTGGTCATCGCCGAAGATTTTGACTGGGATGAAGACACGCCGTTGCGCACCCCCTGGGGGAAAACGGTGATTTATGAAGCGCATGTCCGTGGGCTGACTCAGTTACATCCGGAAATTCCGGAAAGACTGCGCGGGACTTATGCGGCACTGGGTCATCCTGTTATGGTGAAGTATCTGCGCCACCTTGGTATCACGGCGCTGGAGCTGCTGCCGATTGCCCATTTTGCCAGCGAGCCGCGTTTACTGCGGTTGGGACTCAGCAATTACTGGGGCTACAACCCGGTGGCACTCTGGGCGGTCGATCCCCGTTACGCCTCCGGCGAAGACGGTTTGACGCCGTTGCAGGAGTTTCAGCAGGCGGTAAAAAGGCTGCATGCGGCGGGTATTGAGGTGATTCTTGATGTGGTGTTCAACCACACCGCCGAACTGGATGAGCTTGGCCCGGTGATCGCGATGCGCGGAATTGATAACGCCAGTTATTACTGGCTCAACGCGCAGGGCGAATACCATAACTGGACCGGCTGCGGCAATACGCTGAATCTCAGCGATGCTCAGGTGATGGAATGGGTGTTGGAAGGGCTGCGCCACTGGGTGCGCGATTGCCATATTGATGGCTTTCGTTTCGACCTTGCCTCGGTGTTGGGGCGTACGCCGGATTTCCGCCAGGATGCGCCGCTATTCGCGGCCATCAAAGCCTGTCCGATTTTGTCAAAAGTGAAACTGATCGCCGAACCCTGGGATGTCGGTCCCGGCGGCTATCAGGTCGGTAACTATCCGCCAACCTTTGCCGAGTGGAACGACCACTTTCGCGATGCAACGCGGTGCTTCTGGTTACACGGCGGGCTGAGCAACGGTGATTTTGCCCGACGCTTTGCCGCCTCCAGCGATGTTTTTCAGCGTGCGCCACGTCTGCCGCACGCCAGTATCAATCTGATCACCGCACACGACGGTTTTACGCTGCGCGATGTGGTGAGCTTCAACCATAAACACAATCAGGCTAACGGCGAAGACAATCGCGACGGCAGCAACAACAACTTCAGCGATAACCACGGTCATGAAGGGCTGCATGTCAGTTTCGATGTTGTCGAGCGACGGCGGCTCAGTGTGCATGCGCTGCTCACGACGTTGCTGCTGGCGCAGGGTACGCCGATGCTGCTGGCGGGTGATGAACGTGGTCACAGCCAGCATGGCAACAACAATGCGTATTGTCAGGACAACCCGCTGACCTGGCTGGACTGGCAACAGGATGATTCTGGACTGGTCGACTTCACTGCCGCGTTAATCCATCTGCGTAAGCGCATTCCCGCGCTCACGGCAGATCGCTGGTGGCAGGAGGGCGATGGCAACGTACGGTGGTTCAATGCCAGCGGCAAACCACTGGGGAATGAGGAGTGGGAACAGGGGACGCACAGAATGCAGATCCTGCTCTCCGGCCGCTGGTTAATAACAATTAACGCCACGGATGCGGTGAGTGACCTCGCCTTACCAGACGGAGAGTGGCGTGCCATTCCTCCTTTCGCCGGGGAAGATAACCCCATTTTGACAACTGTCTGGCACGGGCCCGCACACGGTGTGTGTGTGTTCCTGAAACAATCATAAGGAGTCAGACATGGTGAATTTAGATAGAACAGATCATCTGATGCTGGCACGCCAGCTTCCTACGCAGACGGTGGCGCTGATCCTCGCCGGAGGACGCGGCACACGCCTGAAAGACCTGACCGCCAAACGCGCCAAACCGGCGGTGCACTTTGGCGGGAAGTTCCGCATCATCGACTTTGCACTCTCCAATTGCCTCAACTCGGGCATCCGGCGCATTGGCGTGATCACGCAATATCAGTCACACACACTGGTGCAGCATATCCAGCGCGGCTGGTCGATTTTCAACGAAGAGATGAACGAATTTGTTGATCTGTTGCCCGCACAACAGCGCTTCTCCACTGAGCACTGGTACCGTGGGACGGCGGATGCGGTAACGCAAAACCTCGACATCATTCGTCGGTATAACGCCCAGTACATCGTGATCCTCGCCGGGGATCATATCTACAAAATGGATTATTCGCGCATGCTGCTGGATCACGTCGATCGTGGTGCCAAATGCACCATCGCCTGCTTGCCGGTGCCGTTGGAGGAAGCTACTGCCTTTGGCGTGATGGCGGTGGATACCGAGAACAACGTGGTCGATTTTGTAGAAAAACCGCCTGTTCCCCCCTCAATGCCCGGCGATGACAGCAAGGCGCTGGCCAGCATGGGGATTTATGTCTTTAACGCCGATTATCTCTACCAGCTGCTGGAAGAAGACGCCCAGATACCTGAGTCCAATCACGATTTCGGTAAAGATTTGCTGCCGAAAATTGTGGCCAGTGGCGACGCCTACGCGCACTCCTTCACCCTGTCCTGCGTGCAAAGCGACGAAGCTGCCGAACCCTACTGGCGCGATGTCGGAACGCTCGAAGCCTACTGGCGCGCCAATCTGGATTTGGCCTCCGTCACACCGGAACTGGACATGTATGACCACGGCTGGCCGATCCGTACCCATATGGAGCCGCTACCACCGGCGAAGTTTGTGCAGGATCGTTCCGGTAGCCATGGTATGACGATGAACTCGCTGGTTTCTGGCGGGTGCATTATCTCCGGCTCCGTGGTGGTGAACTCGGTACTGTTCCCGCGCGTACGTGTGAACTCTTTTTGCAACATCGATTCTTCGGTACTGCTGCCGGATGTGGTGATTGGCCGATCCTGCCGTCTGCGCCGCTGCGTGATTGACCGCGCCTGCGTGCTGCCGGAAGGCATTGTGATTGGCGAAAATCCCGATGAAGACAGCCGCCGTTTTTACCGTTCAGAAGAGGGCATCGTGCTGGTGACGCGCGCCATGTTAGCCAAACTGGCGGGTGCCGTCGGCCGGTGACGAAAAAGCACACAGACAATCGACGCGTGGAACGCGAGCGATATCACAAAAGGGGTCCAGGATGCAGGTTTTACATGTCTGTTCAGAACTTTTCCCGTTGTTGAAAACCGGCGGGTTGGCTGATGTTGTCGGCGCTTTACCGCAGGCACAAATTGCCGGTGGTACGGATACGCGGGTCTTACTTCCCGCGTATCCCGACCTGCGTAGAGGGATTCCGGATACGGAAGTGGTGGCGGAGCTGCCAACCTTTGCTGGGTTTGTTCGCTTACTTTTTGGACATTTCAACGGTGTTGGCATTTATTTAATTGATGCACCGGGATTGTATGAACGTCCGGGAAGCCCGTACCACGATGAATCACAGTTTGCCTACGTCGATAACTATCTGCGCTTTGCGCTGCTCGGCTGGATGGGCTGTGAAATCGCCTGTGGACTGGACACCTTCTGGCGGCCAGATATCGTGCATGCACATGACTGGCATGCCGGGTTAACCTGCGCCTATCTGGAGGCGCGAGGCCGCCCGGCGAAATCGGTGTTTACCGTGCATAACCTGGCGTATCAGGGGCTGTTTTCGGCGCGCCATATGGAGGAGATCCAGTTACCGCGATCATTCTTCAACATGCATGGCCTGGAGTTTTATGGGCAAATTTCTTATCTCAAAGCTGGCCTGTTTTATGCAGATCATATTACGGCGGTCAGCCCGACTTACGCGCTGGAGATCACCCGCCCGGAGTTTGGCTATGGTATGGAAGCGCTGCTGGCGCAGCGTCTGCGTGAAGGACGGTTAAGTGGCGTGTTGAATGGTGTTGATCCGGCGATCTGGGACCCGACGCATGACCTGCTGCTGACCGCGCGTTACGACCGGGACACGCTGGAGAGCAAGGCGGAGAACAAACGTCAGCTGCAAATTGCTATGGGCTTGAAGGTCGATGACAAAGTACCGGTGTTTTGCGTAATCAGCCGCTTAACCCGGCAGAAAGGTCTGGATTTGGTGCTGGAAGCGCTGCCCGGTTTACTGGCGCAGGGCGGCCAGTTGGTATTGTTGGGGCAGGGAGATGCCGAATTACAGCAGGGATTTCTGGCGGCGGCGGCCGAGCACCCCGGCAGCGTTGGCGTGCAGATTGGCTATCACGAGGCTTTCTCGCACCGCATTGTCGGCGGCGCGGATGTGATTCTGGTGCCCAGCCGCTTTGAACCGTGTGGCCTGACACAACTTTATGGTCTGAAATACGGCACGCTGCCACTGGTACGTCGTACCGGTGGTCTGGCGGATACGGTGAATGACAGTTCGCTGGAAAACCTGGCAGATGGGATCGCCAGTGGTTTCAGCTTTGAAGACAGTAATGCCTGGTCGCTGCTCAGAGCGATTCGGCGCGCTTTTGTACTGTGGTCCCGTCCTTCCCTCTGGCGTTATGTTCAGCGTCAGGCGATGGGGATGGATTTTAGTTGGCAGGTGGCAGCACAAGCCTACCGCGATCTTTATCAACGTTTGCTGTAATGAGAGATTGGGATACTTGATATGAACGCACCTTTCACCTATGCCTCACCCACCCTGACGGTTGATGCGCTGAAGCACTCGATAGCCTATAAACTGATGTTTACCATCGGTAAAGACCCTTCCATCGCCAATAAGCACGAGTGGCTCAACGCCGCGCTGCTGGCAGTGCGCGACCGCATGGTGGAACGTTGGCTACGTTCCAGCCGGGCGCAATTGTCGCAGGATGTACGTCAGGTGTATTACCTGTCGATGGAATTCCTGATGGGCCGCACCCTGGGCAACGCGCTGCTGGCGATGGGTATTTACGACGATCTCAATCAGGCGCTGGATGAGATGGGGCTGGATCTCAGCGAACTGATGGAAGAAGAGAACGATCCCGGCCTTGGCAACGGTGGTCTGGGACGTCTCGCCGCCTGTTTCCTCGATTCACTGGCGACCCTCGGCCTGCCGGGGCGTGGCTACGGCATCCGTTACGATTACGGTATGTTCAAGCAGAATATTGTCGATGGCCAGCAGCGCGAATCGCCGGATTACTGGCTGGAATATGGTAACCCGTGGGAATTCCAGCGTTTTAACACCCGCTACAAAGTGCGTTTTGGTGGCCGTTTGCAACACGAAGGCAGCCGGGTGCGCTGGATCGAAACCGAAGAGATCCTGGCCATTGCGTATGATCAGATCGTGCCCGGTTTTGATACCGATGCCACCAACACGCTGCGGTTGTGGGGCGCGCAGGCCAGTAACGAAATCAACCTTGGTAAGTTCAATCAGGGCGATTACTTTGCCGCCGTGGAAGATAAAAACCACTCGGAAAACGTGTCGCGTGTGCTTTATCCCGACGACTCCACCTATTCCGGTCGCGAGCTGCGTCTGCGCCAGGAATATTTTCTCGTCTCCTCAACGGTGCAGGACATCCTGAACCGTCACTGGCAGATGCACCAAACCTGGGACAACCTGGCGGATAAAATCGCCATCCATCTCAACGATACCCACCCGGTGCTGGCGATCCCCGAACTGATGCGGTTGTTGATTGATGAGCAGAAATTTTCCTGGGACGATGCGTTTGAAGTCACCTGCCAGGTGTTCTCCTACACCAACCACACGCTGATGACCGAGGCGCTGGAAACCTGGCCGGTGGATATGATCGGCAAGATCCTGCCGCGCCATCTCAGCATCATCTTTGAAATTAATGATTATTTCCTGAAAACCATTCAGGAATACTATCCGGATGACTGGGATCTGATGTCACGTATCTCAATCATTGATGAGAACAATGGCCGCAAGGTCCGTATGGCATGGCTGGCGGTGGTGGTCAGTCATAAGGTTAACGGTGTTTCCGAACTCCACTCCAACCTGATGGTGCAGTCGCTGTTTGCCGATTTTTCTCGTCTGTTCCCGGGACGTTTCTGCAATAAAACCAATGGCGTCACACCACGCCGCTGGCTGGCTCTGGCTAACCCGGCACTTTCAGAAGTCCTGGATGAGGCGATTGGTCGCAACTGGCGCACCGACCTTAGCCAACTCAGCGACCTGACGCCGCAAATCGATTTCCCGGCGTTTATTGAGCAGATCGCCGATGCCAAATTTGCCAACAAAAAACGCCTGGCGGATTGGGTAGCAAAAAACCTCGATATTGTGCTGGACCCTCATGCGCTGTTTGATGTGCAAATCAAACGCATTCATGAGTACAAACGCCAGCTGCTGAACGTGTTGCACGTTATCACCCGCTACAACCGCATCAAGGCCGATCCCGATGCAGATTGGGTACCTCGGGTGAATATTTTTGCCGGTAAAGCGGCCTCCGCCTATTACATGGCGAAGCACATCATTCATCTGATCAACGATGTAGCGAAGGTGATCAACAACGATCCGCAGGTGAAAAACAAGCTGAAGGTGGTGTTTATCCCTAACTACGGGGTTAGCCTGGCGCAGATCATTATTCCGGCGGCGGATCTCTCCGAGCAGATCTCCACGGCGGGTACGGAGGCTTCCGGCACCAGTAATATGAAGTTTGCGCTCAACGGCGCGTTAACGATTGGTACGCTGGATGGGGCCAACGTCGAGATGCGCGAACATGTCGGTGCGGAGAATATCTTTATCTTCGGTAACACTACGCCGCAGGTCGAGCAGTTGCGCAAAGATGGCTACAACCCACGTAAATACTACGAAGAGGATGAGGAGCTGCATCAGGCGCTGACGCAGATTGCCAGTGGTCTGTTTAGCCCGCAGGATCCAGGTCGCTATCGTAACCTGTTCGATGCGCTGGTGAACTTTGGTGACCACTATCAATTGCTGGCAGATTATCGCAGCTACGTGGATACCCAGGATAAGGTGGACAAACTCTATCGTCAGCCAGATGAGTGGCAACGACGTGCGGCGCTGAATATCGCTAATATGGGTTATTTTTCGGCGGATCGTACCATTCAGGAGTATGCCGATGAGATCTGGCATATTTCGCCAGTGAGATTGTAACGGAACGCTGGACGCCACCCTCTCCCGTCTTGCGGGAGAGGGCCGGGGTGAGGGCCACAGGCCGCAAAAACTATTTCAGCGTGATGCTTTTCACGATGCTGTCGGCATCGCTCTGCGCCTGCTGCTGATTATCCGCTGGCAGGGTAATTTGCAGGGTCAGCAGTTTGCCATCGATCTTCGCCAGAATCACCGAAGACCAGGAGGTCTGGTGGTTGGCAGAAATCACCGTATCCAGCTGCTGGGCCGGTTGATCGCTCAGCATTACCGCTTTGTTCGATACCACCTGCAACTGCGGATCGCGGTTGCGTTGCTGCTGTTCCAGACGCTGGGAGAGAGAATCCAGCGCTTCATTGGTTGGGTCACCGGCTATCACGATAATCGCGCGCGCGCCGGTTTGATCGGCGTAGACATGCATGTTGGCGGATTCTGTACCCAATTTGCCGCTCTTATCCGACATCCCCGCAGGCAGGGTAAAGCTCAGTTTGCCATCCAGCAGACTCACCGTCTGGGTTGACTGGCTGGCAGTGGCGCCGTTGTCCGCCGCTGCCGCGTCATCTTTTTTCTGGTCACAGGCCGCGAGGCCAAGCACCAGCAGGCCAATGCCCGCATATTTCACTAAGTTACGCATTCTTTTCCCTATAACAAGATTCCAGTCCGCGATTATCAAATCGGAATCGGCAGTCAAAAGCAACCGCCGGTTTGTCAGGAAATCTTAGCGTGGGTGCGGCGAGGGTACTACGTAGAATTAACCGAAATTGAGCTGACGCTGGGCCGAACGCTCAGCCAGACGCTTCAGGGTTGCGTTCAGCAGTACGCCATAGGCTGGCAGGAAGAAAAGCATGCAGATCATTACTTTGAAGCTGTAATCCACCAGCGCGATTTCCACCCAGTGCTGAGCCATAAACGGGTCCGGACTTTTGTAGAAGGCGATAAAGAAGAACGCCAGCGTATCGCTGATATTACCGAGGAACATGGCTGCGCCGGGTGCAATCCACCACTGCGGCAGACGACGCAGACGGTTAAATACATGCACATCCAGAATCTGTCCCAATGCATAGGCCATAAAGCTGGCACTGGCGATACGGGCCACGAACAGATTCACTTGCTCCAGTGACGCCCAACCCTGCCATTCGCCCTGATAAAACACGCAGGAGACGATGTAAGAGATAAACAACGCCGGCACCATCACCGCCAGAATAATGCGTCGCGCCAGTGGCGCGCCAAAAATACGCACGGTGAGATCGGTCGCGAGGAAAATAAACGGAAAGCTGAACGCACCCCAGGTGGTGTGGAAGCCAAAAATGGCCACCGGTAACTGCACCAGATAGTTACTGGAAGTGATCACCAGCAGATGAAACAGCGACAGCCAGAACAGCGCATGCATGCGCTGACGCGGAGAAAAAGCGATCATGTTGAGCCTTTTTAGTGTTGGGGTGAGGGAACCCAGTACCGCAGTTTGCTGCGGTGGTTAATAAAAAATCGGCGGCATCTTATCGCGTTGTGCGATTTATGCAATGGTTAATATTAACGCAATCGTTATCGCCTTGCGCTGATGATTTAGCGCGTTAGAATGAGCGCCCTCCCTTGAAAACAGACAGAGAATCATGAGCGATCCCTTTTCCGCGCCGGACCACACCCTGGATGCCCTTGGCCTGCGCTGCCCGGAGCCGGTGATGATGGTGCGTAAAACCGTGCGCCAGATGCAGGCGGGTGAAACCCTGCTGATTATCGCCGACGATCCGGCAACCACGCGTGATATTCCCGGCTTTTGCCGTTTTATGGAGCATACGTTGCTGGCACAGCAGACGGAAAGCCTGCCGTACCAGTACCTGATCCAGAAAGGCGCGGACGCCTGAGGGCATCCGCGCGCAGCTTAACGTGAGCGCAGCAACCGCAGCGCATTGGCAGTCACCAGCGCGGTGGCACCGGAATCCGCCAGCACTGCCAGCCACAAGCCGGTAAAGCCGAGTAGCGTGGTGACGAGGAACAAGGCCTTCAGCCCCAGCGCCAGCGCGATATTCTGACGGATAATGCGGCGGGTACGGCGTGCCAGCGCCACGGTGCGCGGCAGAATCGCCAGCCGGTTTTGCGTCAGGGCCGCATCGGCTGCTTCCAGTGCAACATCGGTGCCGCTGCCCATCGCAATCCCTATGGTAGCGGCTTTCATCGCCGGGGCATCATTGATGCCATCGCCAATCATTGCCAGCGATTGTTGTGCATCCAGATCGCGTACCGCGGCAACCTTATCAGCAGGCAACAGACCCGCGCGATAATCAATCTCCAGGTCTGCGGCGATGGCGGCGGCAGCACGCGGATTATCACCGGTCAGCATCAGGCTGCTGACACCGAGTTGTTGTAGCGCCGCTACGGCGCTCGCGGCCTCGCTTCGTAACTTATCCTGCAACGCCAGCACACCCAGCGGGCGGGCATCCTGCAACAGCACCACCACGGTTTTGCCTTCGGCTTCAAGCTGCGCGATGGTTTGCTGCTGATCCTCAAGCAGGTTTTTCACTTCGCGCGGGGCCAGCAATTGATAGCTGATGCCCGCAATCTGCGCTGCAATGCCGCTACCGGGCAACGTACGCTGATCGCGGGCCTCAGGCAGGGAAAGCTGGCGACGGCTGGCTTCCGCGACGATCGCCATTGCCAATGGGTGACTGGAGCCAAGTTCCACCGCTGCGCCTGACGTCAGCAAGGTTTCAGGTTGGGCGTCACCAAAGGGGACCACGTCGGTCACCTGCGGCTTACCCTCGGTCAGGGTGCCGGTTTTATCAAACGCCATGATGGTGACGCGGCTGAGTCTTTCCAGCGCGGCTCCCCCTTTAATCAGCGCTCCCTGACGTGCCGCAGCAGCCAGCCCAGAGGTAATGGCTGCCGGGGTAGAGATCACCAGTGCACAGGGGCACCCAATCAGCAGCAGCGTCAAACCTTTGTAAATCCATGGCAGCCAGTCAGCGCCACCCAACAGCGGCGGCAACGTCATCACCAGCACCGCCAGCAACATAATCGTCGGGGTGTAAAGGCGGCTAAAGCGATCGATAAAACGTTCGATCGGTGCGCGGTGGCTTTCTGCTTCCTCAATCAGTTGCAGGATACGATCAATAGCGCTGTGGCCGGGTTCCGAGATCACTTGTAGCGTTACCAGACGGTCGACGCTGGTGGCTCCGGCCATCACTGTCTCACCGGGTTGGCGTGCTACCGGCAACGATTCGCCGGTCAATGCGCTTTCGTCAAAGCTGGCAGCGCTGGCAAGTAACTCGCCATCGGCAGGCAAACGGCCACCCGCAGCCACTTCAATGACATCGCCGGGGCGTAAATCCGCCAGCGCGACTTGTTCACGCTGTGCACCACGCACGCGAGTAGCGGTATCCGGGCGCAGCGCCATCAGCGCGGTCACACCACGACGGGCGCGAGTGGCGGCATAGGCTTCCAGCCGTTCACCCAGCAGGAACAGCAGCAAGACCATCGCGGCTTCGGCATGGGCGCCAATCGCCAGCGCACCGCCAGCGGCGAGGGTCATCAGGGTTTCGATACTGAAAGGGGAACCGCTACGTAGCAGACGCCATGCGCTGCGGGCCACCGGCAGCAGGCCGACTAAGGTGGTCACAATAAACAGGCGATCGCCCCAGACCGGAGCAACCAAGCTGAGGAGCCAACTGGCGAGCATCAATAGCGCCAGCAGCAGCAATCCGGCATTTTCCCGTAAACGGCCTGGTTGGGGTTGTGGCTCGGTGGAGGTCAGGCGGAAACCGGCGTTTTTTACCGCCTGTTCGATCGCCGGACGGATATCATTTTCAGCGTCAACCACCAGTTTCTCGCTGGCGAAGATGACACGGGCGTTGCGTACCTGCGGCAGTTTTTGTACGGCAGTTTCGATTTTGCGGGCGCAGCTCGGGCAATCCATCCCGGCAATTTGCCAGCGGAATTGTTGGGTGTCAGGGCCGGACCTGTCGCTCTCTTCGTCGGCGTCGCCACCGCCGGGACTGCCGTTATCGCAGCAGCTACAGTTGCTGTCCGGCGTGACCGGCTGTGCGGCGGAAATCTGTAACGTCACCGGGCGCGCGCGGCTAATGCCACAAAGTGGCTGCGGTTTGCTATGGCTTTTACCACAACGACAGGCGTGGGAATGTTGATGCATGTAACCTCCGGATTCAGGGACGGACAAAGGTCCGTACCCTGATGCTACACTCTGGAGTGCACTCCAGAGTCAAGCGTTGGAGCTTACTTTTTCTTCAATTGAGCCACAAAGAACGCACGATCATAAAATGACCGGCAAAGTAGCAGGCGGCAACGATGGCGCTATCCGGGCTGTAACGACGACGATAGTGGGTGATAAACCAGACGATATTCGCCAGCAGCAGCAATGCGGCACCGACCATCAGTGAGAAGCTGTAATCCGTCGGGCGGAAGAAGTAATTTTCAGCGGCCATCCAGGTCATGACCAACGTCATGCCAATAAAGGTGCACACCGGCCAGCGCAACTCTTCCAGCTTGCTCCAGATGATGGCAATCAAGAGCACGCCGATAATCAGCAGCGTTAGTGGTACCGGCCAGAAGAAGCTGATCGTCATATGCGCGGCAAAGCTGATGGTGTAGAGCAGATGCGAGAGGAAGAAAGCCCCCAGCGCATACAGCATCTGCTGGCGAGGCAACAGCGTCAGCGCATCGCCAACCAGCGTGGCGACCAGGCCGGCAAGAATCAGGTAATCGGTGGGGTTAAAGGTTGGCGCTTGCCAGGCCCAGGCCACCAGCAGCAACAGGGTGACGGGTTTAAATAACCAACGTTGCCACTGCGGGCCGCGGTAAGTTGCATCGACATAGAGCCAACCGGAAAAAAGTACGGCAAGGAAAGACCAAAGCATGTTTTCTCCCTTTTCTGGACGTGATGTCCGCCAGTCTGATGAATTTTCCCAAAAACGCGATCCCAGTGTAAGTTACCGGCGGTGAATGTGACAATCGGGCAACTCTGGTTGTATGCTTGGGCCTCTTTACCTTTCCGACATTAACGCAAAGCACGAGAGAAAACATGAGCAAACCACCGCTACTCTTTTTTATCGTTCTGGCGATTATTGCTGTTTTGGCGACCCGTCAGTTTATCAAGCAACGCCGCGAAACGGCGGTGAACGATGCTTCCCCGATCCAAACCCTGAGTGTAGAAATCAAAACCAAACGTGAGTATCCGTCACCCAATCGCCGTTCGCGCCAGCGTGAAGTGATTGCCGGGGAAGATATGCGTTATGAAGCCTGGTTTCACCCGCTGAATGGCGCGGGCGATTTCAAGCTGGTCGTCAATGCCGGGGATTATCATCAGATGGATAAAGGGGTGAAGGGCGAGCTGAAAATGCAGGGCACCCGCTTTGTGAGTTTCACTCCCCTGTAACGGCGCGATTTATCGCGCAATTGCGTGTGCGCGGCAGGAAAAATCTGCGCGATAAATCGCGCTGCTACGTAAGAAACATTATCCTTTCGGATAATGTTTTTTCTGCCACGCCAGCAGTTCAAACACGCCAAAGAAGAAAATCTTTAATTGTGTGGCGCGTCCCAGTTTGGGCGCTTCCTTCGGCTGCGTGGCGCGCAGCAAGACCAGCTGTAAACCGTGCATGATGATCATAAAGAACAGCGCCACATGCACGAAATAGCGCAGCGGCGTTGGAAATGGCTGGACCAGATTTAACAGCAAAAAGGCCCAGACGCAGATCATTAATAAACGTCCCAGATTAAGCCACATCACACATCTCCTTGTTGACGTTGATATAAACGATAAGCGACCTGGCCGGCAATTTTCTCACGATACAGATCCCAGCAGGCGGGAACCGGAGGGGCGCCATGCTCCACCTCACTTTCGACATAAATCAGCGCTTCGGCTGCCAGCCAGCCGTTTTGCTCCAGCAGCGTCAGCGTCTCCTGTAACAATCCCTTACGGAATGGCGGATCAACAAACACCACATCAAAGGGCTCACCCGGCTGACTCAGCCATTGTAGCGTATTGGTCTGTACCACTTTGCCATTGCTGGCGCGCAGCGTTTGCAGATTTTGCGTCAATTGTTGTGCCACCGGGCGCTCCAGCTCCAACAGGGTGGCAGAGCCGGCAAAGCGCGACAGCGCCTCCAAACCGAGCGCACCGCTGCCAGCAAAGCAATCCAGGCAGCGTGCCTGCTGAATGTCCGGGGCTAGCCAGTTAAACAAGGTTTCGCGTACCCGGTCGGTGGTCGGGCGCAGGCCCGCGCTGTCGGGCACCGGCAATTTACGGCCGCGCCATTGACCGCCAATAATGCGGATCTGACCAGCAGCGCCGCTGCTGCGGGGGGATTTACTCATTTTGCTCACAACTCGTCATAATTTGTTGCGTAGTTTAACGGGCGTGGAAGGCAGAAGAAACGTAAAAAAGGGTGCTGTGGTGCGCTGGCTGGAAAGTGTTAGACTAGTGAGTTGGTATGGCGCGTGTAATTCACTGATTTTTACGCGGCTAAAGCCTTCAAATTGAATTTTTTATCCCCTGGGAACAGCGTGCTACCGGGAATAAGCCATCGAGGAGTGTGGTTACACAATGGCAAAAGAGAAAAAACGCGGCTTTTTTTCCTGGCTGGGCTTTGGCAAAGAAGAAGAGACGCAACAGCCTGCCGAAGAGCAGCAACAACCCGCTGAGGTGGCGCAGGAGCCAGCCGTTGAAGAGAGCGCGTTAGATCGCGCCGAAGCGCAGGCGGAAGAAACCGTTGCCGTCACCGAGCAGGTGGCAGAGCAGCAGGCTGAAGCGCCGGACGTTGTCGTCGCCGAAGAAGTCCTGCCAGAAACCCAGCAGCCACCTGTAGTTGAGCCGGTTGCCGAGGTCGAGCAGGACGAAGAAGACACCGCGCTGAGCGATGAAGAACTCGAAGCGCTGGCGCTGGCGGAAGAAGCGCCAGAAGCGGAACCCGAAGTCGCGCAGGATACTGTCAGCGATCTGCCGCTGGCCGCTGCGCCGTTGGTGGCGCAGGAGCAGGAACGTCCAACCAAAGAGGGCTTCTTTGCCCGTCTGAAACGTAGCCTGGTAAAAACGCGCGCGAATCTTGGTTCCGGGTTCATCAGCCTCTTCCGTGGCAAGAAAATCGATGACGATTTGTTTGAGGAACTGGAAGAGCAGCTGTTGATTGCTGACGTTGGTGTTGAAACCACGCGCCGCATCATCACCAATCTGACGCAGCAGGCAGACCGTAAACAACTACGGGATGCCGAAGCGTTGTATGGTTTGCTGAAAGCGGAAATGGCCGGAATTCTCGATAAAGTCGATGCTCCGCTGGATGTATCAGGCAAAACGCCGTTTGTCATCCTGATGGTTGGGGTCAACGGCGTTGGTAAAACCACCACTATCGGCAAGCTGGCGCGCCAGTATCAGGCCGAAGGCAAATCCGTGATGCTGGCGGCGGGTGATACCTTCCGTGCGGCTGCGGTTGAGCAGTTGCAGGTCTGGGGTCAGCGCAACAACATCCCGGTTATTGCCCAGCACACCGGTGCGGATTCCGCATCCGTGATCTTTGACGCCATTCAGGCGGCGAAAGCGCGTAATGTCGATGTGTTGATCGCCGATACCGCCGGACGTCTGCAAAACAAATCGCACCTGATGGAAGAGTTAAAGAAAATCACCCGCGTGATGAAGAAACTGGATGAAGATGCGCCGCATGAAGTGATGCTGACCATTGACGCCAGCACCGGGCAGAACGCCATCAGCCAGGCGAAACTGTTCCATGAAGCGGTGGGCCTGACTGGCATCACCCTGACAAAACTGGATGGCACTGCGAAAGGTGGTGTGATCTTCTCGGTTGCCGATCAGTTTGGCATTCCGATTCGTTATATCGGTGTCGGGGAAGGCATCGAGGATTTACGGCCGTTTAAGGCCGCAGACTTTATTGAGGCACTGTTTGCCCGAGAGGACTAATTGGGATGATTCGCTTTGAAGAGGTCAGTAAGGCATATCTGGGCGGACGTCAGGCGCTCCAGGGGGTGGATTTTCATCTGCGCCCCGGTGAAATGGCGTTTCTGACCGGCCACTCTGGCGCGGGGAAAAGTACCTTACTGAAGCTGATTTGTGGTATTGAGCGCCCGAGCGCCGGGAAAATCTGGTTCAGTGGGCACGATATCTCCCGGCTGCGGAATAGCGAAGTGCCTTTTTTGCGTCGTCAGATTGGCATGATCTTCCAGGATCACCATCTGCTGATGGACCGTTCGGTGTATGACAACGTGGCGATCCCGCTGATCATCTCGGGAGCCAGCGGTGAGGATATTCGTCGTCGCGTCTCTGCGGCACTGGATAAAGTGGGCCTGCTCGACAAAGCGAAAAGTTTCCCGATTCAGCTCTCTGGTGGTGAACAGCAGCGCGTCGGCATTGCGCGCGCGGTGGTGAATAAACCCGCCGTACTGCTGGCGGATGAACCGACCGGTAACCTTGATGAAGCGTTGTCGGAAGATATTCTGCGCCTGTTTGAAGAGTTCAACCGCGTTGGTGTAACGGTGCTGATGGCTACCCATGATATGGGCCTGATTGCCCGTCGTAACTATCGCATGATGACGCTTAATCAGGGACGCCTGCACGGAGGCCATGATGGTCAATAAACGCAATAAGCGCACACCGGCGCCGAAAGCGAAACAGCCTTCAAAAAGCAAAGCGCTGAAGGGCGGCTGGCAGGAGCAGTGGCGCTATGCGCTGCGCGGCACGCTGTCTGATATGTGGCGTCAGCCGTTGGCGACGTTGCTGACGGTAATGGTGATTGCCATCTCGCTGACGCTGCCGAGCGTTTGCTATATGGTGTGGAAAAACGTCAGCCAGGCGGCAACCCAGTGGTATCCGGCTCCGCAGCTGACGGTGTATCTCTCCAAAACGCTGGATGACACCGCGGCGGAAAACGTCACTGCACAGCTGAAGCAGTTGGACGGCGTGAAGAACGTCGACTATCTGACGCGGGAAGAGGCGCTCAACGAATTCCGCAACTGGTCCGGTTTTGGCGGCGCGATGGATATGCTGGAGCAGAATCCGTTGCCAGCCGTGGCGATTATCACGCCGAATCTGAATTTCCAGAGTGCCGATACACTGGCGAGCCTGCGTGATCGGGTGTCCAAAGTGCAGGGCGTCGATGAAGTGCGCATGGATGACAGTTGGTTTGCCCGTCTGGCGGCGTTGTCTGGGCTGGTAGGACAAATTGCGGAGATCATTGGTCTGTTAATGGTAATCGCGGTATTCCTGGTGATTGGCAACAGCGTGCGTCTCAGCATTTTTGCGCGCCGCGATACTATTAACGTTCAGAAATTGCTGGGTGCAACTGACGGCTTTATCCTGCGTCCGTTCCTGTATGGCGGGGCGATGTTGGGTTTAAGTGGCGCGGTGTTATCGCTGATTTTGTCTGAAGTGCTGGTGCTGCGTCTGCAATCGGTGGTCGCGCAGGTGGCGCAGGTATTCGGCACCAGCTTTGATCTGGAAGGATTTTCCTGGGATGAAGCGCTGCTGCTGTTGTTAATTGCTGCCATCATCGGCTGGATTGCTGCCTGGCTGGCAACGGTACAACATTTACGCCGATTTACGCCCCAGTAAACGCCTGACACATTTTTTTGGTATAATAGTCCTCTGCTGCCGACAATCGGGCGCAGAGGATTTTTTCTCCGCTTCCCTTCCTGTCATCTGTGTGTAAAATATTCACTGTTACGATGGAACTTGTGGATAACTTTGATCTCTAAGTTCGGGTAGCACAGATTGCTTTCGGATTTCCCGCGACGTTGACTTAATGTATCGTCTGCTCATGGGAACGTGCAGCAATATTCCACTGAATTTGTGAGGGTTTGAATGACCAAAGAAATGCAAACTTTAGCTATTGCTCCTCTTGGTAACCTGGAATCGTATATTCGGGCTGCCAACGTCTGGCCGATGCTGTCGGCAGAAGAGGAAAAAGCGCTGGCTGAACGGCTGCATTACCAGGGCGATCTGGATGCGGCTAAGACGCTGATCCTGTCTCATCTGCGCTTTGTTGTTCATATCGCTCGTAACTATTCCGGTTACGGCTTGCCACAGGCAGACCTGATTCAGGAAGGGAACATCGGCCTGATGAAGGCGGTGCGTCGCTTCAATCCTGAAGTGGGTGTGCGTCTGGTGTCGTTTGCCGTGCACTGGATTAAAGCTGAGATTCACGAATACGTGCTGCGTAACTGGCGTATTGTGAAGGTCGCTACCACAAAAGCACAGCGTAAGCTGTTCTTTAACCTGCGTAAAACCAAGCAGCGTCTGGGCTGGTTTAACCAGGACGAAGTCGAGATGGTAGCGCGCGAGCTGGGCGTGAGCAGCAAAGATGTGCGTGAAATGGAATCGCGCATGGCGGCACAGGATATGACTTTCGACATGTCGTCTGACGACGAAAACGGCGAAAGCAAAACCATGGCCCCGGTGCTGTATCTCCAGGATAAAACGTCTGACTTTGCTGATGGCATTGAAGAGGACAACTGGGATGCACACGCCGCCGATAAACTGACCGACGCGATGCAGGGCCTGGACGAGCGTAGTCAGCACATCATCCGTGCGCGCTGGCTGGATGAAGAGAACAAAACCACCTTGCAGGAACTGGCCGACCAATACGGCGTTTCCGCAGAGCGTGTACGCCAGCTGGAAAAGAACGCCATGAAGAAATTACGTATGGCAATTGAAGCCTGATAAAAGCACATAACCTGTAGCGGCGCGATTTATCGCGCGCCTTTGACGTTATTACAACGGACAAAAGCGCGATAAATCGCGCCGCTACGTTTTTATCGTGTCCAGCCATCACCCTGCGCGCGAAAGCCGCAAGCCTGCATAAACGCAGCACGAATGTCCTGTTCATCAGCGCCGTCATCGGCCACCCACCACTCTGCCAGCGCGCTGTTCTGCGCCAGCGTCTCCTCCAGCAAATATTTCCCCACGCCGCGACGACGCGTCACTTCCCGCACCTGAAGCTGGGTAATTTTTCCCTGCGCGCCCTGAATGGTCAGTTGCAGTGCCGCCAGCAGACGATCATTAAAGCGCGCGGCATACATCCGTTGTGTCTCGCTCAGCTGGGCTTCCAGCTGTGAAATATCGATTTCCGGCCAGACTTTGGTCAGGTCGATTCGATCCTGCGTCGTCAACGATGTTAAGCGCTGAATAGTGAGCTTCATTCCCCGTACCTGTACTAGTGCAAAGGGCATAGTGTAGCGAATTTAGACAGTCAGAGCGCTGTCACTTTTTTTTGATGAAAATAGGTCAAACAACAGCCTGTTTGCCAGGATGATAGTTGAACAGAGTGATGATTGGTTAAATAGCTAGCATAATTAGCTGGCAAGTCGGCGAAAATACGGCCATAACAACCAGACGATTCTGCTGTTCAACCCAGCTATAACTGAATATGTCAGTTGATTTACAGAAGAAACTTCCTGTTTAATAACCTGAAAAATAAAGCCTTATTACCAATAAATGCCAGAAAAGTGCGCTAACTCATTATTCCAGAATCAGTTTTCCTCTTTCACTGGCAGAAAATAATCCAACTCACAACAGACACGACACAACAGATGGGGAAGTTCGCATGAAAATGAGTAAAGGACGCGCATTATTGGCGGGCTGCGTAGCGCTGGCGATGAGCCATGCGGCGCTGGCAAAAGACATCAAAATTGCCATCGTCGGTGCAGCAACCGGTCCGGTAGCCCAATACGGCGACATGCAATTTACCGGTGCGGCACAGGCCATTAAAGACATCAATGCCAAAGGCGGTGTCAACGGCGATAAACTGGTTGGCGTGGAATATGACGATGCCTGCGACCCGAAACAAGCGGTAGCGGTTGCCAACAAAGTTGTGAACGATGGTATCAAATACGTTATCGGTCACCTCTGCTCCTCTTCTACCCAGCCGGCCTCTGATATCTATAACGACGAAGGCGTGCTGATGATCACCCCGGCAGCGACCGCACCGGAACTGACCGCGCGTGGTTATGCTGACGTGATGCGCACCACCGGCCTCGACTCCGATCAGGGCCCGACGGCGGCAAACTACATCCTCGATACCATCAAACCAAAACGTATCGCTGTGGTGCATGACAAGCAGCAATACGGCCAGGGTCTGGCGGAGTCGGTGCAGAAAACCCTGAAAGCCAAAGGCGGCAACGTGGTGCTGTTCGAAGGTATCACCGCTGGCGATAAAGATTTCTCCACCCTGATTGCGCGTCTGAAGAAAGACAACGTCGACTTCGTTTACTACGGTGGTTACTACCCGGAGCTGGGGCAGATTCTGCGCCAGGCAAAAGCCGCGGGCCTGAACGCGGGCTTTATGGGACCGGAAGGGGTGGGCAACGCCTCACTGTCTAACATTGCCGGTGATGCATCTGAAGGTCTGTACGTGACCCTGCCGAAGCGTTATGACCAGCTGCCGGACAACAAAGCGATTGTTGACGCCATCAAAGCCAACACCGCACCGAACCGCAAAGATCCGACCGGTCCGTTCGTCTGGACCACCTATGCCGCGATTCAGTCGCTGGTGGCCGGTATCGAGCGCAGCAAGAGCGACGAGCCTGATGCGATCGCCAAGAACCTGAAAGAAGGCGCACCGGTTCCGACCGTGATGGGCAACCTGAGCTGGGACCAGAAAGGTGACCTGAAAGGCTTCGAATTCGGCATCTTCAAATGGCATAAAGACGGCTCATCAACCGCGATCAAGTAATCGTTGCATCCAGCACGATCGCAAGGGCGGCCTTCAGGCCGCCCTTAATCAAACCGGTTAATTTACCGCCAGTCGCGGTAACGATTTACCATCACGGACGTGTTTCTAAGGTACTTGTTATGTCCGAGCAGTTCCTCTATTTCCTCCAGCAGATGTTCAACGGAGTGACCCTGGGCAGCACCTACGCGCTGATCGCCATTGGGTACACGATGGTTTACGGCATTATCGGCATGATCAACTTCGCCCACGGCGAAGTGTACATGATCGGTAGCTATGTCTCCTTTATCGTCATCGCCGCGCTAATGATGATGGGCATCGACACCACCTGGCTGATGATTGCCGCCGGTTTTGTCATGGCGATCATTATCTCCAGCGCCTACGGCTGGAGTATCGAACGTGTGGCGTATAAGCCGGTGCGTTCCTCCAAGCGCCTGATCGCGCTGATCTCCGCCATCGGGATGTCGATCTTCCTGCAAAACTACGTCAGCCTGACGCAAGGTTCGCGCGATCTCGCGCTGCCGAGCTTGATCACCGGGCAATGGACCTTGGGTGAAAGCAACGGCTTTGCCGCCACGCTCTCCACCATGCAGTTGATGATCTGGGTTGTGACCTTTATCGCCATGTTGGCACTGACGGTATTTATCCGTTATTCACGTATGGGGCGCGCCTGCCGTGCCTGTGCAGAAGACCTGAAAATGGCCAGCCTGCTGGGTATCAATACCGATCGCGTGATTTCACTGACCTTTGTGATTGGTGCGGCGATGGCGGCAGTGGCTGGCGTACTGCTGGGGCAGTTCTACGGTTCCATCAACCCGTTTATCGGCTTTATGGCCGGGATGAAAGCCTTCACTGCCGCAGTACTGGGCGGGATCGGCAGCATTCCGGGGGCGATGATCGGTGGTCTGGTGCTGGGCATTGCCGAAGCATTGACCTCGGCCTATCTCTCTACCGAATATAAAGACGTGGTCTCCTTTGCGTTGCTGATTGTCGTGCTGCTGGTGATGCCAACCGGCATTCTTGGCCGTCCGGAGGTGGAAAAAGTATGAAGCGCCTCGGACTGGTTAACGCCGTTATCTCTACGGTGATGTTGCTGGTGCTTGCCACCTTCTTTATGGGTATGCGCCTTGATCTTGATGGCACCAAACTGGTGGTATCCAACGCCGGAACGGTGCGCTGGAACTGGATTTTTGTCGGTTGCGGCGTGGTATTCCTGTTCCAGTTGCTGCGTCCGTTATTCCACGGCAAATTCAAACGCAGCGGCAATGGCCTGGTGCTGCCGGGCTTTGATGGTTCAACGCCGAAGCAGAAGCTGGTGATGGTGTTGATGATCGTGGCTGCGGTGATCTGGCCGTTCCTGGTTTCGCGCGGTAGCGTGGATATCGCCACCCTGACGCTGATCTACGTGATGTTGGGCCTCGGGCTTAACGTGGTGGTGGGCTTGTCGGGCCTGCTGGTGCTGGGCTACGGCGGCTTCTATGCCATCGGTGCCTATACCTTCGCCTTGCTGAACCACTACTACGGTTTTGGCTTCTGGCAGAGCCTGCCGCTGGCGGGTCTGGTGGCCGGGGCGTTCGGCTTACTGCTCGGTTTCCCGGTGCTGCGTCTGCGTGGTGACTATCTGGCGATTGTCACCCTCGGCTTTGGCGAAATCGTCCGTATCCTGCTGCTGAACAACACCTCGATTACCGGCGGTCCAAACGGTATCGCGCAGATCCCGAAACCGACCCTCTTCGGCCTGGAGTTTGGTCGCAAGGTCAGCGAGGGCGGCTGGGGCACCTTCCACGAGGTGTTCGGCATGAAATACGATCCCAATGACCGCGTGATTTTCCTCTACCTGGTGGCGCTGCTGCTGGTAGTGCTGACGCTGATTATCATCAACCGCCTGCTGCGTATGCCGCTGGGCCGTGCCTGGGAAGCGCTGCGCGAAGATGAAATCGCCTGCCGTTCTCTTGGTCTTAGCCCGACGCGTATCAAGCTGACGGCGTTTACCATCAGCGCGGCCTTTGCCGGTTTTGCCGGTACGCTGTTTGCTGCGCGCCAGGGCTTTGTCAGCCCGGAATCCTTCACCTTTGTCGAGTCGGCGTTTGTGTTGGCGATTGTGGTGCTGGGGGGCATGGGCTCGCAGTTTGCGGTCATCCTCGCCGCTGTGTTGCTGGTGGTATCGCGTGAGCTGATGCGTGACCTCAACGAATACAGCATGCTGGTACTGGGTGGCTTAATGGTGCTGATGATGATTTGGCGACCGCAGGGGTTGCTGCCGATGAAGCGTCCGCAGCTGAAACTGAAACAGGGTAAAGCAGGAGAGCAGGCATGAGTCAGCCTTTATTAGCCGTAGAAGGCCTGATGATGCGTTTTGGTGGCCTGCTGGCAGTCAACAACGTGGCGCTGGAACTGCGGGAGCAGGAAATCGTTTCGTTGATTGGTCCAAACGGCGCGGGTAAAACCACGGTGTTCAACTGCCTGACCGGTTTCTACAAACCCACGGGCGGCAGCATCAAACTGCGCGATCAAAATCTGGCCGGCTTACCGGGGCAGAAAATTGCACGGATGGGCATTGTGCGTACCTTCCAGCATGTGCGCCTGTTTCGTGAGATGACGGTGATTGAAAACTTGCTGGTGGCGCAACATCAGCATCTGAAAAGCGGCGTATTTTCCGGGTTATTCAAAACCCCGGCGTTCCGCAAAGGCGAAAGCGAAGCGCTGGACCGCGCTGCCACCTGGCTGGAACGTATCGGCCTGCTGGAGCTGGCGAACCGTCAGGCGGGTAACCTTGCTTATGGTCAGCAACGTCGTCTGGAGATCGCACGCTGCATGGTCACGCGCCCGGAAATCCTGATGCTGGATGAACCGGCGGCCGGTCTGAACCCGAAAGAAACGCACGAACTGGACGAACTGATTGCCGAACTGCGCGGTACGCATAAGGTGTCGGTGTTGTTGATCGAACATGATATGAAGCTGGTGATGGGCATTTCTGACCGTATTTACGTGGTCAATCAGGGAACGCCACTGGCCAACGGCACGCCGGAAGAGATTCGTAATAACCCGGATGTGATCCGTGCCTATTTAGGAGAGGCGTAATATGGCCAACCCAATGTTAACCATTGAAAACGTCAGCGCCCATTACGGTAAAATTCAGGCGCTGCATAACGTCAGCCTGTATATCAATCAGGGCGAAATTGTCACCCTGATTGGTGCCAACGGTGCAGGCAAAACTACGCTGCTCGGTACGCTGTGTGGCGAGCCGCGTGCAACCGCAGGCACCATTACGTTTGATGGCAAAACCATTACCGATTGGCAAACCGCACGCATCATGCGTGAGGCGATCGCCATTGTCCCGGAAGGGCGTCGGGTGTTTTCGCGCATGACGGTGGAAGAGAATCTGGCGATGGGGGGCTTCTTTGCCAGCCGTAGCCAGTATCAGGAGCGTATTGAGCGCGTCTATGATCTGTTCCCGCGTCTGGCGGAGCGTAAGGTGCAACGTGCCGGTACCATGTCCGGTGGCGAGCAGCAGATGCTGGCGATTGGTCGTGCGCTGATGAGCCAGCCGCGTCTGCTGTTGCTGGACGAGCCATCGCTCGGCCTGGCGCCGATTATCATTCAGCAGATTTTCGACACCATCGAGCAGCTGCGTAAAGAAGGGATGACCATCTTCCTTGTCGAGCAGAACGCCAACCAGGCACTGAAACTGGCCGACCGTGGCTACGTGCTGGAGAACGGGCATGTGGTGCTGGAGGATAGTGGCGAAGCGCTGTTGTCCAACGAGGCGGTAAGAAGCGCCTATTTAGGTGCCTGAGTGCCCTAACCCTCTCCCGCGAGCGGGAGAGGGAATTGATCGAGCCAAACTTATATATTGCACGTCTCCTTCTCCCGCTTGCGGGAGAAGGCCGGGATGAGGGCAACAAGCTGCACTCAGCCTTGTCACATTCCCGTCATTAACCTGTTATTTTTCCGTCATTTTCCCGTGTCATGTTACTTCGCGAACAAAAAATGCGTGATTTCGCGCGTACCTACATGCACAGGAAAACATTATGTCCGCTTTTACGCTTCGTCCCCGCCTGATGAGTGCCCTGCTCGGTCTGATGCTCAGTGGTCATGCACTGGCTGCCACCGAAATTCCTTTCTGGCACTCAATGGAAGGCGAGTTAGGCAAAGAAGTTGATTCTCTGGCACAACGTTTTAACCAGGCCCACCCAGACTACAAAATCGTCCCGGTCTACAAAGGCAACTATGAACAAAGCCTGGCGGCGGGGATTGCCGCTGTGCGTACCGGTAAAGCACCGGCCATTTTGCAGGTGTATGAAGTGGGTACTGCCACCATGATGGCGTCCAAAGCCATTGTGCCGGTGCATCAGGTGTTCCAGGATGCCGGAATCGCATTTGATGAAAAACAGTTCGTCCCGACTGTCGCGGGTTACTACAGCGATTCCAGCGGCCATTTAATCTCTCAGCCGTTCAACAGCTCCACCCCGGTGCTGTACTACAACAAAGACGCCTTCAAAAAAGCCGGTCTGAACCCGGATCAGCCACCAAAAACCTGGCAGGAACTGGCAAAAGACGCCGATGCGCTGCGTAAAGCGGGCCTGACCTGCGGTTACGCCAGCGGCTGGCAAGGCTGGATTCAGATTGAAAACTTCAGCGCCTGGCACGGCTTGCCGGTGGCGACCAAAAACAACGGTTTTGACGGCACAGACGCTGAGCTGGAGTTCAACAAGCCGGTGCAGGTTCGTCACATCCAGATGCTGGAAAACATGAACAAGAAGGGTGATTTCACCTACTTTGGCCGCAAAGATGAATCCACCGCGAAGTTCTACAACGGCGATTGCGGCATCACCACCGCGTCTTCCGGTTCACTGGCGGATATCAAACACTACGCCAAATTCAACTTTGGTGTCGGCATGATGCCGTATGACGCAACCGTGCCGAATGCACCGCAGAATGCCATCATCGGTGGTGCCAGCCTGTGGGTGATGAAGGGCAAAGATGCCAACACTTACAAAGGTGTGGCGGAGTTTATGCAGTTCCTGGCGCAACCGGAAATCGCCGCCGAGTGGCACCAGAAAACCGGTTATCTGCCGATCACCACGGCGGCGTACGAGCTGACCAAACAGCAGGGCTTCTACGACAAGAACCCGGGTGCCGATATCGCGACGCGCCAGATGCTGAACAAAGATCCGCTGCCGTTCACCAAAGGGATGCGTCTGGGCAATATGCCGCAGATTCGCACCATCGTGGACGAGGAGCTGGAAAGCGTGTGGACCGGCAAACAATCGCCGCAGGCAGCGCTGGATAACTCAGTTAAACGCGGAAACGAACTGCTGCGCCGTTTTGAGCAGCAGGTGAAGTAACCCGCCGTAACGGGGCAGGCCGCGTGTCTGCCCCGATCTTTTTGCCTGAACGAGTCCGTTATGTCCTCATCATCACGCCCGGTTTTCCGCTCCCGTTTGTTGCCCTATCTGCTGGTACTGCCACAGCTGGTGATCACCGCCATCTTCTTTCTCTGGCCAGCCGGTGAAGCGCTGTGGTACTCACTGCAAAGCCTTGATCCCTTTGGTATCTCCAGCACTTTTGTTGGGCTGGATAACTTCAGACGGCTGTTCAGTGATGAGTACTACCTGGCCTCTTTCTGGACCACCATTGAATTCAGCGCGCTGGTCACGGGGTGCGGCATGCTGTTTTCTCTGCTGCTGGCGGCGCTGGTGGATTATGTGGTGCGGCTGAAAAAACTCTACCAAACCTTGCTACTGCTGCCGTATGCGGTGGCCCCGGTGGTCGCGGCAGTGCTGTGGATGTTCCTGTTTAACCCCGGACTCGGCCTGTTCAGCCATCTCCTTAACCAGATCGGTTACAACTGGAACTACGCGCAAAACAGCGGCCAGGCGATGTTCCTGATCGTGCTGGCATCGATCTGGCAGCAGATGAGCTACAACTTCCTGTTTTTCTTTGCGGCGCTGCAATCGATCCCCAAATCGCTGGTGGAAGCAGCGGCGATTGACGGTGCCGGGCCGGTGCGGCGCTTCTTTAACCTGTCGCTGCCGTTGATCACCCCGGTGAGTTTCTTCCTGCTGGTGGTCAACCTGGTCTATGCCTTCTTCGACACCTTCCCGGTGATCGATGCCGCCACTGGCGGTGGGCCGGTACAGGCGACCACCACGCTTATCTACAAAATTTATCGCGAAGGGTTTACCGGGCTTGATCTCTCCTCGTCGGCAGCGCAATCGGTGGTGCTGATGTTGCTGGTGATTGGCCTCACTATCCTGCAATTCCGCTTTGTCGAGCGTAAGGTGCAATACCAATGATTGAGAACCGACGCGGGCTGGATATCTTCAGCCACACGCTGCTGGTGCTGGGTGTGCTGACGATCCTGTTTCCGCTGTATGTCGCCTTTGTCGCGGCAACGCTGGACAACAACGCGGTTTATCAGGTGCCAATGACGCTGATCCCAGGTCACCACCTGTGGGACAACATCGCGCGCATCTGGACTCAGGGCGTTAACGGCAGTGGCCCGGCGTTTGGCCTGATGCTGTTCAACAGCCTGGTGATGGCGCTGAGTATCACCGTGGGCAAAATCGCCGTCTCGATGCTGTCGGCATTTGCGCTGGTGTGGTTTCGCTTTCCGCTGCGCTCGCTGTTTTTCTGGCTGATTTTCATCACCCTGATGCTGCCGGTGGAAGTGCGTATCTTCCCGACGGTGGAGGTGATTGCGACGCTGCATATGCTCGACAGCTACAGCGGTCTGACGTTGCCGCTGATGGCCTCGGCCACCGCCACCTTCCTGTTTCGCCAGTTCTTTATGTCGCTACCGGATGAGTTGATTGAAGCGGCACGCATCGACGGTGCCAGTCCACTGCGCTTCTTCTGGGACATCGTGTTGCCGCTGTCGAAAACCAATCTGGCCGCGCTGTTTGTCATTACCTTCATCTACGGCTGGAACCAGTATCTGTGGCCGCTGCTGATCATCAATGATGCCAGCCTTGGCACAGCCGTGGCCGGGGTGAGAAGTATGATCAATACCAGCGGCGGTCCGACGCAGTGGAATGAAGTGATGGCGGCAATGTTATTAACCCTGATCCCACCGGTGGTGGTGGTTTTAGTCATGCAGCGTGCCTTTGTGCGTGGCCTGGTGGAGAGTGAGAAATAAAATGGCAGGCGTAACCCTTCAGACCGTCACCAAATCGTATGACGGCAAAAATCAGATCATTCAGCCGCTGAATATCACCATCAACGATGGCGAGTTTATGGTGATGGTCGGGCCTTCCGGCTGCGGTAAATCCACGCTGCTGCGTATGGTGGCCGGGCTGGAGCGCGTCAGCTCTGGCGATATCTATATTGACGACCAACGTGTTACCGATCTGGAGCCGAAAGATCGTGGTATCGCGATGGTGTTCCAGAACTACGCGCTCTACCCACATATGACGGTAGAAGAGAACATGGCCTATGGCCTGAAAATCCGTGGTATGGGCAAAGAACAGATTCGCCAGCGCGTACTGGAAGCGGCGCGTAGCCTCGAACTGGATCATCTGCTGACCCGTCGCCCGCGTGAGTTATCCGGCGGTCAACGCCAGCGTGTGGCGATGGGGCGCGCCATCGTGCGTGAACCGGCGGTGTTCCTGTTTGATGAACCGTTGTCAAACCTTGATGCCCGCCTGCGCGTGCAGATGCGGCTGGAGCTGCAACAGCTGCACCGTCGTCTGCAAACCACCAGCCTGTACGTGACGCATGACCAGGTTGAGGCGATGACGCTGGCACAGCGCGTGATGGTAATGAACAAAGGCATTGTCGAGCAGGTGGGCACGCCGGTTGAGGTGTACGAACGCCCGGCCAGCCAGTTTGTCGCCGCTTTTATCGGCGCACCGGCGATGAACCTGCTGCCGGGGCAGATCAACAGCGACGGCACCCGTTTTACCCTCGATGCCCTGCACGCGCTGCCGCTGGCGGAAAGCAAGGCGAAGTGGGCCAATCGGCCACTGACGCTGGGCATTCGCCCGGAGCATATCCAGCTAACAAGCCGAGAGGCGGGGGGGATTCCGTTGGTGGTGGAGACACTGGAAATGCTCGGTGCTGATAATCTGGCGCATGGTCGTATCGGTGAGGCGCGATTGGTGGTACGTTTGCCGCACAGCGAACGCCCGCCGGCGGGCAGCAGCCTATGGCTGCATTTGCCGTCGGAGGCGTTACATTTCTTCGATTCAACTCATGGAAAGCGTCTGGAATGAGTAAGCACAACTGGCCGTATCCGCACATTGTCGCCCATCGTGGCGGCGGTAAACTGGCCCCGGAAAACACCCTCGCCGCCATTGATGTGGGGGCGCATTATCACCACCAAATGATTGAGTTTGACGCCAAACTCTCAGACGATCGCCAGATTTTCCTGCTGCACGATGACACCCTCGATCGCACCAGCAACGGCTGGGGCGTGGCGGGCGATTTGCCGTGGGATAAGCTGGCGCAACTGGATGCCGGTAGCTGGTTCAGCAACAAATTTGCCGGTGAGCCGCTGGCGCTGCTGAGTGACGTGGCCGCGCGCTGCCGTCAGCATCAGATGATGGCGAATATTGAGATCAAACCGACCACTGGCAAAGAGGTGGAGACGGGGCGCGATGTGGCGTTAGCCGCGCGTGAATTGTGGCAGGGGCAAACTGCGCCGCTGCTCTCTTCTTTCTCGTATCAGGCGCTGGAAGCCGCCATGCAGGCGGTGCCAGAACTGCCACGCGGCTTGCTGCTGGATAGCTGGCATGATGACTGGCAAGCGCTGACCTCAAGTCTGGATTGCGTCTCCATTCACCTCAACCACAAATTGCTGAATGCCGAGCGCACCGCGCAGTTGAAAGCGGCAGGTCTGCATATCCTGGTTTATACCGTGAATCAGCCCGAGCGGGCGCGCGAGCTGCTGGGGTGGGGCGTCGATGCGATCTGTACCGACCGCATCGACATTATTGGTCCCGACTTCCGTTAATTGGTCTTCTGCTGGCCCGGCTGCGTTTTGATGATGCGCTGCTGGGCGCTGTCGCGATGTTCCTGCATTTTGCGCTGTAAATCCTGTTTCTGCTGTTGCTGATCCTGTTGCAGCTTCAGTTTCTCCTGCTGCTGCTGGATTTGCATCTGCGTCTGCATCCGTTGCTGGCTTGGGTTGTAGCCCGGTTTAAAGGGTTCGTTGGTGTTATTCAGCATATTCGCCATGCTGCTTAACGGCAGCAGGGCAGCGAAAACAATCAGCCATTTTTTCATGATCACTCCTCCATTAATGCCGCGGTGCTGTGTGTCTGGCGTAACCGCAGCAACCATAAGTTTATGCGATATTAAAAAGGGCCAATCCAGGAGTGCACCTAATTTGAGTTAGCTGCTAATCTTTTTCAGTGTTTGTAAACACTTGCGTCAATGTAAACAATTATAAACAACTGAAAAGGATGGTAGTGGCATGCGGATACAAGGCAGTGTACGCCAGCTCGGCTGGGCGTTGTTGATGAGTTTTACCGTGGTGCAGGGGGGACAGGCGGCACCAAACAGCGCACCTCCCGTCTCTTATGGCGTGGATAGCGATACCTTCCATCCGGTGAAGGCGAAACATGGCATGGTGGCCTCGGTGGATGCGACCGCCACTGACGTGGGCGTGGAGATTCTCAAGCAGGGTGGCAATGCGGTGGATGCCGCGGTCGCGGTCGGCTTCGCGCTGGCGGTGACCCATCCACAGGCCGGAAACCTCGGTGGCGGCGGATTTATGTTGCTGCGTACCGCCTCCGGGCAGACCACCGCCATCGATTTCCGCGAAATGGCTCCGGCGCGTGCCTCGCGCGATATGTTCCTTGATAAACAAGGCAACGCCGACAGTAAGTTATCACTCACTTCCCATCTGGCATCGGGTACGCCAGGCACGGTGGCGGGTTTTGCGCTGGCCGCTCATAAATATGGCACGCTGCCGTTAAGCACTTTGCTGGCCCCGGCAATCAAACTGGCGCGGAACGGCATCATTGTTAACGATGCGCTGGCGGATGACCTCGCCACCTATGGCAAAGAAAACCTGATCAATCACGACAACAGCCGGGCCATTTTCTACAAAGCCGACGGCCAGCCTTATCAGAAGGGCGATCGTCTGGTGCAGAAAAACCTCGCGCACAGCCTGCAATTGATTGCGCAACAAGGGCCGGATGCCTTCTACAAAGGCAAAATTGCCGACGAAATCGCCGGTGAGATGGCACAACATGGTGGTCTGATTGGCAAAGCTGATTTGGCAGCCTATCGCGCCGTTGAGCGCAAACCGGTCAGCGGCAGCTATCGCGGCTATCAGGTCTTCTCAATGCCACCGCCGTCATCAGGCGGCATTCATATCATCGAAATCCTTAATATCCTGGAAAACTTCGATTTGGCGAAGATGGGCTTTGGTAGCGCCGATGCGATGCAGGTGATGGCCGAGGCAGAAAAATACGCCTATGCCGACCGCTCGGAATATCTCGGTGACCCGGATTTTGTGAAGGTGCCGCAGCAGGCGTTGACCAGCAAAGCTTACGCGAAATCGCTGGCGCAGCAGATTGATGTCAACAAGGCGCGCCCGTCGAGCGAAATCAAACCGGGCAAGCTGGAGCCGTACGAGAGCAATCAAACTACCCATTTCTCCGTGGTGGATAAGGACGGCAATGCAGTGGCGGTGACCTACACGCTGAATACCTACTTCGGTAGCGGCATTGTGGCCGGGCAGAGCGGTATCCTGATGAACAACGAGATGGATGACTTCTCCGCCAAACCGGGGACACCGAACGTCTATGGTCTGGTTGGTGGTGAAGCCAATGCGGTGCAACCTGCCAAGCGTCCTCTGTCGTCGATGTCACCGACCATTGTGGTGAAGGATGGCAAAACCTGGCTGGTGACCGGTAGCCCTGGCGGCAGCCGCATTATCACCACGGTGTTGCAGATGGTGGTCAACAGCATCGATTTTGGTATGAATGTGGCCGAGGCGACCAATGCGCCGCGTTTCCATCATCAGTGGCTGCCGGATCAGCTGCGTGTGGAGAAGGGCTTTAGCCCGGATACCTTGCGTTTGCTGGAGAGCAAAGGTCAGCATGTGAAGGTGCTCCCGGCGATGGGCAGTACCCAGAGCATTATGATTGGGCCGGATGGCACGCGTTATGGTGCATCCGATCCGCGTTCGGTGGATGATTTAAGCGCGGGTTATTAAAGGCTCCGTGGTTTCGTTCGCACTGAGCGGGTTTCGTTCGCCATAGGCTGATGCAGTTTCAGCTCGCCGGTGCGGCGACCGAGCAAAGGGCGCCTGGCCGCATCCTTTGCAATCCCGGGCCCTGCGCCAGCCTCTTTTTTTGCGCGATAAATCGCGCCGCTACGGGTAACGTGCTGCCATTTGTAGCGGCGCGATTTATCGCGCAATTAAGAGAGCACCTGGCTTTCAGGCGATGGGGTGGGCGGCATCCGCAGCGCTGAGCGCAGAGTGAAGGCCAGGACGAGCCGCATGGATGCGGCGAGAGGGCGGAATGAGCCAGGGATGGCGAATCCGCGCGGGCCGTACGGCCTGAGTGATAAGCGAGGGAACAGCGCTATGCGCTGCGCGAGGACGGCGCAGGGAGCGGATTGCAAAGGTGCGCGCCCTCGCACCTTTGCCCGTCCGCCTGCACGTAGCGGCTGAAACTCCACTATGTTTGGCGGGCGGAACCTATTCGGTGTCAACCCACTGCCACCTGGCCAGCTTCCCCTTTCAACCGCGCCATATAATGGGTATCCACCAGCGCGCCGTTCCGCATCGCATAACGGCGCGCGGTGCCCTCAATCTCAAACCCAAACTTCTGATACAACCCAATCGCGGCTTTATTGTCGGCAAACACCGTCAGCTCAATGCGCGTCACCTGCAACCAGTTGTCGCACAGGTCCACCATCGCCGCCATCAACGCGGAACCGACGCCACGGCGGTGAAACGCTGGATCAACCCCCATCCCGATAGTCGCGGTATGACGACGGCGCATCGCCTCCAGCACGCTGACGGTGAGTTGTCCCACCACCTGTCCATCAATGCACGCCACCAGACGTTGCTCACCCGGACGAATGTTTTGCAGTCGCTCCTGCCACAGCGCAGGCGATTGCAAGGGTAAATGCAGGGTATCCGCCTGGGTTTCAGCGTGGCTGTAAAGCTGAAACAGTACGGCGGCGTCATCAGGCGTGGTGTGACGCACAGTGATCAGACTCATGGTGCGGCTCCTTATGCAAAATGAAAAAATCCCCTTTAACATCAAGGATTTTTTATCGCTGGTCAATTGAAAATAATTCTCAAAAGGACTTTACAGACGCGAATGATAATGATTATTATTGCGATGCGGTCCCGGGAAGTCCTCCTGACAAACCGGGAAAGCACGACATTGCTCACATTGCTTCCAGTGTTTCTTAGCCAGCTCGGGTGCTGGCTTTTTTTTTGTCTTTTTCTCCGACATTCGGCAACGATCCCGCTTCCCGCGCCCCGTTTACAATCGCATGACAATTTAATGATAGACTCAGCGTATCTCTGACCTCAGGCGCTTACGATGAAGAAAAAAAGACCGGTACTACAGGACGTTGCCGATCGCGTCGGCATCACCAAAATGACCGTCAGCCGCTACCTGCGCAATCCAGAGCAGGTCTCCGCTGCGCTGCGTGACAAAATCGCCATTGCGCTGGACGAGTTGGGTTACATCCCCAACCGCGCTCCTGACATGCTCTCTAACGCCACCAGCCGCGCCATCGGTGTGCTGCTGCCGTCACTGACTAACCAGGTATTTGCTGACGTGCTGCGCGGGATTGAAACCGTCACCGATGAGGCGGGGTATCAGACGTTGGTGGGGCACTTCGGCTATAACGCACAGAAAGAGGAATTACAGCTGCGTTCGCTGCTGGGCTGGAACATCGATGGGGTGATCCTGACGGAACGCACCCATACGCCGGGTACGCTGCGTATGCTCGAAGTGGCAGGCATCCCGGTAATCGAAATGATGGACTCGGTTTCACCTTGCCTCGATATGGCTGTGGGCTTTAACAACGTCGAAGCGGCGCGTCAGATGACCCATGCTATCCTGAAAAAAGGCCATCGCCACACCGTCTACCTCGGTGCGCGCCTTGATGAACGTACCCTCCAGAAACAGCAGGGCTACGAGCAGGCGATGCGTGAAGCCGGGTTAACACCGCACAGCGTGATGATGGAAGATGCCTCGTCCTTCAGCGCCGGAGCCTTGTTGCTGCGTGAGGCGCAACGACGCTATCCGCAAACCGACAGCTTGTTCTGTACCAACGATGACCTTGCAGTCGGGGCGATGTTCGAATGCCAACGTCAGGGATTGAGCGTCCCGGAGCAAATGGCGATTGCCGGTTTCCACGGTCACGATATCACCCAAGTGGTTAACCCGCGTCTCGCGACGGTGCTGACCCCGCGCGAACGCATGGGACGGGAATCGGCGGCGATGCTGCTGGCGCGAATTGGCGGCGATCGTTCCGTCACTGTGCCACTGGATGTCGGGTTTGAAATTGCCGAAGGCGGCAGCATCTGATTCTGGCGATTTTTTGAGTCAGTTCACACTTTCGTGCTTTTCCCGGTAAAAGGGTTGCCAGCCTGTGACCGGGTACCGACAATGATGATCGAATTTGTTATCGGTAACATTGGCAGATTAACTGCCGGAGCGCAAAACAATGACAACGCCATCCCCGTCGCACCATGTTTTTATCCTGATGGGTGTGTCCGGCAGCGGAAAGTCTGCCGTCGCCAATCAGGTTTCACACCAACTCAACACCGCCTTTCTTGACGGTGATTTCCTGCATCCGCGCAGCAACATTATGAAAATGGCCGAAGGCCATCCGCTGGATGACAACGATCGTCGCCCGTGGTTGCAGGCGCTGAACGATGCCGCTTTTGCCATGCAACGTACCCAGGAAGTCTCCATCATTGTCTGCTCGGCACTGAAAAAGTCCTACCGCGACATCCTGCGTCAAGGCAACCACAACCTGAAATTTGTCTATTTGAAAGGCGATTTCGAAACCATCGAATCCCGCCTGAAAGCCCGCAAAGGCCACTTCTTCAAACCACAGATGCTGGTGACGCAGTTTGCCACGCTGGAAGAACCCGGCGCGAACGAACCCGATGTACTGGTGGTTGATATTAATCATTCACTGGATGAGGTAGTTGCGGCCACGGTTGCGACCATCAAGGGAGCAATCAACAAGGGTTAGTCATGAGTACCGCAACGCTGGTGTTAACCGCAGCAGGCTCTGTCCTGCTGCTGCTGTTTTTGGTGATGAAAGCGCGTATGCACGCCTTTGTCGCCCTGATGTTAGTCTCCATTGGTGCCGGGTTGTTCTCCGGTATGCCGCTCGACAAAATTGCTGACACCATGCAGAAAGGCATGGGCGGTACGCTCGGTTTCCTGGCGATTGTGGTGGCGCTGGGCGCGATGTTCGGCAAAATCCTGCATGAAACCGGCGCGGTCGATCAGATTGCTATCCGCATGCTGAAAACCTTCGGGGAAAGCCGCGCGCATTACGCGATGGGCATTGCCGGGTTAATCTGCGCGCTGCCGCTGTTTTTTGAGGTGGCGGTGGTGTTGCTGATCAGCATCGCATTTGCCGTGGCGCGCCGCACCGGCGATAACCTGGTGAAACTGGTGATCCCATTGTTTGCCGGGGTCGCTGCTTCCGCAGCGTTTCTGCTGCCGGGACCGGCTCCGATGTTGCTGGCGTCACAAATGCATGCTGATTTTGGCTGGATGATTTTGTTGGGCCTGTGCGCAGCAATCCCTGGCATGATTATCGCCGGACCGCTGTTTGGCAACCTGATTGCTAAACGCGTCACCTTCAGCGCCCCGCCGGAAGACAATCAACCGGATGTGGAAGAGGGCAAGCTGCCGTCGTTTCGCTTCAGTCTGGCGCTGATCCTGTTCCCGCTGCTGTTGGTGGGGCTGAAAACCATCGGTGCGCGCTTCACTACGCCGGATTCACGTCTGTATGAGTGGCTGGAGTTTATTGGTCACCCCTTCACCGCGATTCTGCTGGCCTGTCTGGTGGCGATTTATGGCCTGGCGTACCGTCAGGGCATGGATAAAGAGAGGGTGATGCAGGTCTGCGGCAGCGCGCTGCAACCGGCGGGGATTATCCTGCTGGTGATCGGTGCGGGTGGGGTGTTTAAACAGGTGCTGGTGGATTCCGGCGTCGGTCCGGTACTGGGCCACGCGTTGATTGGCGCGGGTCTGCCGATTGCGCTGGCTTGTTTTATCCTCTCCGGTGCGGTGCGGGTGATTCAGGGTTCAGCCACGGTCGCCTGCCTGACGACGGTTGGCCTGGTGATGCCGGTGATTGAACCGCTGCACTACAGCGGCGCGCAACTGGCGGCGCTGTCGATTTGTATCGGCGGTGGCTCCATCATAATCAGCCACGTCAATGACGCCGGTTTCTGGCTGTTTGGCCGCTTTACCGGCGCGACGGAAGGTGAAACCCTGAAAACCTGGACGCTGATGGAAACTATCCTCGGCACCACCGGGGCAATTGTCGGGATGATTGCCTTCAGCTTGTTGTCTTAATTAAAATCACCGAACCGGAACTGCGCGATTTATCGCGCAGTTCCGTGCGCGATGCGGGAAAAATCCGCGCGATAAATCGCGCCGCTACGCAAGGTGCCTTGGCTATTATTCATCATCCCTGTCGTCATCCGGCTGTTCCAGCACCGTGTAGGCTACGGCGCAGAACAGCGAATTCAGACGCTTCATATCTCCCAGTAATCCCAGATGCAACGAGCTGGTTTCGATACTTTGCACGTTCTGGCGATGCAGACGCTCAACATGGGCATGGGAAAAACGTCGAATCAGAATACGGAAACGATGTTTGGAACGGCGCAGACGTTTGGCGCTGGCGACATCGTGGGATAAAAACACCGACAGGCTCAGGCGCAGGTTATTCAGCAACTGCTCCTGCAATGTCTCCAGCTCCTCCAGCCCCTCCGGTGAGAAGGCACGGCGTGCGGCCAGCGCTTTATCGGCCACATCAGCGCTCATGCGTTCGATAATGTCGCCCGCCTGTTCCAGGTTAAGCGCCATTTCGATGATCTCCGCCCAGCGGCGCGAATCCTCTTCCGCCAGATCCTCCTTTTGCATACGTGCCAGATAGAGTTTGATGGCGGTGTACAACACATCAACATCATCATCCAGCCGTCGCACCGCGCGTTCCTCGCGTAGCTCGCCGTGCACCACCTTGCTGAAGGTTTCGACCATCTGCTCAACCACATCGCCAATGCGTAACGTCTCACGCGCCGCATTGACCAGCGCCAGCGCGGGGGTATCCAGCGCGCTGCTGTCGAGGTGTTTCGGTTTCAGCACGGTGTCAGTTTCTGCGTCATCGCTAATCATCCGGCGGCACAGGCGCGCCATCGGATCGGCGAAGGGGACCATCACGATGCAGCGGATCAGGTTGTAGAACACATGGAAGAAAATGACCAACTCTTCGTCGTTAACTGGCAGCTTATCCAATACGTCTGCCACGGTATTAACGAACGGCAAAATCACGATGCTACCGATAAGTTTAAACAGCAGGCTGCCAAGTGCGACACGTTTGCCGGCAGCATTGGAGCCGCTGGCGTTAATCATCGCCAGCAGGCCGCTGCCAAGATTGGCACCAATCACCAGACAAAGCGCGACTTTGAAGGAGATCACCCCGGTGGCGGTCAGGGTGGCGGTAATCAACACCGCCGCCAGACTGGAATAACTGATGATGGCGAACACCGCGCCAATCAAGGCATCCAGCATCACATCACCGGTCAGCGTGGAAAAGATGACCTGTACGCCCGCTGCCTGGGTAATCGGGCGCGCGGCGGCGACAATCAGTTGCAGCGCCAGCAGGATCAGACCGAGGCCGATGCTGGCTCGTCCCAGTTGACCGAGACGGGTTTGTTTTCGACCGAGGAAAAAGATCACGCCAAACAGGATAAACAGCGGCGACAACCACGAAAGATCGAAGGTCAGGATACGTGCCATGACGGCCGTACCGACGTCAGCACCCAGCACCACCACCAGGGCGGGTGTCAGGCTGACAAGATTCTGCGCGACGAATGAGGTGACCAACATGGTGGTGGCGTTGCTGCTTTGCACCAACGCGGTGACGCCAATCCCGGCGAGAAACGCCATCGGCTTTTTCTCGACGCTGCGGCTAAGTACCCGACGCAGATCGGCACCATACACACGCATAATGCCGGTACGAACAATGTGTGTGCCCCACACCAACAGGGCCACGGCAGATAACAGGTTTAACAGGGTTAACACGTAAGCTGGCTCCTTTACCGTCAGGCTTTAAAGCAGGTTGCCAGCCTGACGGAGAGCGCAACCTGTACAAGATATCGTCACGTTGCGTTGCTAATTTTTCCTGTAATTTAAGCGACCTGGCGCAACGTCGACATCTCTAACTGTAGCCCAATCTGCATCCCGGCGGGGTGTAAATCTGCCACGCTACGGTTCAGAACATCGACCGAAAGTTCCACATTGTGCGCCAGCACACGATAACGGATCACGTTACCCAGCAGGCTGTGGCTGATAATGGTGGCCGCAATACCTGACTCTGGCGCACCCATCAGAATCGATTCCGGGCGAATCGCCACCTGACCGGTGAACGTCTGGCCGGTTAACTGCGTTGCCTGCTCGGCACTCAACAGGTTGTAGTTACCGATAAACCCGGCGGCAAACAGATCGGCCGGTTGAGTATATAGCGCTTCGGCATTGCCGTTTTGCACGATTTTTCCACGATTCATCAACACGATGCGATCTGACAGTGTCAGCGCTTCTTCCTGGTCGTGCGTCACGAAGATGGTGGTGAGCTTCAGTTCCTGCTGGATATTGCGGATTTGCTCGCGCAGATGGCGGCGAATACGGGCATCAAGCGCCGACAGCGGTTCATCCAGCAGCAGCAGACGTGGCCGCGTCACCAGCGAACGCGCCAGCGCCACGCGCTGGCACTGGCCGCCTGACAGTTGGTGGGGATAGCGGCGGGCGAAGTCGGTCAGTTCCACCAGCGCCAGCGCTTCCATCACCCGGCTTTGGATTTCACTTGCCGCCAGTTTTTGCATCTTCAGGCCGAAGGCGACGTTCTTTTCTACCGTCATATTCGGGAACAGGGCATAGCTCTGAAACACCATGCCGATGGTACGTTTCTGCGGCGGCAACGGCACGATATCCTGGCCCTGCAACAGAATTTGCCCGTTGTCGACCGAGGTCAGCCCGGCAATGCAGCGCAGCAGCGTTGATTTACCACAGCCGCTTGGGCCGAGCAGGGTGACGAACTCGCCCTCGTCGGCGCTGAAATCGATATTTTCGAAAATGGTGGTTGGGCCGTAGCTTTTATTCAGCTTTGTAACGTTCAGGTAACTCATGGTCAGCCTCGTTCAGGATTGAGGGCATTCGCCAGCCAGGTGACCAGCAGGACGACAACAAAATAGGAGATCACCAGCGCGCTGGTGAAATGGCCGCTGCCGTTGCGCATGTTGTAGAGGTAAACCTGCAAGGTTTCATAGCGGGTGCCGACCAGCAGGTTAGCGAATACAAACTCACCTATCAGGAAAGAGAAGGAGAGCAGCACGGCTATAAATACACCTTTGCGCAGGTTCGGCAGCACCACAAACAGCGCTGCCTGCCAGGTGCTGGCGCCCAGCAGATGCGCGGCATCAATCAACTCTTTCAGGTTGATGGCCTGCATATTGTTGGAGATGGCACGATAGATAAATGGCAGCGCGATGGTGAAATAACAGCCAATCAGAATCCACGGCGTGCCGGTGAGCATCAGCGGTGATGAGGAGTAAAGCTGCAACAAGCCGACCGATGACACTACCGGCGGTACGGCGAACGGCATCAGAATCAGCACGTTCATAACCGAGTCCAGCTTCGGAAAGTAGTAAGCGATCACAAACATCGCAGGCAGCACCAGCACTAACGAGAACAACAGCGCACCAAAGCAAATCAACAGCGAATGGCCGAGCGCCGTCAGGAAACGACTGTCGCTCCACAGTTCAAAGAACCATTTCAGCGTGTAGCCCTGCGGCAGAATGGTGTTGCTCCAGTCGGAGGAGAGCGCATACAACAGCGTTGCCAACAGCGGAGCCGCCAGAATCACCAGCAGCAGCCAGACAATCAGGCGATGGTAAAATTTTTCGACGCGAGACATGGGCCGCTCCTCAGGACGGTTTGGCGTTGAGATAACTGCGGCGCACCAGATACTGCTGCACCACGGTAATCACCGCCATCAACAGCACCAACAGCATCGCCAGCGCGCCGCCGGTATTAGGATCCAGCGAAATATCACCCGATACCAGGGCGGCGATACGTACCGGCACCACGTTAAAGTTGCCAGTGGTGAGCGCATAAATGGTGGCGTAAGCACCAAGGGCGTTGGCGAGCAGAATCACGAAGGTGCCGAGCAGGGCCGGGAACAGAATCGGTAGCCCGATATGCCACCAGTAGCGCCAGCGGCTGGCACCGAGCAACGCGGCGGATTCCTGCCAGTCCTGACGCAAGCCATCAAAAGCCGGGTAGAGCAGCAAAATGCCGAGCGGGATCTGGAACCAGGTGTAGACAATCACCATGCCGTCGCGCGAGAACAGTTTGAAGCTTTCCAGCAAATTGTAATGGCGCAGCAGCAACGTCAGGCAGCCGTTCAGTCCGAGTAAAATGACAAAGGCAAACGCCAGCGGCACGCCGGCGAAGTTGCTGGTCATATTGGTAAACGACATCAAAAAGCGCTGAAAGCGTCCACTGCCCATCTGATGCAGTGAGTATCCGGCGACCAGCGCGATTAACAGGCCATAAATACTCGACCAGATCGAGATATCCAGCGACAGGCGAAAAGCCTGTAAATAGAACGGCGAGGTCAGGATATCGCTGTAGTTATCCAGTCCCCAGCTTTCGTTCATGTCGCTCCAGAAGCTGTTGATGGCGATCCACAGCAAAGGGGCGAGCTGGAATGCCACCCAGAACAGGGCGAACGGCAGCAACAGTAGTAGCGCCAGGCCCTTACCCTTCATGACGCGGCTCCGCCAGCAGGTCACGGCATACCGGTTTATCATGCTCGACGCCCAACAGGGTGCAGACGATGCCGCACAACTCGGTCTGTCGTGGTTGCAGATCCGGCTGTTTTGAGAAGCCTTCACCAAACACGAACAGCGGCACGTTGGTTTCCTCCGGCAGAATCCCGCCGTGAGAGCGATCGTCGTTCATGCCGTGGTCGGCGGTGACAATCACCTGGTAACCGGCAGCCAACCAGCCTGGCATCCAGTGCGACAGATAACCATCGGCCATGCGCGCACGGTTGCGATACTGTGGTGACGACAGGCTATGTTTGTGCCCGGCATCGTCAATATTCATCGGGTGGATCAGCATAAAGTCCGGGTCGTGGCGCAGACGCAGGCTTTCGGCATCTTCAAACAGGTGGGAATCCGGATAGCCGTCGTCCCAGTAAAAGTGCCCATATTGAATGGGCAGGTCAGGCGCGACCGTATGCCGGTCGCGCGCTGCGTTAAACGGGGTCTGATTGTACAGCTCACTCACCCAGTGGTACGCCGCAGCTGCGGTGGTTAAACCGGCGGCGCGGGCATAATGGAAGATGCTGCGCTCTTTGCTCAACCGACTGACGCCATTATGAATGATGCCGCTACGCACCGGCGGGATGCCGGTGAGAATACATTCGTACAGCGGCCGCGACAGCGACGGCAACTCGCAGGTCAGGGTGTAATATTGGCCATTGCCCTGCGCGCATTCGGCAAACAGGTAACCCATTGCGTGCTGTGCCACCTGATTGCTCAGCCCATCCAGTACCACCAGGATTGTTTTCATCCCCTTCTCCTTACTGCTGCATATTGATGATCACGTTCTCTTGCCACAGACGCGGCAGTGCTTTTGACGATTTATCCCAGGCAGCCTGGTCTTTGATCGGTCGGGCATTTTTGTACTCAGATTCCGGCAGCAGTTTGGCCTGCACGTCAGCTGGCAGCGTGAGGTATTTGGCACGAATCGGGCGTGCGTAACCTTTTGCCAGGTTAGTCTGACCGGCATCAGAGAAGATATATTCGCGCGCCAGTTTGGCGGCGTTCGGGTGTTTGGCGTATTTGTTGATGATGGTGGTGTAGCCAGACGTCACGGAACCGTCGGATGGGATCACCACTTCATAGCGGTTTTTGTCGATCTGATCGCGGTAGTTCAGACCGTTGAAGTCCCACACCACAGCAACCTGGATTTCGCCTTTCTCAATGTTGGCAATTACCGGATCGGTCACGCCGAGACGGCTTTGTTTGGCGAGGTCAGCAAAGAAGTTCAGTGCCGGTTTCAGGTTTTTCTCGTCACCGCCCAGCGCGTAGTTAGCCGCCAGAACACCGTTGGCAGCCTGAGCAGCCACACCGACGTCACCGATAGTGACCACATACTTACCTTTTTTCAGATCGGCCCAGCTATGCGGGACATCTTTCACCTGCTGCTTGTCGACGAGGAACGCGATGGTGCCGGTATAGGCCAGCATCCAGTTGCCTTCTTTATCTTTCGCCCAGTCCGGCACCTGATCCCAGTGCGTCGGCTTGTAGGGCTGTGCCAGACCTTTCGCTACCGCGACCGGGCCAAAAGCGGCACCCACGTCACCGATATCGGCGCTGGCATTTTCTTTTTCGGCGGCAAATTTAGCCAGCTCCTGCGCCGATGACATATCGGTATCGCTGTGCTTCAGGCCATATTTGCTACTGATGTCATTCCAGGTATCTTTCCAGTTGGCCCAGCTATCTGGCATACCGACGCTGTTGATTTGACCTTCACTGCGCGCGGCTTTTTCCAACGCGGCGAGGTCGTTGTCGGCGGCTTGCGCGGCTGGCAACGCAAGCAGTACGGCACTGGCTACTACAGAGGCGATTAACGCTTTCATCTCAGTTGCTCCCGGTGTAAGTTGAGGGACATCTTGGTCTAGTCCAGCAAGAACCGAGCCAATTTAGCTGTTGCAGATGAAGGTTTTATGACTAAGGCGGTAAAATGTGGTGTAGAGCGCCGATCCACACAGATGTTCGGAAGGCATTGAGACCAGGTTTACGTTGTCATTAGAATGTCATCGAACTGTCATAGTGCAGCTTCGCCCCAAAATGAGGCTTTAAAGATGTTGTCGAAAACGGCAGATGTCATCGCAGCCGCGCTGCATAGTCGGATTGACGCAGGCGAGTTCACCAGCGGGCGTTTGCCTGCGGAACGCAGCCTGAGCGAACAATATTCCACCACGCGTATTACCTTGCGTGAAGCGCTGGGATCGCTGGAGGCACAGGGTGTTATTTACCGTGAATTGCGCCGCGGTTGGTTTCTCGCCCCGCCGAGATTGGTGTACAACCCGTTGCACCACAGCCATTTCCACGCGATGGCTGCCCAACAGGGGCGGATTGCCAGCACTGAGGTGATTGAAGCGCGTAAAGCGCCGGTGCAGTCCTCGGTGGCGCATCAACTGCAACTGGCTGAAGGCGATGAGGTTTACCTGATTCGCCGTCTGCGCCGCATTGATGGGCGCGCGGTGCTGTATGTGGAGCACTATCTTAACCCACACTATTTTCCGGGCCTGCTTGACGAGGACCTCACCCGTTCCCTGACTGATCTGTATAACCACCGCTATGGCATTCGTTACGGCGGTGCACGTTTTACTATCCTGCCAGGGCCATTACCCGCCCATGCCGCGCCAGCATTAAATGTCGCCAGCGGCACGCCAGGATTGCTGATTACCCGCACCAACCGTGATCAGCACAAACGTGTCATCGACTGCGACTGTGAGTACTGGCGCTATGATGCGCTGTGCGTGGATGTGGATGTCTGAGCATATTGTGATTTTGATCACACTACCGCATGATAGCGCCAGAGATAACTCGTTTTATTAAGGCGCAAAAATGACTGAAAAATCAGCGGCGGGGCAACTGATTGCCACGGCTCTGCAATGGGTGTTGAACCTGGGATTGGTGATCCTGGCGATCATTCTGGTGGTATTCCTGGGTAAGGAAACCATTCATCTGGCCAACGTGCTGTTTAGCACTGGCGAACAGGCGTCGTCCTTTCTGCTGATCGAAGGGATTGTGATCTACTTTCTCTATTTCGAATTTATCGCGTTGATTGTGAAGTATTTCCAGTCTGGTTATCACTTCCCATTGCGCTATTTCGTCTATATCGGCATCACTGCGATCATTCGGTTGATTATCGTCGACCATAAAAACCCGTTCGATACGCTGTGCTACTCCGCCGCCATTCTGATTCTGGTGGTGACGCTGTGGCTCGCGAACAGCAACAGATTGAAACGCGAGTAATTTCACGTTCGTAGCGGCGCGTATCGCGCGTGCTTTTCCTTCAGCGCGCACGAAATTGCGCGATAAATCGCGCCGCTACGCATCCCTTAGTTACCCATTAACATTTGCCACAAAAACTCCTCCACTAACGCCATCTTGAATGCAATCTGTCCTTTCTCTGGCGCGTTACCGTGTCCGGCCTCGGTTTCTTCATATAACCAAACCTGCTGATGTCCTTGTTGCTGCATCCGCGCCACCATTTTACGGGCGTGCGCCGGACTCACGCGATCATCCCGGGTTCCGGTGGTAAACAGGGTGGGAGGATAGGTTTTATCGGCCTGAACCTTGTCGAAGGGGGAATAGTTTTTCAGCCATTGCCACTCTTCCGGTTTGTCCGGATCGCCATATTCCGCAATCCAGGATGCGCCTGCCAGCCAGCGATGATAGTTCGCCATATCCAGCAGCGGAACTTCGCAGACCAACGCGCCGAAGTATGCGGGGTAGTCCGTCAACATATTGCCAATCAGCAATCCGCCATTGCTGCCGCCGCGTGCGGCAAGACGTGCCGGGCAGGTGACATTGCGCGCGACCAGGTCAGCAGCGACAGCAGCAAAATCCTCATAAGCCCGGTGACGATGCTCTTTCAACGCCGCCTGGTGCCACTGCGGGCCATACTCACCCCCACCGCGAATATTTGCCACCACGTAAACGCCGCCTTTTTGCAGCCATGTCGCGCCTTTCGCACCCAGATAAGAGGGCGTCAGTGAAACTTCAAAGCCGCCGTAGCCATTGAGTAACGTCGGGTGATCGCCGCTCAACGTCAGATTTTTGGCGCTAACCTGGAAATAGGGAACAGGGGTGCCATCCAGCGATAGCGCAAAATGTTGCGTCACTGCAAAGTTTGTGGCGTCAAAGCTGGCCGGATCCTGCTTCACCTCTACGCGCGTTTGTCGATCAAAGTCACCCCAGCTCAGACGTCTCGGCTGCAAAAAACCGTGGCTGATCAGTGCGTAGCGGTTGCTCTCATTATCCAGCGCATGCGCAAACACATTGGTGGCATCATTGAGGCTGATCTCCTCAACCGTCTGCCACTCTCCTTCTGCCCACGTTAGTACGCTGACGGTTTCCACCACGTCACGGATCTTATCGATCAACAGATAATCACGCGTGGCAGAGTAGCTATTCAATGTGGTGTGCGCATCTGGCGTAAACAGGGGAGTGAAGTGGCGTTTTCCCTGTTGAAAATCGTCCAGGTTAATCGCCAGTAACGCGCCAGCCGGGTAGACCTCATCCGCTATCTGCCAGCGGCTGGTCAGGGTAACCAGCAGCCACTCTTTGAAAAAACCGGCAGTGGCATCATCCGGGATGGCAATGTGTTCCAGCTGGCCCTGATCTTTCAGTAACCAGGTTTGATGACGGTAAAAATCGATCCCGCGATACACCAACTCTTTCTCATAACCCGGAGTATGAATACGCCAGGCAGAAACCGAGAGATCGTTGACCTCACCTGCGTAAATCAACGGGGCGGATTCAGGGGACGTGCCGCGCTGCCAGCGACGGACACAGCGTGGATAGCCGGAAGAGGTCAGGGTTTCGCCCCCCGCATCCAGGCTGAGTAAAAGGGTGTTTTCATCTACCCAACTCACCCGGCTTTTGCTGACAGGGAGAAAAAAGCCGTCGTTGATAAAGGTCTTACTGACCAGATCAAACTCGCGTATCTCACAGGCATCGCCGCCGCTGGAGAGGTAAATCAGCGCACGCGCGTAGTCGGGGTAGAGTGGCTGGGCGCCATGAAAACTCCAGTGGCTGTTTTCCTGCTGGTTGAGTTGATCCAAATCCAGCACGGTTTCCCACTCGGGTTCGGCGCTCTGATAGGAGACCGCGTTAGTACGCCGCCAGATACCGCGCGGATGTTCCTCATCCTGCCAGAAGTTATACAGGCTCTCGCGATAGTGGGTAACCCAGGGAATGTTGGACTTGTCATTCAGCCAATGCAGCGTCGCTTGCTGGGCCTGTTGGAAACGGCTGCCCTGAGCGAATTGAGCAGTGGTAAGGCTGTTTTGTGTGGCGACCCAGCTGAGTGCCTGGTCGTTTAGGGGTTGCTCCAGTGCGTTTAACAGATCCTGATGTTGTTCTGGCGTCATGACATCTCCTTAGTAGCCTGGTGAACTGAAGCAAGCATAGCGGTTTTGCATTGAATTAACTTACAACGCATTTCCGGCAACGCTTCGTTATTCGCGCTGCGGCGGTGGTGCGTTACACTGGGCGCACTTTTTTCTGTGGAGAGTTTTTATGTCTCAGGATGCGCTGGCGCAATTGCGCGCGCTACACTGGCTGCCTGCTTCTTCCCCGCTGCTAACCGCACCCTTGCTCGACTGGCTAATGGAAGAAGACTCGATGACACGACGCTTTGAGCAGCATTGCCAGCAAGTCACGGTGCAACTGGTACGTGAAGCCTTTATTGATGCCGGTGAACTGCAAGAGGAAGGGGATTTGCTACCCGCCGATCAGCGCTTCTGGCTGCGAGAAATTTTGTTATGCGGCGATGGTGTGCCCTGGCTGGCTGGCCGCACCCTGGTGCCGGAAAGCACGCTTAATGGCCCTGAGCAGATGCTACAGCAGCTTGGTACACGCCCACTCGGGCGCTATCTGTTTGCTGACTCTACCCTGACGCGAGATTTTATCGATCCGGGTCAAGTCGGTGCGCTGTGGGGTCGGCGTTCCCGTTTACGCCTCTCCGGCAAACCGCTGTTGTTAACTGAACTGTTTTTACCGGCGTCGCCGCTTTACCGCGCGCTGGATTAAGGATAAGGATTGTGCAAAAGACCCTGGGAATAAATAAATTACAGGCCTACAGCCGCCTGATGCGCATTGATAAACCGATTGGCACGCTGCTGCTGCTGTGGCCAACGCTATGGGCGCTGTGGTTATCCGGCATGGCGATTCCCCCACTCCCGGTGCTGCTGGTGTTTGTGTTGGGTGTCGTTGTGATGCGTGCTGCGGGTTGCGTCATTAATGACTACGCTGACCGTAAAGTCGATGGACATGTGAAACGTACCGCGGCACGCCCGTTGGCGAGTGGGCTGGTGACGGAAAAAGAAGCGAAGCTGCTGTTTGTGGGCTTAGCTCTGCTGGCGTTTTTGCTGGTGCTGACCATGAATCGCATGACGATTATGTTGTCAGTGGTGGGGCTGGCGCTGGCCTGGGTTTATCCCTTCATGAAGCGTTATACCCATCTGCCACAGGTGGTGCTGGGCGCTGCTTTTGGCTGGGCCATTCCCATGGGCTGGGCGGCAGTTAGTGAGTCCTTACCTTTAGTCTGCTGGCTGGTATTTATCGCCAACCTGTGCTGGACGGTCGCGTACGATACACAATACGCTATGGTGGATCGGGACGATGATTTAAAGATAGGCGTGAAATCGACGGCCATTCTGTTTGGTCGCTATGACAAGTTGATCATCGGCTTGTTGCAGCTGGCAACGCTGGGTCTGATGGTGCTGGTGGGGATGCTGCTGAATCTGAATGGCGCGTTTTACTGGTCGCTGCTGTTAGCGGCAGGCTTGTTTGTCCATCAGCAGAAGTTGATAGCTCAACGCGAGCGCGAACCCTGCTTCCAGGCATTCCTGAATAACAACTACGTTGGTCTGGTGCTGTTTATCGGTATTCTGTTGAATACTCAGCCGTTTATCGATTTGCTGTAGCAGCGCGATTTTTCGTGCGATTGTTGAAGTAAAAAAGCCGTCATCCAGTGGATGACGGCTTTTTAATTAGCACCTTAATCGTGAGCGACTGCACTCTCGATGGTCAGACGCACATCGCTGGTCACCAATTCGGCCAGCATTTGCCACATGGCTTGTGTCTGTCCTGGCTCGGCATCGCCACTGTCGCTGATATAGCCTTCATCGCGCAGGGTCAGTACCAGCGCGGTGAACACCGCTTTATCAAAGAACTCAGGGGCATTGATGCCGTGCAGCACCGACAAACGCTGTGCCAGCGTACGACTCTCTTTTTCCAGCGTGCCACGGTTGATGGTGGGTTTCGCACTGAGAATCGAGAAGGTGATGGCAAAACGCTGGAGCGTTTCACGGATACCCGCCGCCAGTAGTTGTAGCGTGCGATAGCGCGCGGTGGTCATTTGTACCTGACCGTTTTGTTGCGTGATCAGACCCTGACGCGCCATCTCGTTGCACAGCGACTGAATCAGCTCAGGCAACTCATTGTTGCTCCAGCGCAGGAACAGTTCACTCTTCAGCATCGGATAGACCAGCGCGACCTGACGCAACAATTCAGCTTCACTGATTTCACGATGCTGCTGCACAATCGCGGCAATCAGCGACGGCATCACCAGCATGTGTTGAATGTTGTTGCGATAGTAGGTCATCAACACTGCCTGCTCACGCGGCAGGATGATGATGTCACCGATATTATCTTGCTCAGTCTCGAACTTATTCATGCCCATCGCGTGATCCAGCAGGGCTTCAGCGCTGAGATTCGGCACCGTGGCTTCCGGTGAGTAGGGCACATTGCGCAGCAATTGGGTGTAACACTCCAGTTGCTCAATGAGCTGCTCGCGGGTCAGCGAACGCTGACGAGAAGCCAGTAACGCGGTGACGCACAGGTTCATGGCATTGGCGGCACCCGCATCGTTAATCCGCACCATCAGGCGGTTAGCGATGTCATTCACTGCGGGGTTCATCCACGCCTGACGCTGCGGCTCGATCGGATCAATCGCCTCGCGCCATTCCGGCACATGTTTGTTCAGATAGTTCACCAACGGCAGGGGTTCACCGAAGTTCACATAACCCTGGCCAAGATTGCGCAGCTTACGCAGGCCGCGCACCATCTGCATAAAGCCTTCTTTTTCTTTCGCTGCACCACGCAGTTCTTTGGCATAGGTGCCGACTTCCATCACATGTTCGTAGCCAATATAAATCGGCACGAAGGTGATGGGACGGCTACCGCCGCGTAGCAATGCCTGCAATGTCATCGACAGCGTGCCGGTTTTTGGTTCCAGCAAGCGGCCAGTACGTGAGCGCCCGCCTTCCACAAAGTATTCAACCGAATAACCGCGATTAAACAACTCGCCCAGATATTCACGGAAGACCGTAGAGTAAAGCTTGTTGCCCTTGAAGGTGCGGCGAATAAAGAACGCGCCAAGGCGACGGAAAATCGGCCCGGCGGGCCAGAAATTCAGGTTGATACCTGCGGCGATGTGCGGCGGCACCAGTCCCTGATGATAGAGAACGTAGGAAAGCAGCAAGTAATCCATGTGGCTACGATGGCAGGGGACATAAACGATCTCATGTCCATCCTGTGCCAACTGGCGCACTCGCTCGCCACCATTCACGTTGATCCCCTGATAGAGACGACTCCACATCCAGCCCATCACGCGATCGGTGACGCGGATAGCTTCATACGAGAAGTCGGCAGCAATCTCTTCCATCAATTCGACGGCGTTTTGCTGTGCTTTCTCGTGGGAAATCTTTTTGCTGCGCGCCTCGTCTTCCACCGCTTTTTCAATCGCTTTCGATTGCAGCAGCTTATTAAACAGATCCTGGCGGGCGGGCAAGCGCGGGCCAATCGCAGCCAGACGCTGGCGGGCGAAGTGGATCCGCGCCACGCGTGCCAGTTTCTGGGCTATCGACTTATCCGTACCGTGTTCGGTCGCCATCTGGCGCAGTGAAACGGTCGGCGAAAAGCGCACAAAGCTATCGCGACCATGCCAGAGAATGGCGAAGAATTTCTGCACACCGTTCAGAATACGCAGGTGAGGGGTGGATTCCCCCTGAACTTCACGTCCTGGTGCACGTCCAAACATCACCGATACTGGCAGCATCTGTACATCCAGTTCCGGGTTGCTGCGGTGCAGATCAAGGTAGTCATGGAACAGCTTTACGGACTCCAGATTCGGCACGAAATACGGGAAAACACGCGGTCCATCGTGGATAAACACATGTCGCGGCAGCAATGAGCCGTCAATTTCCAGCGGTGCGAGCGGATCGGGCAGATCGTGTTTCAGACACTGCGAACGCAGTGTGAGGAGATCGGCCTTGGAATCATAAGGCAGTACATACAGGATAGGCCGCGTCGGATCCAGTCCATGCTCGGACACGGGATCGGCGGGAATGGCCTTACTCTTTACCAAAATGGAGAGTGGTAAATTCAATAATTTATAATAAAGTTTACGCCAACCTGACATAGACAACTTCAAGCCTCTTGTTAGCAAAGCGCGGCAAGCATACCAGAATGCGCCGCGAAAATCTGTGGCTGCACCACTCCGGCTGCCCAGACTGACGTCAAAACGAGTAAAGGGTTCAACGACATGGCAAATAACGTCACCGGTTTTCTCAGGATAGTGAAAGCAGCCGGTTATTCCTGGCAGGGATTGCGCGCTGCCTGGACACATGAAGCAGCGTTTCGCCAGGAAGCTATTGCCGCATTAGTGGCAATTATAGTGGCGTGCTGGCTGGATGTTGATGCGATTTCCCGCGTACTCATGATTGGTTCCGTAGTGCTGGTGGTCATTGTTGAGATCCTGAATAGCGCCATTGAAGCCGTGGTCGACCGCATTGGTCAGGAACGCCATCCGCTGGCTGGACGCGCGAAAGACATGGGATCGGCCGCCGTGTTGCTGGCTATTTTACTGGCGCTGTTTGTCTGGATCGCGCTGCTTTGGTCACATTTGCGATAAGGATTCCGGATTCATCAACTCGCTGATTTTTCCCTCAGTTTTGGTTTCCATTTCACCAATACCTGTATATACTCACAGCGACTGTATAAACAACCAGGGGGCGGGATGAAAGCGTTAACCAGCAGGCAGCAACAGGTCTATGATCTGATTCGCGACCATATTAACCAGACGGGCATGCCGCCAACGCGTGCGGAAATTGCTTCGCAGCTGGGCTTCCGCTCACCTAATGCGGCAGAAGAACACCTGAAAGCATTAGCGCGTAAAGGCGTTATTGAGATCGTTTCCGGCGCTTCGCGCGGCATTCGTTTATTGATGGAAGAAGAAGCCAGTGAGGGGCTGCCATTGGTTGGCCGTGTCGCTGCGGGTGAACCTTTGCTGGCGCAGGAGCACATTGAAGCGCACTACCAGGTCGATGCTAACCTGTTCAAACCCAGCGCTGATTTCCTGCTGCGTGTCAGCGGCATGTCGATGAAAGATATCGGCATTATGGATGGCGATCTGCTGGCGGTACACAAAACACAGGAAGTGCGTAACGGCCAGGTTGTCGTCGCACGTATCGATGACGAAGTCACGGTGAAGCGCTGGAAAAAGCAGGGCGCAATTGTGCAACTGCTGCCGGAAAACAGCGACTTCCAGCCGATTGTTGTCGATACCCGCGAACAATCCCTGACGGTCGAAGGACTGGCGGTAGGCATTGTGCGTAACGGCGAGTGGCTCTGATACCTTGATTCCCCCTGCTACGGCAGCCTTCTGTGCTGCCGTGGTTTTATTCTCTGACAAGACGGTAGTGCAGCAAACCGGGACGGGCTGATGCAGCTGTTTTCCTCCTCTGACAAAGCACTCTGGCGGCTGGCGCTGCCTATGATTCTCTCCAATATCACTGTTCCGCTACTTGGCGTGGTTGATACCGCCGTCATTGGTCATCTCGATAGTCCCATTTATCTCGGCGGTGTGGCGGTTGGCACCACGGCGACCAGTTTCATCTTTATGTTGCTGCTGTTTTTACGTATGAGCACCACCGGGCTGACTGCTCAGGCATTTGGTGCTGGCAACAAAAAGGCACTGGCTCGGGCGCTTACCCAGCCTTTACTCATTGCCCTGGTGGCCGGTGTGCTGTTTATTTTGCTGCGCACGCCAGTCAGTAATCTGGCAGCGGTGCTGATGGGTGGCAGCCAGGAGGTCCAACAGCAGGCGCAATTGTTCATTCAGATTCGCTGGCTGAGCGCTCCCGCCACGCTGGCAAACCTGGTCATCCTCGGTTGGTTGTTGGGGGTGCAATATGCGCGTGCGCCAGTGGTGCTACTGGTGGTGGGGAATTTGGTCAATATCCTGTTGGATCTGGCGTTTGTGTTGGGGCTGCATTGGGGCGTAGCAGGTGCCGCAGCAGCAACGGCACTGGCTGAATATACGACACTTGCCGTCGGATTATGGATGGTGGCGCGTGTATTGAAGCTGCGCGGAATTGATTTGGCGATGCTGCGGGAGAGTTGGCGCGGTGATGCTGCTCGTCTGTTTCGCCTCAATCGCGACATTATGCTGCGCTCCTTCCTGCTACAAATCTGCTTTGCTTCCCTGACGATACTCGGTGCACGTATTGGCCCGGATGTGGTAGCGGTCAATGCGGTGCTGTTGATGTTTCTGACTTTCACCGCGTATGCACAGGATGGCTTTGCTTATGCGGTTGAAGCGTGTTCTGGTGAAGCCGTCGGTGCCAAAGATCGCAGCCGGCTATTGCTCATCTGGCATGCTGCCTGCCGTCAGGCGGGGTTGGTCGCGCTGCTGTTTGCGGCGATTTATGCGTTATTTGGCACCCATATCGTGGCCCTGCTGACTTCACTGGAGGCATTACGCGATGCGGCCGATCGCTATCTGTTATGGCAGGTGGTGATGCCGTTAGTGGGCGTGTGGTGCTACCTGTTGGATGGCATGTTTATCGGGGCAACGCGCGGCCGGGAAATGCGTAACAGCATGGCGCTGGCGGCGCTCGGTTATGGCCTGTCATTACTGACGCTTCCCTGGTTAGGTAATCATGGATTGTGGCTGGCGGTGACGGTGTTTCTGGCCGTGCGTGGAATAACGCTCTGGTTCGTCTGGCGTCGTCACTGGCGTCATGACAGCTGGTTCGCAAACAGTTAACTATGATGCTTTGAATACAGAATAATCCGTAAGTGTGCTAACCATTCCGTAATGTCTACTATAGTTATCCTTATCAGCGCGAATGAGTAGCGCTTTATGTTGGTTTTACCCGCTGGCGTTGGGTATTCCACCACTATCACTCGACATAACATGGAGAAAGGTTATGAACAAAGACGAAGTGAGCGGAAACTGGAAACAATTCAAAGGGAAAGTGAAAGAAAAATGGGGCAAGCTGACGGATGACGATATGACGGTCATTGAAGGGAAACGCGATCAGCTTGTCGGGAAAATTCAGGAACGCTACGGCTACGCAAAAGATCAGGCCGAGCGAGAAGTTAAAGACTGGGAAAGTCACAACAAGGATTATCGCTGGTAACGGACCCGTTTAAGGACGATGCTCCTGCCCTCCGATCGTGATGATCGGGCTGGCACAGGGATGTGCCATCTATCCTTTTTTACCCCGCTTCTTACTTTCTACCTGATGATCGTGCTCACAGCTTTCGTGATGCGTACAGGCTTCTACTTCAACACAATTTTCACACAGACCGTGTGCTTCTATGACGCTGTGTCGCAAGGAAAAACCGGCCTGTTCGGCCAGGCCTGCAATGATCTTTTCCACGCCATGCGCGTGCTTTTCACTGACTGCGGCACAACGATCGCACACCAGCATGACTGAGGTATGTGCCGGTTCATCGAAATGATGGCAAACCACGTAGCTGTTATTGGACTCCACACGATGGATAAAACCCTGCTCCAGCAGGAAGTCCAGTGCACGGTAAATAGTGGGGGGTTTTGCCTGGGGCTCACTGACACGCAACTGATCCAGCAAATCATAGGCGCTGATCGATCCATTCTGTTCTGCCATCAGGCGCAGCACCTCGGCGCGTTGTGAGGTCAGACGTACACCGCGTTGCAGACAGAGTGTCTCTGCCTGAGTAAGCAGTTGGTCGGGCGACAGATTTGACATAAGCGTTCTCCAGGTTGCGAGTGATGTTATTTTATCACACAAATTTTTACGCTGCTGTGATTGCTTTTTCTTCTTAACTCTCTCAATAAAATTTCATTTTTTCATCAGGTTAGCCGCGCAATTTTCCGCAGACTCTTCTCACCCTGTCATCATTGATTCTGCTTGCTCTGACCTCATTACAGAGGCTTATCATTTTTTGCTTTGCAACTCACCGACTTAGCGACTAAGGTTCAAAAGGTCTTAAGTAATATCTGGTCTTAATTTAAGTGCTGTTTATTTTTTTGCATAAATACACGACAGATTGACGCTTCAGCAGTCAATTCTGCGAATAGCAGTGCTATTTCCTTTCATTTCACAGCAATAAATCGTTAGCCCAGGTTCACAATAAGGGGCTGGTAAATTGTTTCGTCGATGACGTGGTCACGACTTTTAAAGGTGATGGCAGGCAAATGGTGAAGACATTATTCAGACGCAAAAGTGTTGGTTATATTGTTGTTTTGAATGCAGTATTTCTTTCCTCTTCGGCCCTGGCCGCAGGTACCTGGTACGACGCTCGTAACGATGCAATGGGGGGGACAGGTGTCGCTTCTTCCACCTGGAGTTCTGCGGTACTGGCAAACCCGGCTTTGATGACCAAAGCAAAACCTGATGATGACGTGAGTATTATTTTCCCTTCAGCCGGGATACAGGTTACTGATAAAGACAAACTGATTAATCGTGTTGATGACATCACGGACACCGTCGACCGTTATCAGAATGTGATTGATAACTTAACCTTCCAGGACTACCTCAACGGCTATCCAGAACTTAAAGCCGCGGCGGGTGATATGGCAAACCAGTTGCGCGATCTGCGTGGCAACAAAGCAGACGGCTCAGCAGGCGTTGCGCTGGCTGTTACGGTGCCCAATGAAACGCTGCCCTTCGCGTTTGTCACCAAAGCCTACGGTACTGCACACATCCGTGCGAACGTGTCACAAAGCGATATTGATTATCTGCAAGGGGTTGCGGATGGCACTGTCATTCCAGTGCCGGGTGATGAGGATAAGTTGACCTCCAGCGCCAACGGTCTGGCGGCATTAGTGACCGATTACGGTATTGCTATGGCGCATCAGTTCAGCGTTGCCGGGCATCCTGTCTCTGTAGGGATTACGCCGAAACTGCAAAAAACCTGGCTGTATAACTACACCGCCAGCGTGTACAACTACGACAAAAGTGATATCAACAACAGCCGCTACCGCAGCTCAGATACCGGTTTTAACGTTGATGCAGGTATCGCAACGGACTTTGCCGATAACTGGACGTTCGGCCTGACCGGCCAGAACCTGATTTCACGCGATATCGATACCAAAGAAGTGAATGGCTACCGTGATACGTACCAAATCCGTCCACTGGTCACCACCGGTCTGGCCTGGAACTATGGTGCCTTCACACTGACTGGCGATGTCGATTTGACACAAACCAAGCGTTTTAAATCGGAAGACAGCAGTCAATACGTTGGAGTCGGTGGGGAATATCGTGTACTGGACTGGCTGCAATTGCGGGCTGGTTATCGTGCGGATATGAAGTCAAATGACGCCAACGTGTTCACCGCAGGTTTTGGTGTGTCACCGTTTAACAATACCGTGCACCTTGATTTGGCCGGTTCGGTTGGCGACGACAATACCTGGGGTGCGATGTTGCAGCTCGGCTTTAATTTCTGATGTCTCTGCTTCATCCTGATGGGCGGCTGTGTCGCCCGTCAATCCTGTGATATCATTGCGCAGAATCTCATCACTTAACCCCGGATTTACTGCGTTTCATGACCGATACCTTCTCTTCGCAACGTTTTTCTATTGCCCCGATGCTCGACTGGACCGATCGTCACTGTCGTTATTTTCACCGCCAGCTGAGTGGTGACACGCTGCTTTACACCGAAATGGTGACAACCGGCGCGATCATTCATGGCAAGGGTGATTATCTGGCTTTTAGCGAGGATGAACATCCGGTTGCGCTGCAACTGGGTGGCAGCGATCCAGCAGCCCTGGCGCAGTGCGCGCAACTGGCGGAAACGCGTGGTTATGATGAGATCAACCTTAATGTCGGCTGTCCGTCCGATCGCGTGCAGAATGGCCGTTTTGGTGCCTGTCTGATGGGAGAAGCGGCGCTGGTGGCGGATTGCATTAAAGCGATGCGTGACGTGGTAAGCATTCCGGTGACGGTGAAAACCCGTATCGGTATTGACGATCAGGATAGCTACGCCTTCTTGTGCGATTTCGTTGGCACTGTCGCACAGCAGGGTGGCTGCGACACGTTTATCATCCACGCCCGTAAAGCCTGGTTGTCGGGTCTTAGCCCAAAAGAGAACCGCGAGATCCCCCCGCTTGATTATCCGCGCGTCTATCAACTGAAACGTGATTTCCCCCATCTGACTATGGCGATCAATGGGGGGATCAAAACGCTGGAAGAGGCGAAAATCCACCTGCAACATATGGATGGCGTGATGATGGGGCGTGAAGCCTATCAGAATCCGGGCATTCTGACGCAGGTTGACCGTGAGTTGTTTGGTCGTGATACGCCAGCCGTAGATCCCGTGGCCGTGGTACGTAGCATGTATCCGTATATCGAGGCGGAACTGGCGAAAGGGACTTACCTTGGTCACGTCACGCGCCATATGTTGGGCCTGTTCCAGGGCATTCCGGGCGCACGCCAGTGGCGACGTTATCTTAGCGAGAATGCCCATAAACCGGGCGCTGATGTTCGCGTGCTGGAAGCGGCGCTGGCGCTGGTGGCGGATAAAATTCCCCAGGAAGCCTGATTTTTTTCTCCGTAGCGGCGCGATTTATCGCGCGGATTTTTCCTGCAACGCGCACGAAATTGCGCGATTAATCGCGCCGTTACGGGGATGGTTCAATGGTTTTATTCACACCACTATTTGGTGAATTTCACTATTCTCCAAACCTATCTCGCTTATCATTTCTATTGATTTCAATTAATTAGCAAGAATTCAGTGTTGGCACGTATCTTGTAATGCACTTCCTGTAACCTACACAGGAGAACCTTCGTGGAAATATTATTTGTTATCGGCTTTTTTCTCATGCTGTTGCTGACCGGTGTGTCACTGCTGGGCGTGATTGCCGCGCTGATTGTTGCAACGGTGCTGATGTTCCTCGGCGGGTTGTTTGCACTTGTTATTAAATTGTTGCCGTGGCTGGTGTTGGCGGTGGTGGCTGTCTGGGTGTATCGCGCTTTTACCACGCCGCAGGGTGAAGTGAAGCTGAATCGACTGAAAAGAAAAATCAGTAAGTTAGAGAGAAACGGCTGGCGCTAAATGCGGAGGCGATCACAGAGTTGGCAATGCTTAGTTCAAATCTGCAATTAAACATATTTTTTACTTATGTTTTCTGTCAGGATGTTTGCCGTTGAGTCGAAACAAATTCATCGCCGCTGTCCCTACACCAGCGCGAACTATAAAAAAGAAAAAGGGGCTTCCTACGGGAAGCCCCGTTTGCTTTATGGCGTCAGGGAATCAGCAGGCTTGAACCTTGCGTTGCGCGGCTTTCCAGCACCTTATGCGCCTGAGCCGCATCGCGTAACGCGAATTTCTGCTGTTCCGGCACATTGATTTTAATCGCATGGCTGGCAATCAGTGAAAACAGCTCAGCACTGGCGTGGTCGAGTTCTTCGCGGTTGGTAATATAACCAAACAATGAAGGACGGGTGACAAACAGCGACCCCTTCTTGTTCAGAATGCCCAAATCGACACCGGTGACCGGACCGGACGCATTACCAAAACTCACCATCAGACCGTGGCGACGCAGACTATCCAGTGACGCTTCCCAGGTATCTTTACCTACTGAGTCATACACCACAGCCACTTTTTTGCCGTTGGTCAGTTCACTCACCCGTTGCGCAATATTCTCGTCGCGATAGTTAATGGTGGCCCATGCGCCCGCCTCTTTGGCGATTTGCGCTTTTTCAGCGGAGCCTACGGTACCAATCAGGTGCGCGCCCAGCGCTTTCGCCCACTGGCAGGCAATCAGACCGACACCGCCCGCTGCGGCATGGAACAGGAATGTCTCATCCGCTTTGACCTTATAAGTCTGACGCAACAGATATTGTACGGTCAGGCCCTTCAGGAACGAGGCGGCTCCCTGCTCGAAGCTGATGCGTTCAGGCAGAATCACCAGACGATCTTCATGCACATTGTGCAACTCGCTGTACGCACCGAGCGCCGACTGGCAATACACCACGCGATCGCCCACTTTAAAGCGTGTAACGGCAGAACCAACTTTTTTCACTACGCCTGCCGCTTCCGTACCCAGACCAGATGGTTTCGCTGCCACCGGATACAATCCGCTACGTACATAGGTATCGATATAGTTAATACCGATTGCCCGATTTTCCACCTGGACTTCATGTTCAACGGGGTCATTGAGCTCAAAATCCACCCATTGCAGTACTTCAGGGCTGCCATGTTCGTTGAACTGAATACGCTTTGCCATTCTGACTCCTGTGATTGTTCATCCTGTGACGTTATACTTGCCCGTCACTCTAAAGATCGGTAATGCATTCACTATGGCAGGAAATAAACCCACCAACAAATCGAACGAAACCCGCGACCGTCAACTGGAGGGCGTGAAAATGCCGCCGCATTCCATTGAGGCGGAGCAGTCGGTACTCGGTGGGTTGATGCTGGATAACGAGCGTTGGGACAACGTCTCCGAACGCGTGGTCGCTGAGGATTTCTTCAACCGCTCGCACCGGCTAATCTTCTCCGAAATGCAGAGCCTGCTGGAAGCCGGACAGCCTATCGACCTGATTACGCTGTCGGAATCGTTGGAAACGCGTGGCGAGCTGGAAATGGCGGGGGGCTTTGCCTATCTCGCCGAACTGGCAAAAAACACCCCGAGCGCGGCCAACATTGGTGCCTATGCTGACATCGTGCGCGAGCGTGCGGTGGTACGCGAAATGATCTCAGTGGCGAATCAAATCGCCGATGCCGGTTACGATCCGCAGGGGCGCAGCAGTGAAGATCTGCTCGATTTCGCGGAATCCAACGTCTTCAAGATCGCCGAGCAGCGCGCCAACAAAGATGAAGGCCCGAGGAATATCGAGCAAATCCTCGAAGCCACGGTATCGCGTATTGAATCGCTGGTTTCTACGCCGCACGATGGCGTCACCGGGGTAGACACCGGTTATCAGGATCTGAACAAAAAAACCGCCGGTTTGCAGGGTTCTGATCTGATTATCGTTGCGGCACGTCCGTCGATGGGTAAAACCACCTTCGCCATGAACTTGTGCGAAAACGCCGCCATGCTGCAAGAAAAGCCGGTCCTGATTTTCAGTCTGGAAATGCCCAGCGAACAGATCATGATGCGTATGCTGGCGTCATTATCACGAGTGGATCAGACGCGTATCCGTACCGGTCAGCTGGAGGATGAGGACTGGGCGCGTATCTCCGCTACTATGGGCATCCTGCTTGAGAAGAAGAACATGTACATCGATGATTCTTCCGGTCTGACGCCGACGGAGGTGCGTTCGCGCGCGCGCCGTATCTATCGTGAAAACGATGGCCTGAGCATGATCATGATCGACTACCTGCAATTGATGCGTGTCCCCTCGCTGTCGGATAACCGTACGCTGGAAATCGCCGAAATATCACGCTCGCTCAAGGCGTTGGCGAAAGAACTGAATGTGCCGGTGGTGGCGTTGTCGCAGTTGAACCGCTCGCTGGAACAACGTGCCGATAAACGCCCGGTGAACTCGGATCTGCGTGAATCCGGCTCGATCGAACAGGATGCGGACCTGATCATGTTTATATATCGTGATGAGGTTTATCACGAAAACAGCGATCTGAAAGGCATTGCTGAGATCATCATCGGTAAACAGCGTAACGGACCGATCGGCACAGTACGTTTGACCTTCAATGGTCACTGGTCGCGTTTTGATAACTACGCCGGCCCGCAATACGACGACGAATAATCCTCTTCTCCCCTCTGCATGCACGATCTGTGCATGCATTTCACGTCATTGGAAAATAGTGTTGGACAACCCCGCCTTTAATCAGGTTATCTGTAGCAAAGCGCCCCCATTTACGCTCTGGAAGCAGCATGACTCAGGTAGACGATTACGACCTTAAAATATTGACATTATTACAATCTAACGGCCGCCTCACCAACCAGGAACTCAGTGATTTAGTGGGCCTTTCGGCGTCTCAATGTTCACGCCGACGCATCAATCTTGAACAGGCAAACCTGATTCTCGGTTATCACGCCCGCTTGTCGCCCGATGCCATCGGCCTCGGCATGGTGGGATTGATTGAGGTGCGGCTGATTAACCACACACCTGATTATGAAGAGAGTTTTCACCGTATGGTGGAACAGGAAACGGCCATCGTGGATGCGTTTAAAACCACGGGTGATGCGGATTATTTGCTGAAAGTTGCGGTAGCGGATCTGGCTTCACTCAGTGCCTTAATCAGCCAACTGGTGGGGGGGCATCAAAGTGTCGCCCATGTCAAAACCTCAGTGGTTTTGAGCCGTTTAAAAGAGAACGGTTTGATGATAATTCCTGAGCACAAAACGCGCCAAAAAAGTGCGTAATGTGCTAGTCTGGTGCAATTATTGCCAATCAAATGCAAAAAACGCGCACCAGATAACAGATTTGTGCATGGATTACTGATTTAGCCTCTGAGCCATGCACAAAAACCTGCAATAAAGCGCCTTAGTTATCAATTGGATAATCATTGGCACCCATCGGCGGCGACACGACGTCGCCGATGTGGTGCGTTTTTTGCATTTGAACCGCATCAATTGCAATGAGATAAATCCATGGATAACGTTGTTGAACCCACCAAGATTCCCCACTCCCGTATCGAAGATGCCCTGGCGATAGTGCTTGGCACGCTGATGGTTTCTTTCGGCGTGATCATGCTGAAGCAAGCGGGAGCGTTGACCGGCAGTTCCGCCGGTATTGCCTTCTTAATTAGCTATCTGACGCCACTTTCCTTCGGCAGCGCCTTTTTCCTGATTAACCTGCCATTTTACTGGCTGGCGGTGCGTCGTATGGGCTGGGAATTTACCCTGAAAACATTCTGCGCCGTGGGCCTGGTGTCACTGTTTACCCACCTGCACCCGTTGTTCATCCATTTTTCCTCATTAAATCCGTTTTATGCGACATTGTTCGGTAACGTGGTAATGGGGATTGGGTTTATAGTGTTGTTTCGTCACAAAGCCAGTCTGGGCGGCGTCAATATTCTGGCGCTCTGGTTGCAGGACCGCATCGGCCTGCGCGCTGGAAAACTGCAAATGGCGGTCGATACCTGCGTGGTGTTGGCTTCGTTGTTTGTCGTATCCGTACCCATGCTGCTTGCCTCGATAGCGGGCGCGGTGATCCTGAATCTGATCATCGCCATGAATCACCGCCCAGGCCGTTACAGGGTTTGACGATGCATCGTTACCTGACTTTTTTGACCAATCATGGAGATCTGCACCGTGTTTCAAAACGTTGATGCCTATGCCGGCGATCCGATTCTGTCGCTGATGGAAACCTTCAAACAGGACCAGCGCGCGAATAAAGTGAATCTGAGCATCGGCCTCTATTACAACGAGCAGGGCATCATTCCTCAGCTGCAGGCGGTTGCCGCAGCGGAAGAGCGCCTGCAAGCGGCACCGCATCAGGCTTCGCTTTATCTGCCGATGGAAGGTTTTGGTCCTTACCGTAACGCCATCGCACCATTGCTGTTCGGTCGCGAGCACCCGATGCTGAAGGCGGGCCGCATTGCCTCCATCCAGACGCTGGGTGGGTCAGGTGCGCTGAAAGTCGGTGCGGATTTCCTCAAACGTTACTTCCCGAACTCCAACGTCTGGGTTAGCGATCCTACCTGGGAAAACCACATTGCGATCTTCAACGGTGCCGGTTTTGAAGTCAGCACTTACCCGTGGTACGACGCAGAAACCAACGGCGTGAAATTCGATGCCTTTATCGCTGCGCTGAAAACCCTGCCGAAGCAAAGCATCGTGCTGCTGCATCCGTGCTGCCATAACCCAACCGGTGCGGATTTGACTGACGCACAGTGGGATCAGACCGTTGAGGTGCTGAAAGCACAGGAACTGATCCCGTTCCTCGATATCGCTTATCAGGGGTTTGGCGCCGGTATGAACGAAGACGCCTATGCGATTCGTGCCGTGGCGGCTGCGGGTCTGCCAGCGCTGGTCAGCAACTCGTTTTCCAAAATCTTCTCACTGTATGGTGAGCGCGTCGGTGGACTCTCTATCGTTTGCGATAGCGCAGAAGAAGCAGGCCGTGTGCTGGGTCAGTTGAAAGCAACGGTGCGCCGTAACTACTCCAGCCCGCCGAACTTCGGTGCTCAGGTGGTTTCCTGTGTTCTGAACGATGAAGCGCTGCTGAACAACTGGTTGGCGGAAGTAGAAGCGATGCGTCTGCGTATTATCGAAATGCGTCAGGCACTGGTTGCGGTACTGCGTGAGAAGCTGCCGGGCCAGAACTTCGATTATCTGCTGAAACAGCGTGGCATGTTCAGCTACACCGGGCTGAGTGCGCAGCAGGTCGATCGTCTGCGTGACGAGTTCGGTGTCTACCTGATTGCCAGCGGTCGTATGTGTGTGGCAGGACTTAATAGCCGCAACGTACATCAGGTAGCTGAAGCCTTTGCTGCGGTGATGTAATCCATGATGAAGCCGCCAGCTTGATGCTGGCGGTTTTTTTTCGTCCAATTTCAGGCCGTTTTTTCCTTTACCTTTCGCCGTCATGCTGCACACTTAAACGGTGTGTTTAATTCAGGATTCAGGCATGTGGCACCAACAAACCTTAACGCTTAGCGCCAAACCACGCGGTTTTCACCTGGTCACCGACGAGATCGTCGGACAGCTACGCGCCCTGTCGGATGTGCGTATTGGTCAGCTGCATTTGTTGCTACAGCACACCTCCGCCTCACTGACCCTCAATGAAAATTGCGATCCCACGGTACGCAGCGACATGGAGCAACATTTTCTGCGTCATGTGCCAGAAAATGCCCCTTATCAACACGATTATGAAGGTGCAGATGATATGCCCGCGCACATTAAGTCATCGCTACTCGGCGTATCCTTGTTGTTACCGATTAGCCGTGGGCGGCTGATGCTGGGGACGTGGCAGGGGATCTGGCTCGGTGAACATCGGGTTCACGGCGGTGCGCGGCGCATTGTCGCCACCTTACAAGGGGAGTAAATATGAACACTTCGGATTTACTGACATATTGCATGAGCAAGCCGGGCGCAGAGCAGAGTGTGCACAGTGACTGGAAAGCCACGCAGATCAAAAGCGAGGGGATTTTATTTGCGATGGTGCATGAGGTAAAAGGGCGTCCGGCGGTTTCGTTGAAAGCCACCCCGGCACTGGCCGATTTATTGCGTGAAGAACATAGTGATGTGTTTCCCAGCGAGCATCTGAACAAGTCCCACTGGAGCACCCTGTGGCTGGACGGTTCGCTGAAAGATTCGCAGATTTACTACCTGGTGGATGCTTCCTGGCAACAGGCTGACGCCACACGCGCGGCGGGCGTCAGCCATGATGAGGATTAAGCGACAGCTTCCTCACGCAGGGTGTTGATATCAATTACAAAACGGTATTTCACGTCGCTTTTCAGCATACGCTCATAGGCTTCGTTGATTTGGTTCATGGCGATCAGTTCGATATCGGAAGTGATACCGTGCTTGCCGCAGAAATCCAGCATTTCCTGGGTTTCAGCGATACCGCCAATCAGCGAGCCAGCGATGCTGCGACGTTTGAAGATCAGGTTAAACACCTGCGGTGCCGGGTGATCGTGCTCCGGTGCGCCCACCAGCGTCATGTTGCCATCGCGCTTCAGCAGGGCAATAAACGGGTTGAGATCGTGCTGCGCCGCCACGGTGTTCAGGATGAAGTCAAAGCTGTTGAGGTGCTGGGCCATCTGATCCGCGTCCTTCGAGATCACCACTTCGTCAGCGCCAAGGCGTTTGCCGTCTTCAATTTTTGACGGTGACGTGGTGAACAGCACCACATGTGCGCCCATAGCATGCGCCAGCTTCACACCCATATGACCGAGACCACCAAGGCCGACGATACCGACTTTCTGGCCCGGACCCACGTTCCAGTGACGCAGCGGTGAGTAGGTGGTGATACCGGCACACAGCAGCGGTGCAACACCTGCCAGGTCGAGGTTTTCCGGTACACGCAGCACAAAGCTTTCATCCACAACCATGCTGGTGGAGTAGCCGCCATAGGTGATGGCTTTGGTTTCGCGATCTTCACCGTTGTAGGTGCCAACAAAACCGTTTTCACAGTACTGCTCCAGACCTTCCTGGCAGCTCGGACAGCTACGGCAGGAGTCGACCATACAGCCCACGCCGACCAGATCACCCACTTTGTATTTATGAGTGTGTGCGCCTACCGCCGTCACGCGGCCAACGATTTCATGGCCTGGTACGACCGGGAAAATGGTGTTTTTCCATTCGTTACGCGCAGTATGAAGGTCAGAGTGGCAGACGCCGCAGTACAACACTTCAATCTGCACATCATGAGCGCGCAGCTCGCGAGGCTTATAGTCGAACGGAGCGAGTTTAGATTTCGCGTCCTGTGCGGCATAGGCATGCGTAATATTCATGGTGTCTCCAGTTAAGATGTGTCGTGAGTTTTTGCGGGGATCCTCTCCGTAAACGGAAGGGATAAAGGCGCTTGAGTACGCCAAAAAGGAACTGTGTAAGGATAGTCACCTGATGGGAAAGCGTATATGCCTGAAGATGTCTGATTCTTGCCTGTTTCTGCATTTCTCTGCGGAATCTGGCAGAAAGAATCAGGCCCGCAATCGCGGGCCTGAGAGAGAAATTACTTTTTTAACATTGGTTTAAGGAAGCGTGCCGTATGTGATTTTTCACATTCCGCCACGGTTTCTGGCGTACCTGCCACCAGGATTTCGCCGCCGCCGCTGCCGCCTTCGGGGCCGAGATCGACGATCCAGTCAGCCGTTTTGATCACGTCGAGGTTGTGCTCAATCACCACGATGGTATTGCCCTGATCGCGCAACTGATGCAGCACTTCCAGCAGTTGCTGGATATCAGCAAAGTGCAGGCCCGTAGTCGGCTCATCAAGGATGTACAACGTCTGGCCGGTACCGCGTTTCGACAGCTCACGCGCCAGCTTCACGCGCTGCGCTTCACCGCCGGACAGCGTGGTGGCAGACTGGCCGAGGCGGATATAGGACAAGCCCACGTCCATCAGGGTTTGCAGCTTACGCGCCAGCGCTGGCACCGCATCAAAGAAGTCACGCGCTTCTTCGATGGTCATCTCCAGCACTTCATGGATGCTTTTGCCTTTGTATTTAATCTCCAGCGTTTCACGGTTATAACGTTTGCCTTTGCACTGATCGCAGGGGACGTAAATATCCGGCAGGAAGTGCATTTCAACCTTGATCACCCCATCGCCCTGGCAGGCTTCACAACGTCCACCACGCACGTTAAAACTGAAGCGGCCCGGATTATAGCCACGCGAGCGCGACTCCGGCACACCGGCAAACAGTTCGCGCACCGGGGTGAAGATGCCGGTATAGGTCGCGGGGTTGGAACGCGGTGTACGACCGATCGGGCTTTGATCGATATCGATCACTTTGTCGAAATGTTCCAGACCGGCGATCTCGCGATAGGGTGCCGGTTCACCGCTGGTGGCACCGTTTAACTGGCGCTGAGCAATCGGGAACAGGGTATCGTTAATCAGTGTCGATTTACCGGAACCTGACACGCCAGTGATGCAGGTAAACAGACCGACCGGCACCGTCAGGGTCACGTCTTTCAGGTTGTTGCCGCGCGCCCCGGTCAACTTCAGCACCTTGGCGGGATCGCCTTTAACGCGTTCTTTCGGCACGGCAATTTCACGTTTGCCGCTCAGGTACTGGCCGGTAAGAGAATCTTCATGCGCCATGATGGCGTTGACGTCACCTTCCGCCACCACCTGGCCGCCATGCACCCCGGCGCCGGGGCCGATATCGATGATATGGTCGGCGGCACGAATCGCATCTTCATCGTGCTCCACCACAATCACCGTATTGCCGAGATCACGCAGGTGAATCAGCGTACTCAGCAGACGTTCGTTGTCGCGCTGATGCAGACCAATCGACGGTTCATCCAGTACGTACATCACCCCCACCAGACCCGCACCGATCTGGCTCGCCAGACGGATACGCTGTGCTTCACCGCCGGACAACGTCTCAGCAGAGCGCGACATGGAAAGATAATTCAGCCCGACGTTGACGAGGAAGCTCAGACGATCGCCAATCTCTTTCAGGACTTTTTCTGCAATTTTGGCGCGCTGGCCGCTCAGTTTGAGATCGCGGAAGAAATCCATTGCGTGGCCGATGCTCATGTCAGAGATGGTCGGCAGGTTGGTGTTTTCCACAAAGACGTGGCGCGCTTCACGGCGCAGACGGGTGCCCTCACAGCTGGCGCAGGCGCGGTTGCTGATAAATTTCGCCAGCTCCTCGCGCACCGCATTGGATTCCGTCTCTTTATAGCGGCGCTCCATATTGTGCAGCACGCCTTCAAACGGATGGCGGCGCACTGAGGTATCGCCACGGTCGTTGATGTATTTGAATTCGATGCTTTCTTTGCCAGAACCGTACAGAATCACCTGCTGTGCTTTGTCGCTCAGGCTGTTAAACGGTGCTTCGACATCGAAATCCAGATGCTCAGACAGCGAACGCAGCATCTGGAAATAGTAGAAATTACGGCGATCCCAGCCGCGAATCGCACCACCCGCCAGCGACAGCTCCGGGTTTTGAACTACACGATCGGGATCGAAATATTGCTGCACACCGAGGCCGTCACAGGTTGGACAGGCACCCGCCGGGTTATTGAACGAGAACAGGCGCGGTTCGAGTTCGCGCATGCTGTAGCCGCACACCGGGCAGGCAAAGTTGGCGGAGAACAGCATCTCTTCGGCGCTGTTGTCATCCATATCAGCGACAATCGCCGTGCCACCGCTTAATTCCAACGCGGTTTCGAACGATTCGGCTAAACGTGTCGCGAGGTCGTCACGGACGCGGAAGCGGTCAATCACCACCTCGATAGTATGCTTCTTCTGGAGTTCCAGCTTTGGCGGATCGGAGAGATCACAGACTTCACCATCGATACGGGCGCGGATATACCCCTGCGAGGCAAGGTTCTCCAGCGTTTTGGTGTGCTCGCCTTTACGATCCTTCACCACCGGAGCCAGCAACATCAGGCGACGGCCTTCTTCCTGTGCCAGCACCTGATCGACCATCTGGCTAACGGTTTGCGCCGCCAGGGTGACGTCATGATCCGGGCAGCGCGGCTCGCCAACACGGGCAAACAGCAAACGCAGATAGTCGTGGATTTCGGTAATGGTGCCGACCGTCGAGCGCGGGTTATGGGACGTGGATTTTTGCTCAATAGAGATGGCGGGCGAGAGACCTTCGATATGGTCAACGTCCGGCTTCTCCATTAAGGAAAGAAACTGGCGCGCATAGGCAGAGAGCGACTCCACATAGCGACGCTGACCTTCCGCGTACAGCGTATCAAACGCCAGAGAGGATTTACCGGAGCCTGACAGGCCGGTAACCACAATGAGTTTGTCGCGAGGGATGATCAGGTTGATGTTTTTCAAATTATGGGTGCGGGCACCACGAACTTCGATCTTATCCATTCACCTTTCCCGGATTAGCAGCACTCGCCGCGCCTTGCCGACGGCGGCCAGAAGAAACGCGTATTATGGCATAAAAAATAAACTGAATAAATATCCAGTATTTTGTGTTTTGATTGTGTATTCTGGAAGCCAGCTCGAAAGTGGGAACCGCGATCCAGACGTGCTAGAATTGATCGTTTAGTATTGACGCATTAACTCATCGGGAGACAGCAACATGGCCAGTCGTGGCGTTAACAAAGTGATTCTTGTCGGGAATCTGGGTCAGGATCCGGAAGTACGTTATATGCCAAATGGTGGCGCAGTTGCCAACATTACGCTGGCTACGTCAGAAAGCTGGCGTGACAAACAAACCGGTGAAAACAAAGAGATCACCGAATGGCACCGCGTAGTGCTGTTTGGCAAACTGGCGGAAGTGGCCGGTGAATACCTGCGTAAAGGTTCACAGGTCTACATTGAAGGCCAGCTGCGCACCCGTAAATGGCAGGACCAGGGCGGCCAGGATCGTTACACCACCGAGATCGTGGTAAACGTGGGCGGCACCATGCAGATGCTGGGTGGTCGTCAGCAGGGCGCCAGCACCGGCGGAGCACCGATGGGCGGCCAGAGTGGCGGCAACAACAACGGTTGGGGTCAACCACAGCAGCCGCAGGGCGGCAACCAGTTCAGCGGCGGCGCGCAACAGCGTCCACAGCAGCAGAGCGCACCAGCGAACAACGAACCGCCGATGGATTTTGACGACGATATTCCGTTCTAAGATCGGAACACATTCAGACAGATTTTCGAAAGAGGCCGCAGGGCCTCTTTTTTATTTCATGCATTGCCGTGCCAAGGACATTCAGTTGGCCGCTATCTTCTGATGCTGTGCTTCTGTGTTGCTCTTTTTTCTTAACCGATAGCTGACGGCCAGCACCAGCAGCCAAACGGGGATCAGCCAGACTGAAATCTCGATGCCAGGCGTCATAAACATAATCACCAGAATTCCGGCCAGGAACAGCAGACACAGGATATTGGTCAGTGGGTAGCCCAGGCTGGGGAAATGGGTTTCCTGTTTGGTGATACGTATGGCGCGGCGGAATTTCAGATGGGTGATACTGATCATCGCCCAGTTGATGACGAGTGCAGAGACCACCAGCGACATCAGCAGCTCGAAGGCTTTGCCCGGCATGAGGTAGTTAAGCAGCACACACAACGCAGTAACCAGCGCTGAGACGCTGAGGGCGTTAAAAGGAATACCGCGCCGATTAACTTTTAACAATGAGGCGGGAGCGTTCCCCTGTTTCGCCAGACCAAACAACATGCGGCTGTTGCTGAACACACAGCTGTTATAAACGGAAAGCGCAGCAGAAAGCACGACGGCGTTGAGCAACGTCGCGACCAGATTACTGTCAAGTGCGTGGAAAATCAGGACGAACGGGCTACCCCCTTCCACCACTTTCTGCCACGGGTAGAGCGACAACAACACCGCCAGCGCGCCAACATAGAACAGCAGGATGCGATAGATAACCTGGTTTGTGGCTTTCGGAATGCTTTTCTGCGGATTGTCGGCCTCGGCGGCAGTAATGCCGATCAGCTCCAGACCACCGAATGAGAACATGATTACGGCCATTGCCATCACCAGTCCCTTGATTCCGTTAGGGAAGAACCCTCCATGCTGCCACAGATTTGCGACGCTCGCCTCGGGACCTCCGTGTCCGCTGGCGAGCAGCCAGGCACCAAAACCGATCATACCGACAATCGCCGCGACTTTGATGATTGAAAACCAGAATTCGACCTCGCCATAAATTTTCACGTTGGCCATATTGATGGCATTGATCACGACAAAGAACACCCCGGCGGACACCCAGGTCGGGATTTCCGGCCACCAGTATTGGACGTAAATACCGACCGCGGTCAGCTCTGCCATGCTGACCAGTACGTAAAGCACCCAATAATTCCATCCCGCTACGAAGCCCGCAAAATTGCCCCAGTATTGGTTGGCAAAATGGCTAAACGAGCCAGCAACCGGTTCGTGAACCACCATCTCGCCGAGCTGGCGCATAATAAAGAAGGCGATCACGCCAGCAATCGCATAGCCCAGCAGGACCGACGGACCTGCCATTTTTATGGTTTGCGCAATGCCAAGAAACAGCCCGGTACCGATTGCGCCTCCCAGCGCAATCAGTTGAATATGGCGATTTTTCAAGCCTCTGTGCAGCTGACTTTCTGACTGATGGTTGCCCATGTCTACTCCCGCAGGTATCAATATTTATCTACATGGGATTAGCAATTCCTGGGCCAGTGGGGGGATGCTTTTCGGAAAGTGATACTTAACGTCATGATAAAAAAGAATAATTATTTTATGGGTAAATTCACGGTCCGTGCATTAATTGCGCAAAAATTAATTGATTTGTGCTTTTTAGAGTAAATCTGTGCAAGAAGTGAGCGTTAAGCGTCTTTTTTATGACTGACGTGAACCAAAAAGGTGCATGGTGGCGTGCAAGTTAGCTCCCCGGATTGAATGCTGGCTTTAACCTTTTGCCACATTCCTCCCGGCGTGGCACAAAAAGCCGTTCATCCCCACGGCGGCTTCGCCATCCTGTCAGGCCTAACACAATGGCGCAGAAGGAGCGTGAGTGAACCTCAATCGCCGTACATTTTTGCTGGCGCTGGGCGCGCTGGGCGCGCTGGGCGTAGCGCGCAATGTTCAGGCTTTTACGGCTGAAGATCCCTTGCCACTGGAGCGGGTGGTCGTTTCGCCGTGGATGGCGAATCAGGTGGCGTTAACCCGCGGTAATCTGCTGTTTCTTGGCCTGCCACGCTATGCCAAAGATAAACCGACACCTTCCCTGGCGCGACGCGAGACGGATGGCAGTTTGCGACCTTTCCCTGGCAATGGCTGGAATGAGTGGCAGCCGGGTAAAGATGGGCGCAATGCGTTTGTTTACCTTAACTCGGTACATATTTTTGCTGATGATACGGTGTGGTGTGTTGATCAGGGGTCGCTCAGTGCCGGTGTTTTTTCAGCAAAAGATGCGGTGCCACAACCCGGCGCGCAAAAGTTGGTGCAGTTGGATGCACATAGCGGCGAAATCCTGCAAATTCTGCGGTTTGACGAACGCATCCTGCCGCCAGGCGCGCAGATGAACGACCTGCGTTTTCACGGCAACGCGTTGTACATTACCGATTCCGGTCTGGGTGGCATCATTGTACACGACATGGTCAGTGGCAAAACGCTGCGTCGTTTGTCGGCTACCCCGGTGGTGAAGGCGTCGGATAAAGCGCCACCGGCGATGTTGTCTGGCATCAAAGGCAGCAAAACCTTCCATCCGCCCAATAGCGATATGATTGAAATCACCGCCGACGGTAACTGGCTTTACTGGGCGGCACCAACCGGGCCGCTTTATCGCGTGGAAACCCGTTGGCTGCAAAGTGATCTGCCTGATGAAGACATCCTGCCCCATGTTGAGCAGGTGTATGACAACAACTTCTCGGGGGGCTGCTGCATGGATTCGGCGGGCAATGTGTACTTCTCGGAAACCGTTACCCACAACATTCGGGTGTTGGCACCGTCCGGTGAAACGCGCGTCATTGCCAGTGATGTGCGGTTGTTACGGCCAGACGGCACGTTTATCAGCGCCGATCGTCAGCTTTATATTCCGGTTAAACAGCCGCTGGCAGCGCAACCGGGCGCGGCTGCGCATTTTGCCATTTATAAGCTGGCGTTGCCCGATCAGTTTCAGGGCCTCAACCTGGGCGGCCCGATTACGGGTTAACCGTCTCTGGCTGCCAGATAGCCAGCAGCTCTGCGGTCGGTCGTACCTGCACCGGGTTGCCCGGCAGGATCAGATCGGCCCAGACTTCATTATGTTGGTTGATCAGTTGCTGCGCGGTTGCCCAGGTACGATCGGCTGTGGTGTGCGCGTCGGCGGCGACGGTGATGCGATAACCCAGGCTGGCACCCACTTTGAGGGTGGTATCGACGCAATAATCAGTCGCACAACCACAGATGACAAAAGACGAAATGTCTTGCTGTTCCAGCTGCGCCGCCAGCTCGGTCTGCCAGAAGCCGTCACAGGCAGTTTTATTGACGTAAAGGGCGTGAGCCGGTTGGTGTAGCTCAGGCACAATCTGCCAGGCTTCGCTGTTCAGCTCCAGACCCGGACCGACGTGCTGGATAAAAATGACCTGATCAGCGGCGGCAATGAGCTGATTAATCCGCGCGCAACGTCCTGCCCGATCGAAACGCGGCGTTGCCAGCACCCCGTTTTGCATGTCCACCACCATCACTACCTTGCTTCCCATGATCGCCTCCTTTTATATGCCTGGGCGTCAGTGTCGCGCTGAACTTCCTCACAGGCAAAACAAATCTGTTTTGCATTTTGCCCGTCTTACGGGGCATGCTGGTGATCTTCTTTACGATGGAGGTGTGTCGTGTCAGTGGTTCCTGCAATCTTCCCGTGCGAGCGTGACCGCGCGCAATTCCAGCAATTTTCCGAGCTGCCGGGCATTGAATTGTATCAGGCGCATATCTCCCGTTATGCCTTTGAGCCGCACACCCATGAAGCGTTTGGCATTGGCACCATTGAGTCGGGTGCACAACGCTTCCGCTATCGTGGCACGCACTACACCGCACCCGAGCATTCGTTGGTGATGATGAATCCGGATGAGCTACACACCGGCGAATCCGCCTGTGAAGAGGGCTGGCGTTACCGCATGATTTACATCCATCCGGATGAGATGGACAGGCTGACCGGCGATCGCAACTGGTGGTTCAGTGAAGCGCTGCGCACCGATGCTCGTCTGGCACAGCCGTTTTCGCTGCGGCTGGCGGCTTTGTGGCAGGCTGAAACCGCGCTGGAACGCGAGGGATTGTTGGTGGAATTGCTGGAGTTGATGCGTCCATTGGCGCATCGCGGGCAATCCCGACCGGTGGAAGGAGCGCACCGTTTTGATTCGGTGAAAACGTATCTGCGAGAAAATCTCGCTGAACCGGTCAGGCTGGATGAACTGGCCGCGCTGGCGGGGTTGTCGCCGTGGCATTTTCTACGCAGTTTCCGCCAGCAGTTTCATGTCACACCACATCAGATGTTGATGGCATTCCGGCTTTATGACGCCAAGTTGCGGCTGGCACAAGGCGAAAGTGCGGCCTCGGTTGCAGCAGCCGTTGGCTTAACCGATCAGGCACATCTGACGCGTGCCTTTGCGCATCGCTATGGCATCACCCCTGGCCGTTATCAAAAACAGGTCTGGCCCGCACGCTAACCGCAATCTGCTACAAGCTTTTGCTGCTGCGTTCCGCCACACTGCGCCGGAATATCTTAATCAGGAAAAGATTATGTTGGCTGGAGTTCTGTTTGCGCTGGCGGCGGGATTGATGTGGGGGCTGATCTTTGTCGGGCCGCTGCTGGTGCCGGATTATCCCGGCACGTTGCAATCCGCCGGGCGCTATGTCGCTTTTGGTTTGATCGCCTTGCCGCTTGCCTGGCTGGATCGTCGTCGCTTGCGTCAACTGGCGCGCCAGGATTGGATTGAGGCGTTAAAGCTGTCGCTGGTGGGCAATCTGATGTATTACGCCTTTCTCGCCACCGCCATTCAGCGTACCGGCGCACCGGTAGCAACCATGATTATTGGCACCTTACCGGTGGTGATGTCGGTCACGGCTAACCTGTGTTACGGGCATCTGGAAGGGCGATTGCCCTGGCGACGGTTGATGCCTGCCTTGCTGATCATTGCCCTGGGATTGGTATGCGTCAATGCTGCGGAGTTGCAGGCACAGGGAGCAACGCTGGACTGGCCGCGCTATCTCTCCGGCCTGTTGTTGGCGGTGATGGCGGTGGGCTGTTGGACCTGGTACCCGCTACGTAATGCGCGTTGGCTGCGTAACCATCCGCAGCATAAACCCGGCAGTTGGGCGACTGCGCAAGGCCTGGTGACGTTACCCCTGGCAGTGGTGTTTTATCTGCTGGTGTGCGGACAGATCCACTGGCAACAACCTGATTTCGCGTTACCTTTTGGCCCGCAGCCTGAGGTTTTCCTGCTGTTGATGCTGGCGATAGGGTTGCTGTGCTCATGGCTCGGAACGCTGTGCTGGAATGCGGCCAGCCAGCGCCTGCCCACGGTCATTATGGGGCCGTTAATTGTGTTCGAAACCCTGTCTGGCTTGTTCTGGACTTTCCTGTGGCGACAAAGCTGGCCGCCGTTGCTGACCGCCATCGGTATCTGCTGTTTGATTATTGGCGTCATCTCGGCAATGCGTATCAAGCCGCAGCCGGTGGTAACTTCACTGGAAATTTAAGCGTAAAACGATGCCAGCCACGGGTGCTGGCATCCTGATTTGCCCCTGATTTTAAGATTATGACCAGCCAGAAATCCTGCCACTTTTGCCTTATCTGTTCTTAAGCCATACCGCGTTATAACCATTTCCTGGGCCACCAGGCAGGTTTTCAGCGCGAAACGTCATATCTGACGCCAGGCTGGCAGGGACGAGTGGATAAAATTCTCCCTGTTCTGGGGGGAAGACGCGGTGATTCGCGGGCAAAATGGGCCGTTTTGGCGGCTGAATGGTCGCTAAACAGGCATTAAACAACCGGGCCAGGTCTCTTTTTATTGCGCTCTGGCACTGAAAACCCCCTGCCGGAACCATCATTTCCTCAAGGTGTTGCTGTCTGGCTGAGACTCTTCCGCCGTGCATGTGACCGAGATTGGTTAAGTGCGGCGATGAATAGTGACGTGATATTAACTCATCCGGTATGGCTAATTGCGTTATTGTTTAGCGATGATAACGTTTCTCTTCAGGCTGATTCCTGGTATGAGTACGCCATCGGCACATGGAACTGCGGATAATATGATCACCCCCAGATAACGATAGATCCACTTAAAAGAAGAGTGGGTGTGAGAGGGATTCTGGCCTGTTGTTCATCAATGCTAAACAAAAATACCTGTTTCTGGCGAAGAGTATTAATGTTGATAAAGTAATAATGAAAGCCCCAATCTCACCTGAATGAGATTGGGAGGGACGTAAATAGCTTGAAACGCGAGACTTTTGCTGATGTGAATCAATTTTACCGCAAAAAAAGAAGTAATTTCGTGATGTTATTCATCAGGAAATAATGGTGCGAATTGTTATGTCACGAACGCCGAATTAAATGATCTTCATCTCTTCTGGTAAGAACAAATCTCAGCATTAAGTCAAATAACAACGGCCTTAATGTTGTTAGCGATTTTCTGTACCTGACGGGTAGTGGTAAACGCTGCGGCTAATATCCAGCAAGCGGCAACTGCGACGTGTGCCTATGTCGAAGGTGGTTTGCAGAAAGTTAACAGCCTGGCGTTTTTCATTGGTGGTGAAGAAATTTTTCAGCACGCTTTGCAGCATCTCCTTATCAGAGCTGAGTGTCTGCAACTCGCGGGTGAGTGTTTGAAGTTTGTCTTCTAACTCTTTGATTTTTCTTCCCTCCTCAGAAGAGAGTCCAGAGAATTTTTTCTTCCAGCTATAGAAAGTGGCTTCGGAAATGCCAAGCTCCTCACAAATCTCCCTGACTTTCACTCCTGTTTCAGAAGCTTTAATGGCATTTGTGATTTGCTCTTCGCTATATCGTGACTTTCTCATAAATGCTATTACCTTTCTTATCAATTAGTGGATGAGAATTACTGTATTAATATCTGGTACTGCAAAAACACTATTAATGCAGTATTAAAGTGCGCGATTAGAATTGCGAGGGTTAAATTAAGATATTTAGAATAAATATCATCATGGGATAAGTCTTATTTTATTCTGATTGCCATTGAACGCCTTCCTGGTGTTGGGTTTTTGATATAGATTCATTTCATCCCAAATGCGGAAAAATTATACATTCATCGGAAAAACGGCATAACCTGCTTGCAAAAACGCCAGGATATGCCAGTAGCTTTTTGGTCAATATTTTGACTGAAATCGGTTACATCCACAGGGTTTCGCGCCGGATTTAATCAGAATTATCCTGAATTCATTGTCTGAATCCTGACGCGAGTCCTCTTTTTCGGACCAGCATGGTTTGAAGATATTAATTTAAGTCAGGCCCAATTAGCGCTTGTTTAATTCTTTCAAGGACGTTGTACCGAAAGTAGTTGCAGTAAGTAATACTAAGGACGAGTTGATGAAATTAAGCGTAATGTCAAATGCCGCCTGGATGATGTCTGAGAAGATCGTCTCGGTTTTCGGCGTCATATTTGTGACTTCCTATGTGGCAAAATCCTTCGGCCCGACGGTGTTCGGCCAAATGGCGTTTTCCACCTCACTGTTTTCTATGGTGCAGACCGTAGCGATGTTTGGCACCGAAACGATACTGTTCAAAACCATCAGCAAAAGTGAGCCAAAAGGTGTGCGCCTGATGAACGTGGCACGCACGTTGCGATTTGCGCTCCTGGTATTGACCTCGGTGCCGGTGTTGATTTGGGTCTGGTACAACATGCAGGAAAACTTTCTTGCGTTTGCGCTGGCTTCGTTCATCGCTTCGGTATTCGTTACCCAGGACACGTTCAGCGTGTATAACAACGCGCGTCTGGCTTCACGGCTCAATACCATTGCCAACTCAATCGGTCTGCTGCTGGGTTTTTCACTCAGTTTCGCCATTGCCTGGTTCCGGCTCAACCCCATCTGGCTGACCTTATCGATTGTGGTGGTGACGTTGGTTCCCTACGCCATCAAACGCTACAACTTCTACCGTGAAAACCAGGAGCAGGCACCTGCACGCAGCAAACGCGGCGCTTATCTGCGTTATCTGCTGTATGCCGGTTTACCGTTGGCGATCTCCAGCATTTTTATTTCGGTACAGGTGAAAACTGCGCAGATGTTTCTGGTGGGTATCGCCTCGGCGCGTGAGCTTGGCTTGTTCGCCGCCGCCAACACCATATCGGCCTCATGGACCTTCATTCCATTGGCCATTATCACCTCCAGCTTTTCAGAGATTTTCAGGGAGCGCGGCAGCGTTGCTATCAAGCTGACGGCGCGCCTGAACGGTTATGTTTTGGGTGTTTCATTGCTCTTGTTACTTGTCATCGCCTTATACGGCGAAAAAATCATCATTGCTTTGTATGGTCACGAATACACGCAGTCAGGAAGTCTGATTACCGTGTTGTCGATAGCGTCCAGCTTCTCCGCAATGGGAACCGTGGCGTACCGCTACATGGTCAAGGAAGGAGGGTTTAACTATCTGCTCAGAAAAATTATCTGCTTGATGGCGATCAGCCTGCCGCTCTCGTGGTGGCTTATTCAGGGCTACGGCATCATGGGGGCCGCCTGGAGCGTCTTCATTACTGAACTTCTGTCCCTTACGGTGATGAATTACTTCTTCAGAAATGGCGCCATTTTTAAGATTCAAGTTTCCTCGCTCAACTACAAAACCTACAAATGAGGTTAGATATGCTCAAGTTGAAAGATGAACTCAGACGAAGTGTGCGGTATTTCATCAAAAAAATGCCCTGGGCTTACCAGGACCGTCTGTACTACTTCCGTAGGTTTCGTCGGTTACCCAATTTGCGTCAGCCCAAAGTGTTTAATGAGAAGGTGCTGTATCGCAAGTTTGTCTATGGCGATTACCAGAACTATGGTCGCCTGTCGGATAAATACTCGGTGCGTGATTACGTTGCTGAGAAGGTGGGCAGCGAATATCTGATCCCGCTGGTGTATGAAACCAGCGATCCTCATTCACTGCATACCCTGTCGAGCTGGAAAAATACGGTCATCAAACCGAACCACGGTTCGAATATGGTCGAAATCCTGTTGGAAGAGCCAGATGCGCTGAAGAAACAGCAGATCATCAGTAAATGCCAAACCTGGTTGAAAAAAGACTATGCGGATGAAGCGCGCGAGATCCACTACCGCTATATCAAACCGCGCATTCTGGTAGAAAAATACATTGGTGATGGGAAAAACGCGCCCATTGATTACAAGTTCCATATGTTTAATAAACGTGATGGCAACTTTGAATATGTGCTTCAGGTGATTTACAACCGATGTAGGCCGTTGTTATCCATGAACTTTTACGTTAACAATTTAGACGAGGCGTATCACAAGATTCGCGATACCGGCCTGGATATCTCGCCGCAAATGGCCGCGTTACAGCACGCGTTAGTCTTGAGCAAGAAGCTGGCAAGTGATTTCGATTATGTGCGCGTTGACTGGTATATCCACGAGCAGCAGGTTTTCTTTGGTGAGCTGACCTTTACGCCTGGCGCGGGGATGGTCACCGGGCTGGATCGTGGACTTAATCAGATGATGGGTGATATGTGGATTCAGGACCGTCTTGGTGCACAGACACCCGACGGAACGGTGGAGGATGTCAACATCCCGGCCGTATTGAAGAAAATTTGAAATCACACAGCAAAATAAAAAACCCCGCAACGCGGGGTTTTTTATGGGTAGCGATCAAGGCATTGGCCAGTCAGCAGGCGTCTGGCTCATCACCTCAACAAAGGCATTTTTGGAGATTTCCATAAAGTTATGCAGATTCTCCATACTGAGGGTGATCCCCATCAGGCCAGTGACAAACCAGCAGGACATACCCAGGCCGATTCCGCCGCACATCAGCGCCATCACATGGTGGCTGTTCTGACGAAAACGAATTTTCAGGGTGCTGGCGAAAAACATCATTACTGCGCTCAGCAATTCCCAGCGCATAACGATAAGACTGGTGGTTAAAGTAGCCATCTGCAACGAACCTCTATGAATCAGTAACATCCCTGACATTCATCGGACATCACTGGCGGCAGAGAAGGAAGGTCAGGGAGGCCCTTCAGGCCGTCGAACTACGCATTAAACTGTGACTTGGGTCACATTATATCATCCGATTTGAAAGTTTGAACAAAATTTATACCTGGTATGGTAGAAAAAAATTTATCGATGCTGGTAGAGGATTCGCGCGATAAATCGCGCCGCAACGACAGCATGCGGAAATTTATGGCGTAGCCACGGATTTATCGCGCACGTATCGGCAGCGTAAGGAAATTTATGGCGTTGCCACGGACTTATCGCGCACGTATCGGCAGCGTAAGGAAATTTATGGCGTTGCCACGGACTTATCGCGCACGTATCGACAGCGTGCGGAAATTTATGGCGTTGCCACGGATTTATCGCGCACGTATCGGCAGCATGCGGAAATTTATGGCGTTGCCACGGATTTATCGCGCACGTATCGGCAGCGTAAGGAAATTTATGGCGTTGCCACGGACTTATCGCGCACGTATCCGCAGCGTAAGGAAATTTATGGCGTTGCCACGGACTTATCGCGCACGTATCGACAGCGTGCGGAAATTTATGGCGTTGCCACGGATTTATCGCGCACGTATCGGCAGCATGCGGAAATTTATGGCGTTGCCACGGATTTATCGCGCACGTATCGGCAGCATGCGGAAATTTATGGCGTAGCCACGGATTTATCGCGCACGTATCGGCAGCGTAAGGAAATTTATGGCGTTGCCACGGACTTATCGCGCACGTATCGGCAGCGTGCGGAAATTTATGGCGTTACCACGGATTTGTAGCGGCGCGATTTATCGCGCACGAATAGACAGGGCAGGGAGCGCCCGCGCGGGGCGCGCAGGCAAGGTTAGCGAACCGGGCAGCACTCGCCGGTAGTACGCTGGGTAAAGCTGGCCATATTCTCGTTGCAATCAAAGCTCACCAGACGTGGGCGCTGAATCATCGCCTGGCGACGCATGGTATGGCGATACGCGGTGGGCGTTTGCGAGAACTGACGGCGAAACACGCGGGAAAAGGTTTGCTGTGAGTCGTAGCCGTACTGCATAGCGATATCAAATACCGGACGTTGTGTCTGACGCAGAGCCTCAGCGGCCAGCGTTAAGCGGCGTTCGCGGATATAACCGCCCAGCGTTTGTTTCGTCACGGTACGGAACATACGTTGCAGGTGCCATTTGGAATAACCTGATTTCGCCGCTACTTCATCAATCGACAGGGTTTTATCCAGATTCTGATCGATCCAGTGAGTCAGTGAATGAATGATTTCCTCTTGCATCATAACCACATCCTTCTGAGTAGAGATTCGAAGTTTCAATGGGGAGCGAGTATAATTCCTCAAGTTAACTTGAGGTAAAGAGCGAAATGAAAAAAGAACGCAACTACCCGAAACCGGTGCTGACGCCGGGTGAAGTGGCGAAGCGCAGCGGTGTGGCGGTGTCGGCTTTGCACTTTTACGAAACCAAAGGATTGATCTCCAGTACGCGTAATAACGGCAACCAACGGCGTTACAGCCGTGATGTGCTACGCCGCGTGGCGATCATTAAAATTGCGCAGCGCATTGGTATTCCCCTCGCCACGGTCAGCGACAGTCTGATGCATGTGCCGGCTAACAAGCGCATGTCGACCCAGGAATGGGATGCGCTGACGCAGCACTGGCGTGAGGAACTGGATAAACGCATCGAAACCCTGACGCGGCTGCGTAACGATCTTGATGGCTGTATCGGCTGTGGTTGCCTGTCAATGCGTGACTGTCCATTGCGTAACCCTGGCGACCGTTTGGGCGAGCAAGGTTCAGGGGCGGTTTTGCTCGATCCGCAACAGGACGAGCAGAAACGCTGAGGCGACATCATCTATACTTGCTGGTCCAACCATTGGTCAGGAAGCCATGATGATCACTGTTCACCATCTTGAAAATTCTCGTTCACATCGGGTGCTGTGGCTGCTGGAAGAGCTGTCAGTGCCTTATCAGATCAAACGTTACCAACGTGAAGGCACCCTGCTGGCACCCGAGTCGTTGAAGAAAGTCCATCCGTTGGGGAAATCTCCGGTGATCACCGATGGCAATCGCGTGATCGCGGAATCTGGCGCAATCCTGGAGTATCTGGCCGACAAATATGACGCCGAATATCGATTAAAGCTGTCCGATGAAGATGCGCAAATTGCGGCGCGTTACTGGCTGCATTACGCCGAGGGGTCGTTGATGCCCCTGCTGGTGATGAAACTGGTGTTCGGGCAGTTGGGTAAAAAACCGGTGCCCTGGCTGTTGCGCCCGGCCGGTAAGGCTCTGAGCGCCGGGATCCAGAAAGCCTGGCTGAACAAGCAGTTGAGATTACATGGGGATGTGATTGAACAGCACCTGAGTCAGCACCCTTACTTCGCCGGTAATCGTTTTAGCATCGCCGATATTCAGATGAGTTTTCCGCTGCTGGCGATGCGTGCGCGTACCGGCCTGCGTGATATGCCTGCCAGTCAGCACTGGCTGGAAGGGCTGGAACAACGCGCCGCCTGGCAGCGGGCGATTGAGCAGGGTGGCCCGATCAATTTCAGCCAATAATCATGTTGCGCAACCCGGCTATCATTTGGTTGCGCAACAAAAATGCGCATAAAAATTCCTATAATTTCCAGTCTGTTCCACTGAAACTCGCGCACGCCGGGGCAGCGAAACTACGTTGCATTTCTGTTATGCAATGAGGATTATCCTGTATCGATGCAGATTAGCAGTTGAAAATCTCAGGCCAATCACCGGATAATCGTTTGCCTTTTTTCTGAGTTCCCCCTTTTACGACCAGAAATACGCGACTACGTAAACGTTTGCGTTGTTTCTCCGTTGGAGAAACGTGCACCAGGATGGCAGGCAAACGTCAGTCGTGCGGCCACTCACAACAGCAAAAATTCAGAGGATTAATTATGTCTGGCGAATCTCGCCCGGCCAGTGGAAAACTGGACGGCTGGTTCAATATTTCAGCACGCGGCAGTAGCGTGCGTCAGGAAGTGCTGGCGGGCTTAACCACCTTCCTGGCGATGGTCTACTCCGTCATCGTGGTACCGGGTATGCTCGGCAAAGCGGGCTTCTCACCGACCGCGGTATTCGTCGCTACCTGCCTGGTGGCGAGTTTCGGTTCGATCATCATGGGGTTGTGGGCCAACCTGCCGATGGCGATTGGCTGCGCTATCTCGCTGACGGCGTTTACCGCCTTTAGCCTGGTGCTAGGTCAGCACATCAGCGTGCCGGTGGCGCTTGGTGCGGTGTTCCTGATGGGGCTGCTGTTCACCCTGATCTCGGTGACCGGCATCCGAGCATGGATTCTGCGCAACCTGCCAATGGGCGTAGCGCATGGTACCGGCATCGGTATTGGCCTGTTTCTGTTGCTGATCGCGGCTGACAGCGTTGGCCTGGTGGTGAAAAACCCGGCGGCGGGTTTGCCGGTTGAACTGGGCCACTTCGCCTCCTTCCCGGTGATTATGGCGCTGGTGGGTCTGGCGGCGATCTTCGGGCTGGAGAAGCGCCGTGTCCCTGGCGGCATTTTGCTGACCATTGTGGCGATCTCGATTGTCGGACTGATTTTTGATCCGGCAGTGAAATATCAGGGGCTGTTTGCCATGCCGAGCCTGAAAGATGCCAGCGGTCAGTCGCTGGTGTTCAGCCTCGATATCATGGGCGCGCTCAAACCCGCGGTGCTGCCGACGGTGCTGGCGCTGGTGATGACGGCGGTGTTTGATGCTACCGGCACCATCCGGGCGGTGGCCGGCCAGGCTAATCTGCTGGATAAATACGGCCAGATCATCAATGGTGGCCGCGCCCTGACCACCGACTCTGTCAGCAGCCTGTTTGCCGGTCTGCTGGGCGCTTCCCCGGCGGCGGTCTATATCGAATCGGCGGCCGGTACGGCGGCGGGCGGTAAAACCGGTCTGACGGCGGTGGTAGTGGGTCTGTTGTTCATGGTGATTCTGTTTATGTCGCCGCTGGCGTATCTGGTGCCGGCGTATGCTACTGCTCCGGCGCTGATGTATGTCGGTCTGCTTATGCTCAGCAACGTGGCGAAAATCGATTTCAATGATTTCGTTGATGCCATGTCCGGCCTGCTGACGGCGGTGTTTATCGTGCTGACCTGCAACATCGTCACCGGCATTATGCTCGGCTTCGCGGCATTGGTGATTGGTCGCCTGTTTGCCGGTGAGTGGCGCAAGCTGAATATCGGTACGGTGGTGATTGCTGTGGCATTGGTGGCTTTCTACGCCGGTGGCTGGGCCATCTGACCTGAAATTTTCCTGAAATCCGAATTATTCGCTTTCCTTGTACTGCCGCACGTCGGGTTTTCCCGTCGTGCGGCGTTTTGTTTTACACTTTCCTGCGCAACAAACATCGCTTTAACGAAAATGATTCGCCTAAGGAAAGCATGGAAATCTTCTTTACCATTCTCATCATGACACTGGTTGTGTCACTCTCTGGTGTTGCGGCACGTATCTTGCCGTTTCAAATCCCGCTGCCGCTGGTGCAGATCGCGGCCGGTGCAATGCTCGCCTGGCCGACCTTTGGTCTGCATGTCGATTTTGATCCCGAACTGTTTCTGGTGCTGTTTATTCCGCCCTTGCTGTTCGCCGACGGCTGGAAAACACCGATTAACGAATTTCTGCATCACGGTCGTGAGATCATCGGACTGGCGCTGGTGCTGGTGCTGATCACCGTGGTGGGTATCGGCTATCTGATTTACTGGCTGGTGCCGGGTATCCCGCTGATTCCGGCCTTTGCGCTGGCGGCGGTGCTGTCACCGACCGATGCGGTGGCGCTCTCCGGTATCGTTGGGGAAGGGCGCATCCCGAAAAAAATCATGTCGATTGTGCAGGGCGAAGCCCTGATGAACGACGCATCCGGCCTGGTGTCTCTCAAGTTTGCTGTCGCCGTGGCGATGGGCACTATGGTCTTCACCTGGGGCGGTGCCAGCGTCGAGTTCCTCAAAGTGGCGGTTGGCGGCCTGGTGGCCGGGGTCGCGGTTTGCTGGCTGTATGGCCGCTCGCTGCGTCTGCTGAGTCGCTGGAGCGGTGACGATCCGGCAACGCAGACGGTGTTATTGCTGCTGCTGCCGTTTGCCTCCTATCTGATTGCGGAACACCTTGGTGTCTCCGGGATCCTCGCGGCAGTGGCGGCCGGTATGACCATCACCCGTTCCGGTATCATCCGCCAGGCTCCGCTGGCGATGCGTTTACGCGCCAACAGCGTGTGGCAGATGCTGGAATTTGTCTTCAACGGCATGGTGTTCCTGATGCTCGGCCTGCAACTGCCGGACATTATTGAAACCTCGGTGGCACAGGCCAACGCCGATCCCAATGTCGAGCTGTGGATGCTGTTCACCGACATCGTGTTGGTGTATGCCGCGCTGATGGTGGTGCGTTTTGGCTGGCTGTGGATGATGAAACGCGCCAGCCTGCGTTTCCTCAAGAAAAAGCCGCTGGAATTTGCCAGCTACTCCCTGCGCGAACTGCTGATTGCCTCGTTTGCCGGGGTGCGCGGGGCGATTACCCTTGCCGGTGTGCTGTCAATTCCTCTGTTCCTCAGCAACGGTGACCCGTTCCCGGCGCGCTACGAGTTGGTATTCCTCTCTACCGGCGTGATCCTGTTTTCGCTGCTGGTTGGTGTGGTGCTGTTACCCATCCTGCTGCGCGGCATGGAGAGCACCGATAAAGCAGGCCATCGACGCGAAATTCAAAGCGCGCGTGCCGCGATGGCCAGCGTGGCGATCGAAAGCCTGCAAAAGATGGAAGCCCGGCTGGAAAAAGACACCGAAGAAAACATCGATCCGGAGCTGTTGAAAGAGGTCAGCCTGCGGGTGATTGGCAATCTGCGCCGTCGCGTGGTCGGGAAAGAGGAGCTGGAGCAGGCGCTGTTTGCGGAGAACCTTGAACGCCGCTTCCGTCTGACGGCGATCCGCGCCGAGCGCGCCGAGGTGTATCACCTGCGCGCCACCCAGCAAATCTCCAACGAAACCATGCAGAAATTGTTGCGCGATCTCGACCTGCTGGAAGCCTTGCTGATCGAGAAAGAAGAGTAACCGCTGCGCCGCGAATCAGACTGAGATTCGCGGCGCATTATCCGGCCAGTGCTCACGACAGCAGGCAATCCACGCCTGAGCGCTACGTGACAAATAACTGCCTTCCCGCCAGATCAATCCCAGGCTCCACTTCAGCTCTGATTCCAGCGGCAGCCACAGCAGTGATTGCTTATCCAGCCGTTGGCAAATCGGTTCCGGCAGGATCGCCAACCCCATTTCCGCCTGCACCATCGCGGCGAGGAAGTCCCATTGACCGCTGCGCACCGCGATATTTGCCGTCAACCCAAGACGATGAAAGGCCTTCATTAACTGGCGATTGAGCGAAAATTCTTCGTTGAAAATCAGCAACGGATGTTCCGCCAGCTCACCCAGCCCCAGATGGGTACGATTGAGCCAGGGCGCGGTGCGCGGCAGCAAAACGCATAACGGATGGTGCATCAACTCCAGTGTATTCAGTGGCAAATCGGCGTCGACCGGCAGCGCCGTCAGCGCGATATCGAGGCTGCCATCCAGCACCGCCTGCTGCACCGTCAGGCCGCCAAACTCGGCGATTTTCAGTTCCACACCCGGATAACGACGGCGGAAGGCAGAGATGGAACCGGCAATTTGCATCCCCACCATTGGCGGAATGCCCAACCGCAGCTCGCCGGTCTTCAGTTGGGTGATGTCACCGATCTCAGCTTCCAGTTGGTGAAACTCCTGCAAAATCGCCAACCCACGCTGATAAACCGCCTGGCCGCTATCGGTAAGATGCAGCTTGCGACCGTCGCGCAGCAGCAGCGTGCAGCCCAGCTCCTCTTCCAGTTGGCGCAGCATTTTACTGATGGTGGGCTGTGTGACGTAAAGCTTCTGCGCGGCGCGGGTGAAGCTTTGTTGGCGCACCACTTCGGTAAAGTAGCGCAGGGCGCGGACGTCCATAGAAGTATTCCTGATTGGCATAGTTTGAATAATATTAATTCATTTTTTTCACACTCTGCCTGCGTTTTATACTGAACACCTGATTTATTTACGGGGGAGTGAGGAAAATGGCGTTCGCATTGAGTCCGCGCAGAACGGACATCCTGCAACGTATTTTCGTCCCGCTACAGTTGGTGCTGTACGTGGGATTGTTTATCGCCAGCGATAAACTGGTGGGTTGGCTGCATTTGCCGCTGCCTGCCAATGTCGTCGGCATGTTGCTGTTGTTGGTGTTGATTATCACGCGCGTGATACCGCTGCGCTGGGTGAAGGCGGGCGCTAACTGGCTGCTGGCCGAGATGTTGTTATTCTTTGTCCCGGCGGTGGTGGCGGTGGTGAACTACAGCGATTTGTTGCGCAGCGAGGGTTGGCGCATCTGTCTGGTGATTGGCATCAGCACCCTGTTGGTGTTGGCGGCGACCTCGCTGGTGGTTGATCGCGTTTACCGTTTTGAAATGGCGCGTGCAGCGCGTAAGCAGGCGCATCATGAATGATCTGATCATTAGCCTGCTTTGTCTGGCGCTGACGCTGCTGGTTTATTACCTCAACAAACGTTTGTACCAGCGCTGGCGCACTTTGCTGCTGATGCCGTTGGTGATGACGCCGCTGGTGTTGGTGGTACTGCTGCTGATTACCCATGTGAGCTGGAAAGATTACATCGCCGAAAGCCACTGGCTGCTGTGGCTGCTTGGCCCGGCAACGCTGGCCTTTGCGGTGCCGGTGTATGAAAACCAGGAGATTATCAAACGCCACTGGTTATCGCTCAGTTTGGGGGTGGCGACCGCGACGCTGGTGTCGGTGTGCAGTTCGGTGTGGCTGGCGCGTTTGCTTACTCTGCCGGAATCTATTCAGCGCAGCCTGGCCGTGCGCTCCATCACCACGCCGTTTGCACTGGCGGCGGCGAAACCGATTGGCGGTCAGCCGGATCTGGTGGCGCTGTTTGTGGTGATCACCGGGGTGTTTGGCATGGCGGTAGGGGATTTTCTGTTCCTGCGTATCGCGATCAAACAGGGTGTGGCGAAGGGGGCCGGTTTCGGCGCTGCCTCGCACGGTGCTGGTACGGCGCGCGCTTACCAGATAGGTCAGCAGGAAGGGGTGGTTTCCAGCCTGGTGATGATGCTTTCTGGTGTGGTGACGGTGATCCTTGCCCCCTTGCTGGGGCATCTGATGTGGCAGGCGTAATCTGCCAAATTAACGGCCCGCAAGGGCCGTTTTGCATGTTGCTGTCATTCCTGTTTACGTAAAGCTTGCCAAATAAAGTTGTTTCCTGCCGCCTGGCTGTTTACCCTTTCCGCCGAATTGATTGTCCTTCATGGAGTGGAATTACATGTTAAAGCAACTTGTTACAGGAAGCGTACTGGGTCTGGCTCTGCTGAGCAGCGGCGCGCAGGCGATTGAGGGCAGTGTTGACGTGGGTGAACACACCACCAACCTCAACCTTGGCCTCGGTACCAACTCACCGGGTCTGTTCCTTAATGGCAACTGGCTGCGCAGCGATCATGATGGCAGCACTTACGGTTTGGGTCTGGGTTACAACGTTGATTTTGGTAACCTGCGTCTGGCTCCGACGGCGAAAGCGCTGTTTACCCACCCGGAAGATGGTAAAGACGGATTTGCCGTGGCACTGGGTGCGGGTGCGCAGTACAACTTCAATAGCATGTGGGGCCTGTATGGTGGCTACTACTATGCACCGGAATCCTTCTCTGATCATCTCGACAGCTACCAGGAAGTGTCTGGCGGCCTGAGCTTCACCCCGATCTCGCTGTTGAACGTACGTGTGGGTTATCAGTATATCGAGCTGAACAACAAAGGCAGCCGTAAAGACAACGTGCTGGCCGATGGCCCGTATGTTGGGGCGTCACTGCGTTTTTAATCCTCTGCGGTTAGAGTCATCTGCGCGTTGTGACCCGCACCCCGGCCCTCTCCCATAAGGGAGAGGGCGGTGTGCGATATGCCAGTTTTGCACGGACCATTCCCTCTCCCATAAGGGAGAGGGAGGGGTACCATATATTCCCTCTCCCATAAGGGAGAGGGAGGGGTACCATATATTCCCTCTCCCACTTGTGGGAGAGGGCTAGGGTGAGGGCGTCAGTGCGCTTTCCCCTGTGAAATCCCCACACCGGTTTGAGAACGAATAAACTGTCCACGGAAGCGTTGACGTTCAATGGCCCCCTGTTCCGAATGATCGGTAATGGAAAACAGCCAGGTGCCGATAAACGCGGCCAGTATTGAGAACAACGCCGGATACTCATACGGATAGATCGGCGCAGCATGCCCTAATACCTGCACCCAGATGGTGGGGCCAAGAATCATCAGCACCACCGCCGTCAGCAAGCCCAGCCAGCCTCCAATCATTGCGCCGCGTGTGGTCAGCTTCGACCAGTACATCGACAGCAAAATAATCGGGAAGTTACAGCTGGCCGCGATAGAGAACGCCAGGCCGACCATAAAGGCGATATTCTGCTTCTCAAACAAAATCCCCAACGCAATCGCTACGATGCCAAGCACCAGCACCGTGACTTTCGAGACATGCAGTTCCTCGCGTTCGGTGGCCTTGCCTTTGCGGATCACGCTGGCATACAGGTCATGAGAAACCGCAGAAGCCCCCGCCAGCGTTAACCCGGCCACCACCGCCAGAATGGTGGCGAATGCCACAGCAGAGATAAAGCCAAGGAACAGGCTGCCACCCACTGCATCCGCCAGATGGACTGCCGCCATATTGGTGCCGCCAATCAGCGCGCCGCTGGCATCTTTAAAGGCGGGATTGGCCCCTACCAGCAAGATCGCGCCGAAGCCGATAATAAAGGTCAGGAAGTAGAAATAGCCCATAAAGCCGGTGGCCCAAAACACGCTCTTACGCGCCTCACGAGCATCGGCTACCGTAAAGAAGCGCATCAGGATATGTGGCAATCCGGCAGTACCAAACATCAGGGCCAGTCCGAGCGACAGCGCTGAAATCGGATCTTTCACCAACCCACCAGGCTGCATAATGGCTGAGCCTTTCGGGTGTACTGCCATCGCTTCAGTAAACAGCGTGTTGAAGCTGAAACCTGCGGTTTTCATCACCATGACAGCCATAAAGGTGGCACCGAACAGCAGCAGCACCGCTTTGATAATCTGCACCCAGGTGGTCGCCAGCATGCCGCCGAACAGCACATACATCACCATCAGGATGCCCACCAGAATGACCGCGACATGGTAATTGAGGCCGAACAGGAGCTGAATCAGCTTACCGGCACCAACCATCTGCGCAATCAGATACAGCGCCACCACCACCAGTGAACCACAGGCGGAAAGGGTGCGAATGGGTTTTTGCTCCAGACGATAGGAGGCCACGTCAGCAAAGGTATAGCGACCAAGGTTGCGTAAACGCTCGGCAATCAGAAACAGGATCATCGGCCAGCCCACCAGAAAGCCGAGCGAATAGATCAGGCCGTCATAACCGGAGGTGTAAACCAGGGCGGAGATGCCGAGAAACGAGGCTGCGGACATATAATCGCCTGCCATCGCCAGCCCGTTCTGAAAACCGGTGATATTGCCGCCTGCGGTATAGTAATCGCTGCGAGAACGGGTACGTTTGGAAGCCCAATACGTAATCCCGAGGGTCGCGGCGACGAACACCACAAACATAATAATGGCGCCGTAATTGATGGGTTGTTTCTGCACCGCACCGGTAATGGCATCGGCGGCAAAGGCGCTGATGGGGGCGGCGGCGAGGAACAGTGGGAGCAGACGCTTCATGATTTCACCTCGCGCAGAATTTGTTGGGTCAGACGATCAAATTCACTGTTGGCACGCCAGACATAAATTCCCGTCAGCACAAAAGAGATCACAATCAGGCCGACGCCGATGGGGATACCTCGCGTGACGTTAGTGCCGGGATGGAGTGGCGTACCGAGCCAGGCGGGGGCGAAGGCGATCAGCAGGATAAAACCGACATATAACACCAGCATGATCAGGCTGAGCACCAGCGCAAAGGACTGGCGTTTATGCACCAGCTCCTGAAAGCGCGGATTGCTCTCGATTTGTTGCCACACAGCTTCCTGTTGGTTTACGGCTTCGTTCATCACAGTTTCTCCAGAGGCAAGGCAGGCAGTAACCTCACCGGAAAGTGATGTTAACTGACTGAATGTTCTAATTATTTAGTAAATGCGATGTTGACGAGTACGACGGAGGGCAGGGTTGACGATGCGGAGCCTGTGGGGACAGGCTGAACCGCATTGCCGGGTTATATTCGTAGCGGCGCGATTATCAGTACGGCGCGCGATAAATTGCGCCGCTACGTATTTATCAGATGACTATTTACGGCATTTTTATCGACTGTTTCTCTTCCAGTAATTTTTCTACCACGCCTGGATCGGCCAGCGTCGAAGTATCGCCCAGATTACTGGTATCACCGGTGGCAATCTTACGCAGGATACGGCGCATGATTTTGCCGGAGCGGGTTTTCGGCAGCGAGTCGGTCCAGTGCAGCACGTCCGGGGTGGCAATCGGGCCAATCTCTTTACGCACCCAGTTACGTACTTCGGTGTAGAGCTCTGGCGACGGCTCCTCGCCGTGATTCAGCGTAATGTAAGCATAGATCGCCTGACCTTTAATGCTGTGTGGAATCCCCACCACCGCCGCTTCAGCAATCTTCGGATGTGACACCAGCGCTGATTCAATTTCTGCGGTGCCGAGGCGGTGACCGGAGACGTTCAGCACGTCATCAACACGCCCGGTGATCCAGTAGTAACCATCTTCATCCCGGCGTGCGCCGTCACCGCTGAAGTAACGGTGCTTGAAGGTGGAGAAGTAGGTCTGCTCGAAACGTTCATGATCGCCAAACAAGGTACGTGCCTGGCCCGGCCATGAATCAATAATCACCAGGTTGCCTTCCGTCGCGCCATCCAGGGTATTGCCTTCGTTATCGACCAGCGCCGGTTGCACACCGAAGAACGGTTTAGTGGCGGAACCTGCTTTCAACTCGATAGCGCCCGGCAGTGGGGTGATCATGAAACCACCGGTTTCGGTCTGCCACCAGGTATCGACAATCGGGCAGCGGCCATCACCAATCTTGTTGTAGTACCACTCCCAGGCTTCCGGGTTAATCGGCTCACCCACCGAACCCATAATGCGCAGGCTGCTGCGGTTAGTCCCTTCAATCGCCTTGTCGCCTTCGGCCATCAGCGCGCGAATCGCGGTGGGGGCGGTGTAGAGCAGGGTCACTTTGTGTTTATCGACCACTTCCGCCATGCGGCTCGGCTTCGGCCAGTTCGGCACACCTTCAAACATCAGCGTGGTAGCACCACACGCCAGTGGACCATAAATCAGATAGCTGTGTCCGGTAACCCAGCCGACATCGGCGGTGCACCAGTAAACGTCTTCCGGATGATAATCAAAAACATACTTAAAAGTGGTAGCGGCATACACCAGATAGCCCCCGGTGGTATGCAGCACGCCTTTTGGCTTACCGGTAGAGCCGGAGGTATAGAGAATAAACAGCGGATCTTCGGCATTCATCGCTACCGCTTGATGCTGGTCGCTGGCACCTGCCATCAGGTCATGCCACCACAGGTCACGGCCTTCGCGCCAGCCGGTATCTTTACCGGTGCGTTGGAATACCACCACGTTCTTCACGCTGGTGACATTCGGGTTATTCAGGGCATCATCCACGTTTTTCTTCAGCGCAATGCTGCGTCCGGCGCGAATGCCTTCATCGGCGGTAATCACCAATTTGGCGTTTGAATCGATGATGCGTCCGGCGACGGCCTCTGGTGAGAAACCGCCAAAAATCACCGAATGCACCGCTCCGATGCGCGCGCAGGCCAGCATGGCAATCGCGGCTTCCGGCACCATTGGCATATAGATGGCGATCACATCGCCTTTCTTCACACCCAGGTTGCCGAGCACGTTGGCAAAACGACACACCTCAGCGTGTAACTGACGGAAAGTCAGGGTTTTGCTTTCGTTGGCGTCATCACCTTCCCAGATGATGGCAGGATGGTCGCCACGGGTTTGCAGGTGACGATCAAGGCAGTTGGCCGCGAGGTTGAGCGTGCCATCTTCATACCAGCGAATGGCGATATTACCCGGCGCAAAGGAGGTGTTCTTCACTTTGCTATAGGGAGTAATCCAGTCGAGAATTTTGCCTTGCTCGCCCCAAAAGGTTTCGGGATCGTCAACCGACTGTTGGTACATCGCTGCATATTGCTCTGCATTAATCAGGGCGTTCTCGGCAATCGCAGCAGGAACGGGATGCTTGTGAATTTGGCTCATGGCTGACCTCCTTGAAGATGTTAATCATATGTCAATCAATGGTTAATTGAAGCCCGGCCCTGCGGCTTTGTTTCGGTTTTGCAGACTGGATCACGGCCTAAGCCTGTGGGTATTCGTTTGGCAAATATCATGGAATCATCAGGCGCAGCAGGTGCTAACTCTGAGAAATTTCTGAACAAAATATCAGCAAACGCGCCCGGCTGCTTTTTACGCGATTTTGCATAGCTATGCGGAAAATTATCGAATTAAAACTTTTCATAACAGCGGGTTATGGTTTTCTCCCCGGATCAGCATTTTATGCTACAGCGCAGGATAAGAATTAAGCGAACCCGCCAGGGGTTGCATTTACCGTAGTGAAAATGGTACTTATCTCGCCCCTGGCAAGCCAGTATCCACTCAGGCTGCATCACAGGACGCGTGCAAAATGTGCGCAAGGTAGTATCGGATGCAGTCCATAATAACCCTCTATTTTATCGGGCTTTTGCTCACTTCCCTGTGTGTTTCGTCTTCTGCTCCTTCGCAGCAGAGCAAAGGGGTTTTAACTGAGGAAAGTAACGCGTTATGAAAGGTTTTAAACTCAGCCTCGCCTGGCAGATATTGATTGCGCTGATTCTGGGCGTCGTGGTCGGTACGGTGTTGCATAATCAACCGGACGATCGTGAATGGTTAATCACCAATATTCTCAGCCCGGCGGGCGACATCTTCATTCATCTGATTAAGATGATTGTGGTGCCGATTGTGGTTTCGTCATTGATTGTCGGCATTGCTGGCGTGGGCGATGCGAAAAAACTCGGACGTATTGGCGTCAAAACCATTGTCTATTTTGAAGTGATCACCACCATTGCCATTGTGGTCGGCATCACGCTGGCCAACGTATTCCAACCCGGCAGCGGCATTGATATGTCAACGCTGGCAACGGTGGACATCTCTAAATACGAAGCCACAACGCAGGCGGTGCAGGGTGCACCGCACAGCCTGGTCACCACCATTTTGTCACTGATCCCGCAGAACATTTTTGCCTCGCTGGTGAAGGGTGACATGCTGCCGATTATCTTCTTCTCGGTGTTGTTTGGTCTGGGGCTGTCGTCTCTGCCTGCGGAACATCGCGATCCGCTGGTGGGGCTGTTCCGTTCGGTTTCTGAAACCATGTTTAAAGTGACGCATATGATCATGCGTTACGCACCGGTCGGCGTATTTGCGTTGATTGCCGTCACCATTGCTAACTTCGGCTTCGCCTCACTATGGCCGCTCGCCAAGCTGGTGTTGTTGGTGTATGTGGCGATTCTGTTTTTCGCCTTTGTGGTGCTGGGGGCGGTGGCGCGCTTCTGCAAACTGCGTATCACCACCCTGATGCGCATTTTGAAAGATGAACTGATTCTGGCTTACTCCACCTCCAGCTCAGAAACCGTGTTGCCGCGCATCATGCAGAAGATGGAAGCCTATGGCGCGCCGAAGGCTATCACCAGCTTTGTGGTGCCAACCGGTTATTCGTTCAACCTTGACGGCTCAACGCTGTACCAGAGCATTGCGGCGATCTTCATTGCTCAGTTGTATGGCATTGACCTGTCGCTGACCGATGAAATCATCCTGGTGCTGACGTTGATGGTGACCTCCAAAGGGATTGCAGGCGTACCGGGCGTCTCTTTCGTGGTGCTGCTGGCAACGCTGGGGAGTGTCGGGATTCCGTTGGAAGGTCTGGCGTTTATTGCCGGTGTTGACCGTATTATGGATATGGCGCGTACCGCGTTGAACGTGATCGGTAACGCGCTGGCGGTACTGGTGATCGCCCGTTGGGAAAACCAGTTCGACACCGAACAAGCCGCCGCTTACGAGCTTAAGTTACGTACGCAAAACGCTGCGTAACCTGCCTCTCATAAACCCGCCATCTGGCGGGTTTTTTTATTCCTGCGCCGGGCAAAACGGAAAAATTTCCCTTTCCACCAGGTGAATTAACAATTCAGTTTGATATATAGTTTCAAGAATAAATTATTCTCTTAGCGGAACCTGTATGAAAATCGATCTCAGCCAGATGATTACTGAGGGGCGTAACCCGGCCAGCCAACAGATTGATGAGCTGTCGACGGAAGCGATGCTGCGCGTTATCAATGACGAAGATAAGAAAGTGGCGCTGGCGGTAGAAGCGATTGTGCCTCAGATTGCCGAGGTGGTGAATGCCATCACCGCCGCCTTCAGTCAGGGTGGTCGTCTCATCTATTGCGGAGCGGGTACCTCAGGTCGTCTCGGGATCCTCGATGCCAGTGAATGCCCACCTACCTTTGGCACCCCGCGCAGCCAGGTGGTAGGGCTGATCGCCGGAGGTCACACCGCAATTTTGCAGGCGGTGGAAAATGCCGAGGATAATAATGAGCAAGGTGCGCAGGATCTGCGTGATATCCAGTTCAGTAGCAAAGATGTGTTGGTAGGCATCGCCGCCAGCGGTCGCACGCCTTACGTGCTGGGCGCCCTCGATTATGCCAAACAGGTGGGAGCTTTTAGTGCCGCCTTAACCTGCAACCCGAACAGCGCGATGGCGCAGGTGGCCGATGTGGCACTGACCCCAGTGGTGGGGCCGGAAGTGGTCACCGGTTCTTCGCGTATGAAAGCGGGCACAGCGCAAAAGCTGGTACTGAATATGTTGACCACCGGCGCGATGATCCGTAGCGGCAAGGTGTACGGCAACCTGATGGTGGATGTCGAAGCGACTAACCAGAAGCTGGTACAGCGGCAGATTAATATCGTTAAACAGGCAACCGAATGCGATGACGCTACTGCGCAGCAGGCGCTGGCGGCCTGCCAGGGACACTGCAAAACCGCGATTGTGATGGTACTCGCCGGTTTGCCGGCGGCAGAAGCACAAGCGCTGCTCAGCCACAACAATGGCTTTATTCGCCAGGCATTGCGCGAGGTGCCGTTGCGTTAATGGAAGGGGGCCAGCGTTACTATGCTGGCACCCGATCATTGCAACGTGGTGTGGATATCGACCCAGCTGTCAGCCGGAATGTCGGTGTAGTCACCGAGGGCGGCGGTTATGGTGCCCTCAGAACCGTTCAGGGTGTATTTCAGCGCCCTGACACCAATCACAATCGTGTTGTAAGAATCAGACTCGATAGTCGCCGCCAGATTCTGGATGCCTGCTCCGCCTGCAATCACCGGATTACTGATTTTCCATAAAGATTTTTTCGTGACGATTGATGTGCCGATGATCTTATATTTTCCCGTCGCTTCTTTTGTCGCGGTCAACTTGCCGGACTGCGCGTAACCTCGATTAACCGCGCTAAAGTCATCGTTCTGTTTAAACGCATCCTGCACCGGCGATCGGGTCGCGGCGGCTATGGAGTCAGAGATGCGGATTACTGCCCCGGATGTTTTCACCACACGGCCATCATTAAGGGGGATATAGGTATTTGAGGTTAAAGAATTTTCTTCCTCAACATACACAATACCTTCAGGCTCTCTGTTCAGTGGCCCATCGCCCGCTTGATGAAGAACGACTTTCTCTTCCCCTGAATTTCCTGCCTCGGCATAGCGAAGTGGAATGAAGGTCGCACCTTCGTTACGGGCGGCAATTTTGGCGTAGACCGTTAACGTATTGTCCGACGTGTTGTAGACGTAGCCAAATTGCGTCAGGTTTGCGGTGTCGTGTCGGTAGTCCGAGGGATCGCGTAAGTTAGTGATGCGCAAGACATGCTTCACCGTCGCGGCATTGAGTGATGAGACAAAAATATCATTGCATTGAATCAGATAGGTATAGATTGACTCTGCCAGGGTTCCCCCGGAGATAAAAAATCCGGTGAAGTTCGGGCCTGAATTTCTTACACCGGTTTTCAGGGTGAATAACGTTACCCAACTGGGTTGGCTGAGCCAGGTTGTAGACTGCACATTTCCCTTCCTCAACGGCGCGATTAAATCCTTATCCGTTAAGGCACGCGGAGCAACCACGCCCGATCCCGCATAGGGAGTGCCGTAGTCGGTATATTGCCCCGGTCCGGCAATATACATGTCAGCTGAACCGTCGGCTTTGGGCAGAAAGATTAACGAGGAATGCAGCGTGTCATCTTCGGCACCGGAGAAGGGTAAGCGCAATATGCTGCCATTCCAGCCAGCGATACCTTGTCCATAGGGTTCACTGAACGGGATGGCCACTCTGGCCGCCGTGGGCTTTCCCTCTTTCGTGGCATACGTCTGGAGACGCCCACGTTCATCAATAATTAACGCCCCCCGGTTATCTGGCCCGCCAAACGTTAAGCCAGCGATCCCTTTAGGGTCCGAAACGCCTTGTACGATATCAAACTGCCCGCGTTGCTTGACCCGGTCAAACACCGACGTTGTTCCACTGCCCGCCACTTGCTTGCCTTCGCCGGTAAAGAAACCGCCAACCAGTTCGAATCCATTCTCTTTGCCAATCTCAGTACGTAATGTGTCTGGCGCTGCCGTCGCGGGTAAGGGAGGGTGATTTATCCTGACATCACTGGAGTTGGATGCAGAACTGCGGTTTGAGAACAACGCCAGTAGTGTCGAAGGCACAATCCAGTTCAAAAGACGTCTTCTTGATAGAGTCATGATGTCTCACCGTCTGTTTATTATTACAACGCCGTCGGTTGCTGCTGCCAGCCAATGTTGTTGCCAGTGTTTCCCCATATATCCAGGCCGGTATTGGTTGTCCCGGTTTTAAGGGCGGGTGAATCGCTGGCGAGTTGCAGGATATTTTTTGCTTCCTTCATACCCGCCGGCGGCACGAGGGGGAGGGTAAAGCGGAATTTAGGATCGACATATTGCAACTCGCTGGTGGAGACACCCGCCAGGGCGGCGGGAGCGGCGGATGACCAGGCTTCAGAGTAAAAGATGCAGTTTTTGAAGGCGTATTTGGTCAGCAACGTGCCAAATTCGGACACTTCCGCAGGGCTGATCAGATTGGAATTGTCACGGTGTTTCCAGTAAAAAATACAATTCTCCAGCGTCATGGCAAGGGCGGCTGGATTGTCCTCTTTGCGTGGGTTGCAGAAAAGAACATGGTCATTGGCCTGAGAAACGGTGTCAATAAACAGGCAATTTCGCACGACATTGTTATAGCAATACCAAAAACAACAGGCTTTTTTCCAGTAAATATCCTCGCTGCGTTGTGTTCGCGCGACGCCATCGTTATAGGAAACAATGTATTCAATCACGTTATTCACACAACCCAGGCCAAGGGTATGGTAGAGCGTATAGATGTCATCATTGAGCGGCTTATAACCGTTAGCATGATACCAACTGTTGGAGAAGGGACCCTGAACGAACATAAACGGTTTGGCATTATTGGTCAGATAACCCCAACGTAACAGGCAATGATTGCAGTGATAATCCAAATCTAACGCATAGCGATCGGGCGCGGCTGGCCCGGACCCATGCACCTCAAAATTCTGCCCGGTGGCGTAAGCGCACATGGTCATCCACAGCGGGACATCCGCACGGGCGGTGGTCCATGCATGGGGATCTTTTATCGGGTTATACACATTGGTACGGTAGGACGAGTAATAAATATTATCCCAGCCAGATTCCCATTCATCTCCACGAACATCACGGTTTTTATTTTTACTGGCCGCACCAGATAATAAGACACCGTAATTAACAATGTTGGTGAAAGAAACATCAAGAATACGTACCCCATAGCTTTTTCTTTGATCACCATAATAGGTATCAGGCTCTGAAAGATGGGGGTTGCCACGAATGAATATGCCGCAATTAATGTTATCGCCATAGATATCATGAATAAAAACTTTGTGGGCGATGTTTGTTTTGTCTTTAACGGTCAGGTGGATACATGCCACTTCTTTGGCGGGAGCGGAACCTGCTATCGCGGCGGGATCACCAATAAAGTTAATATGGTGAATTTCCAGATTGCAAATCCCATTGGCATCCCCTCTGAGCGAACCATACAAATAGCCACCGGTATGTTGTTCACCAGGGGGAGAGGAAAGCTGTAACGAGTTGATATTAAAATTCTGGAAAAGGGTATCAGTGTGACGTGTGGCAGCGTCTTTAGGATACCAAATCGGGTAAGCACCCTCACCATAGGATGTCAGAACACTCTGCGTGCCAGAACGATTTAAGAAAAAAGCCATTACATTCTGGCTGATATAGGACCAGTAGAAATGTGTGCCACGTTTAATTGATACGGTGACAGGATGGCTAACTCCGGATGAAATTACCTCATCCATCGTGCGATAAGGTTTTTCCAGGCTCCCGTTACCCGGAACCGTCGCTGAAGGATCAACATAGATAAACTTCATTCTGGGATACCTTTCAGGCTACACGCACCGCGTCTGATTGAAACTTACGAGTTTTAATAAAAGGTTTCTGTGCGACCACGTAGTGGTCATCAGCAATATTGGTCATGACAATGGCCCCTGCGCCAATCATGACATTGTGGCCAATTTCAATATCATCACCGAGGATGCAGGAGTTCACGCCCATAGAAACATTATCACCAATGATAAAATGTTTAGGGTACGGCAATCTATTCCCTCCGACGGTGCAGCATTGTCGAATATTGAAGTTTTTTCCAATCACGCAACCGCTGTTAATGATGACGGAGTAAGCATGCCAGATAACAAATCCATGACCGATCCTGGTCCGATAGGAGATTTCCACACCAAACATAAACTCGTTAAAGAACTTATGCAGAATAACAAAAGCCAGCGTTATGGGATAAAACACCCGCACCCGTTTAGCATGTAAAGAAGCCAGGCGGTACAGCAGTACAACCAGCTTGGATTTGATGCCAGGATTCATTTTAACTTCAGATAATGTCAGTTTGAGGCTACGAATGATGTTCGTCATGATTCACCTTACGCCGGATAGTCATTAATCCTGTTCACAGCAATATCCTGTAAGAACAAAATTTTATTATTTAAAAAATAAGTATGATGGGATGAAAAGTAAAAAATTAAATTTTGGCTCTGTCTACACGATACAGAAGCTCAAGAAATTTTTCTGGTGCAACGCGGGTAGATACCCTAACGAGAAAAGCCGCAAGGTTGTTAACTACCGAAGCCGTTTTCAATTTGCGTTTCAAATTAAAAAGAGAGACTTCACTTTTGATGTAGTTCAAACCCCTGCGTTTCTTTAACATGCCAGAGCCTGCCCGCACGTTCAACAGAATATCTGTTAAATTATGTGTTGTGTAATTTTCTGCGATTATTCTTAACCACAGATTGTAATCCTCCATAAATAGATGATGTTGATAACCTCCAACGTGATCCACTACGGATTTTCTAAACACGACACTCATATGATTAAACGGATTTTTGAACCGTGAGAAATGTTTAATGTCAGCGTGCAGTTCAGGTAAGCGTTTAAGTCGATGTTGACCTTCTTCATCAAATTCAATCACTGCGGAACCCAACAAGGCCACATCATTGTTTTCTGACATAAATGTCATTTGCCGCTGGAAACGGTGCGGCAGGCATATATCGTCGGTATCCATTCGGGCAATATATTCATATGAGCAATGTTTCATTCCTTCAGCCAGTGCTAATCCCAGACCAATATTTGTTTCCAGTTGCACCCGGTGGATGGGGAGTTTATCTTCCCAGCGTGAAACCACCTTTTCCAGTAAGGGTCCAACAGGTCCATCCATAACCAGAACTATTTCGGTTGGCTGAAGAGTTTGCTGTTCCAGACTACGAAAACAACTATCCAGGTTTTCAGCACTTTCTTTATAATATAGGGACATCAACACGGAAAAATGTTGTTGTAACATAAGTCACCTTTTGCTGTGTGTAGAATAATTTAGATTTTTTGGTAAAGTTCGCTGTAGCTAAGTGCCATTTTTTTGGCTGAGTAATTTTTTAAATAATTATTTTTGGCGTTATCCGCCAGACTGGCTTTTTCATCGGACAGGTAGTACTCGTTGAGGCAGCAGATCAAACCATGCGTGGTTTTGTTAAATAAATATCCGCTTTTTTGTTCAAAGGCGTTATGTACCTCTTGATGAGGTTCGATATCTGAACAGATAAAGGTCTTTCCTGAAGCCATCGCCTCAATCAATGCTAATGGCAGCCCTTCGGCATGAGACGCTGAGATAAAACAATCAAAATCTTTATACACCGCATGCGGCTGGTCGGTACTGCCATGAAAAATAATTTTCTCATTGTTGAATTTTTGGCGCAGAAACGTTTCATCGCTACCTGCTCCAATAATATGCAGCTTTGCCATTTTCCCCTGGCACCAGCCACTGAAGGCTTCAAGAATTTGCTGAACATTCTTTCTTTTGTTAAGTACACCTAAATAAAAATAGTGGACCTCATTGTCATGATTCTGATGTTGTAGTGGACGCGGCTGCTCAACCCCATTGGGAATGGCGGTGACGTTATGCATCGCATGGTAATTGACGCAATGTTTCATCACCGCATAAGAACAGGCGACTTTATGAAAGTGGCGAATCATATAACGCCCGACCAGGCCTTCGAGCATGCCTTTAACGAATCCCTTGGTCTGGACAAAATCCACTTCGAAATAGTTATGTATCGTGGTGACTTGTGGTACAGAGGGGAACGATAAATAGTTAAATATATCCGAGACGGTACAGTGGCTATGAATAACCGAAAAGCCACCTTTACGGATAAATCTCAGTATCTGTAATATGGCGGTACGTTTGAAGACGGTGATTTTAGCCCGCGTGGCGAATTCCTCTTCCCTTTCACCACCATTCAGCGCCAGAACTTCAATATCATAAAACGCAGGCAGGTTTTTGATGATATTAAGGCATACGTTAACCGGTCCCGCATTTTTCAAACTTGGGACAATAAAAAGGATTTTATTTTTCATTTTTTGGGTCTTTTAATAGGGTAGTAAGGTTATCTGTGTTTTATCCAGTAGCCGTCATAATCAATATCATTGAGATATTTCTCAAAGTCCTGTTCATTGTAATTCAGCAGAAAAACCGGGCTGGTCCAGGCGTATGACCAGAGTCCACCCATCGTTAACGTCCTGCGTTGGGTATAAATATTGATAATCAGCAAGCTAAGTAACGCAAATACGACAAGATAGTTTCTGAGTAGCAGGCGAAATCTTGCCGAGTCAACTCCGGTTGAGAACAAATACACATAACAAATGCGGATCGCCAGCAAATATTGTGCAATGTTGAGATAACGCCCCATTGCGGTATATGAGACAGACATGATGAAACAGCAGGGAATGAAGAGGTTTAAAAACCGATCAAAACCTTTCACCTCTCCTTTGCTGAAAAGATAGAAAACGAAAGAAGCCAATCCGAGTGAACGGGTAATAATGGCGACCATAATGGTGTTGCTGTCATTGGGCGTTGCGCTAAAGCTACCATCAACATAACCCCCCATAGCATAGTCACCAATGCCCATAAACCCGATGCTGGGCAGAATTGAACGCAGTGCCACAGAACTCAGCAGCCAGAAGAAGATGCTTAACGGTAAGACAAATTTCTTTTCAACTTTAAAGAACAGGCTTGCCACGAAGACAAGAGAGACAAACACCATCGAAAAGTGCATCAGCAATGCAAGCAGCACAAATACACCGCAGCGCAGTTTGCTTCTGCTGAAGTAACAGGTAACGGCATAAATCATAAACACCAGTGCCGTACCGTAGCGGATACCCAGCACGAGGTTCAAAATATTCAGCGCCGAAAAAACCGTAAAATAGGTGAGGGCCAACCTGGTCGATGAGATCTCCCTGTTTTCTCTTTCCGAACTGTCTATCAATGTCACATTACGGAATGCAGCGAGTAACAAGTAACACATCACGCCACCGTAAAATGCCGGGATAAAAAAGAACGGAATATTCAGCAGCTGGAAAATCCAGCCATTAACATAAAGCAGGATATCGGTATGGGCACTGGCAATATCAGAAAAATGCGTACCTGGACCATAAGCATGGATTTCCAGATAGCGCCTGTAGAGATCCCCTAATGGCGGTATCTTGATCAGCAGAAAGAAATAGAACATCGACATCACCAGAAAGGGCAGTCGGTTCATCCCTTTTTTATCCAGAGATAAAAAGGAAAGTATCAACCCACCTATTGGAATGGTCATGCTCATTGCTAAGCTCAGCGGCATTAGCTTATTCATTCTCATCATCATAAGCGGACCTTTAGTGATTGTTTCTGAATGCTAATAAGCTTTCTGATTTTATGTCTGGCAAGGATCAGAAGATTATCAATGCTGGGGTGGTAGAAGAATTCTCTGAGATTAATTTCATCCTTTCTGTTCAGTTTGTCCTGAAAATAGAGCGAGTTCAGGTGCTGACGGCTCAGAGAAGGTTTATGTGTCGTAATAAATTTTTGATAACCCTGCCATGCCTTGCTGCCAGTGGTAATACGTGGGCGATCATCTTCAATATTAACGACATAGCTGGCGTCATCAATTCTGTAACATGAACCATACTGCATGATCATGCGATACCAGAGGTCATAATCTTGCCAGGCAGGAAAGTTGATATCAAAGCCACCAATGTTTTTCATCATGCGGGTTTCGATGAATACCTGGTTACCCACCCAATTTTTAAATCCCATCATATTTAGTGTGATGTCACCGACATAACTCTTCCATTTTTTCTCAATGTGACGATTTTTGAAGATCATGTTGGCGCAAAGAAATGATTTATTCAGTCTCTGGCTGGCAGTGACAAAATTCGCGATTCTGCTATGCAGAAAATAGTCGTCATCATCCAGGCCAGTAATAAATTCACCTTTGGCGATGGCTATGCAACGATTACGCGCATAACAGGCTCCCATCGGGACATCATTTCTAAGATAGATAATGCGGCCATCCCGTTTTTTCATCTCCGCAATCACCATTTGGGTATTATCAGACGAACCATCATCACAAATAATAATTTCCAGGTTTGTATAGGTCTGGTTTTGAACCGATGCTATGGCACGTTTAACCAGTGACGAGCGATTGTGGGTTGGAATATAAATCGTCACTAAAGGTCGTGCTGCGTACTTAGCATTCATAATGCTGATCTCCTGGGGAATAGAATGGACATTCCACTTCGTGTGAAATGTTAAAGTTAATTAAGTGCGTAGCTACGCGTGAATAATTATTTTATCCTTGCCTGGCGGACTCATAAGTATATTGGATATTGCTGTAACGGTAATATCCATAGGAACGAAGTTTGGTCCCATTCAGAATACATCCATTAATATGAATACCGTTGCGTTCAAAACGACGCTGACTGATTTCAACTTCCTTGAGGGTATTTTTTTCGCAGCGTACTACCAGCATGGTCGTTCCGGCGTAGGCACCAATAATCTCCGCGTCCGTAACGGCCAGCACCGGGGGCGTGTCTACCACCACTAAATCGTAATTTTTCTCAGCCCAGCGCATCAGATCACCAAACCGTCGGCTCATCAGGAGTTCGGTAAAACCCTGGTCAAGGGTGCCACGACCAATAAAGTGCAGATCATCGCTGATGGTTATTGGCTGGATTGATTCAATGGGATACTTCGCCGCCAGAATATTTGATAATCCTGCTTTTTCCTTAACATTGAAAATATGATGCGCGGTGCCTCTTCTTAAATCAGCATCAATCAGCAGCACTTTCTTCCCTGTTTGCGCCATCACCGCACTGAAATTGGTGCTGATGAAGGTTTTCCCCACACTGGCGCTGGCGCCTGAAATCATCAGAATGTTGTTACGTGCTTCCAGCATGGAAAAATGTATATTGGTTCTCAAACTACGCAACGCTTCAATCGCCAGATCCGTGGGGTTTTCCCGCAGAAGAAAGGCTTTTGCCATTTTGTAGATGTTCTTCTTATTACTTTTTTCCAGCCAGGGTGAAAACGGAATGCTGGAATAAACGGTCATTCCCTGTTCTTCTAATTCCTCTGATGTTTCCACCGCTTTATCCAGTACAAATCGGATAAAAATCACATTTATCGACACTAAAAGGCCAAGCAACAAGCCTTGAATAATGATGAGGTATTTATTCGGTGAAACCGGTTCAGGATCATCAAGCGGATGGTCAAGCACGCGCGCATTGCCAATTGCACTGGATACGGCGATGTTCAGTTCCTGTTGTCTGCTCAGCAAGTGCATATAAAGTGTTTGTCCGGAATCAACATCACGGGTCAGGCGTAATATTTCCTGCTGCACGGCGGGCATCGCCGCTATCTTCTCTTTCAACCCATCTCTTGCTGCCAGCAGCGTCTGGCGTTTATCCAGCAGCGTTTTATACATCGGATGATCTTTGGTATAGAGCTGTGAGATGTCAGCTTCGTTGATGGTCAACTCATTGAGTTGATTATCAATATCTACCGACTGGTCAAGCACCGATTGCGCTTCCAGCGGCAGATCGACGGTGCCGTTTTTTTCTCTGGCAGCATTCAGCTTATCTTCATTACGGTCTAACTCACTGCGCACTTCGGGGAGCTGCTGGTTCAAATACACCAGGCTGCGACTATCCTGCGCAACCTGCTCGCTAATATTCTGGTGAAGATAATGTGAGGCGATATTATCCAGCACCCGCATGGTTTCGTGTTGATCTTCTCCGGTCAACGTCAGTCTGATCATGCTGCTATTGATATCCGGGTCCTGCGCGCTCAGCTGATGTTGAAGCCTGTTGATTGCGTTCAGTCTGGAGAGATAAGTCGCAGTGAATTGCGTCCCCGGCAGCGCGTTGATGCTGGCAACCAGGATTTGCATGCCTGCGTGCGCAAAAACTTTGCCGGTTTCAGCCACAAAGGAGGCATTGCCCCAGTTAATCTGATAATGGCGGCTATCCAGCACCGTTAATGTCACCTGCTCGCTGTTGTCGTCAGTGGTGCCGGGTAAAAAAAGTTGGCTGACGTCAATTTCACCCGAAGATTTTCCTGTCAACGTTGCCAACGCTGAACCAATAATCGGCATGTGCTTCGGCTCAACCACCACCTGCAAATTAAGGTCGTCAACCGTCGCACCGAGGATATGGCGTGATTGCAGTAATTTCACATCGATAGCTGACACCGGTTTGCCATCAGGCAGCGGCGTACTGTTCTGATTAGCCAGAATAGCGTTGGCACGTTGCGGCTCTAACTGAATCAGTGCATTGGCCTGATAAACGACGGGCGTCAGTAACGTATAGACCCACGCCATCAGCATAAAACTGACGGTGATAACCAGTATCAAATAGCGGGACTCGAGCAGTTCCGCGAACAGTCGACTGGTATCGACCCCCTCTTCGTCATCCATTAGCATGTTTACAACCGGTTTCATGGGCATGGTTTTTATCCTGTTATCTTTGTACAGAAGTTACAGGCATAGCCCGCGCCAGATGATCGACGGAGAGAGACGACACTCAGATTGAATGTGTATGCGCTGCTGTAAAGTAGTCATATAAAATAAATCCAAAAAATAAAAAATGGGCTATTAGTTTTACGTTCTTGATACAAGGATTTTAAAAATTAAAAATGTCCCGGAAAATTTTCTGTCGTAAGTGTTATTATTTTCTTTCATCCATATCAATAGCGAAAACGACTCATTTTTACCGATAAGAAACTATCGCGCAGTTTGTCCAGCGCGCGCCATTTACTGGTTATCCCTTGCGACTGCACCAGGGCATAATTAAGTGAGTTAACAACCTGTATGGCAATATTGATCTGCTCCGTTTTCAACAAGTCGAGTCGACTGAAAAAACCAGTATCACAACCGTTTAATGCAAACTGGCTGTCGAATACGCCCATATTTCTTGCTGAAAACTTCTCGATTAATGAGCGATAGATCACCAGACCTAACCCCAATGATTTAACCGTGCTCTCGGTGTTGATGTTGAAACCGTCGGCGGCTTTACACACCGCTTCATTAATAATTGGATAATAAACCCGGCCATCGATACGCCCACGAATACTCGGGATTTGTAAGTCCACGCCTTGCTTATGGTAGCGATCAAGACGTTTTATATATTCTTTGTTCAGAATACTGTCATCATCGCAAAAAATAAAGCGGTCATAGCTTGCATTTTTGCTGATAACATTATTGCAGACTTCGCCCAATGGCAGATCACCAATTGACTCTTTAATGTCGATATTATTGACACAAAAGCCCAGGGTATGAATGAAGTCTTTATCAAATCGCAGCGGATTCGGTCCCCGATTGATGATCAGGAGATCGGTATCGGCACAAGATTTATTCATCATGCCATTAAGAACGCGTGAGTCTTTATAATTTTTACCGCTTAAAATTACAACGAAGATTGTTTTACGCATAGGAAAACCTTTAACCATTGAGTTTAGCGTTTAAAAACACCCTGGTTACACAGAGGGCATTTTCATTGACTCAGTCTTGTTATCCTTTTTTTCATCTGCATAGGCGTAATTATATTGACTATATCCATAGACATAATAATTGCTTGCCTTATTGAGCACGCTATTAAGAATGCATCCTTTGATTTCCACCCCCACATGTTCGAAGCGTTTGATACTGACCTGCACTTCTTTGATGGTGTTGACCTCAAATCGCGCAACCAGCATGGACGTGCCTGCATAGCGTCCAATGATTGCGGCATCGGTGACTGCCAGAATCGGCGCAGTATCAACAATCACCAGATCATAATTATTCGATGCCCAGGTTAATAAAGCTTCAAATCTCTTATGCGAGAGCAATTCTGCCGGGTTCGGAGGAATGCTTCCGTGTGATATAAAATCGAAGCCAACACCAGGGACTTTCTTATCTAAGTCAACCACGTTGACCTGACCAGAGATAATGTCTGACAACCCTTTATTCCCACGATGATTAAACAGCTTATGGGCATAGCCTTTACGCATATCGGCGTCAATAAATAACACCCTCTGACCTGACTGAGCGACCACTGCCGCTAAGTTGCTGGCAATAAATGTCTTACCGACGTTTTGCGTGGCGCCAGAGATCATTAACACGTTGTTTCTGGCTTGCAGCATCGCAAAGTAAAGGCTGGTGCGCAGACTGCGCAATGCCTCAATCGCCAGGTCAGCAGGGTTTTCAATTGCCAGGAACTTGCTCCCCACAACCGACTTTTTGCTACCGAAGCGTTTCACGCCTTGATTCTGCTTATTCAACCATTCGGACACCGGCACATTGGCATACACACTCACCCCGATGTGCTCCAGTTGCTCAGCTGATGCAATTGTCCGACGCAATAACATCTTCCCGGCAACCAGTATCAGCGAGAAAATAAATCCGGCGACCAGGGCCGTCACCACCATATTTGTTCTTTGCGGCAGAACAGGAGACGGCTGCGTCACAGCGGTGTCAATAATATGCACATTACCGATGATGCTTGATCTCGCCACGCCCAGCTCTTGCTGACGGTTAAGTAGCTGCATGTAAATAGCACGTCCGGAGTCCACATCGCGGCTCAGACGTTCAACTTGCTGCTGGGTGGCCGGCATCGTGGAAATACGCTTGTTCAGATCGTCGCGCTCCTGTAATAACGTCTGGCGCTTGTCCAGCAACGTTTTATAGGTCGGGTGATCTTTGGTATATAACTGTGAAATTTCAGATTCACGAAACGTCAGTTCATTCAGCTGACTATCCACATTCACCACTTGATCAAGCACGGCTTTCGCCTCCAGAGACAAATCCACCGAGTCTACCTGGCGACGGTAAAGATTCATTTTGTCTTCTGCTGCATCGAGATCACTGCGTACCTGTGGTAATTGCTGATGCAGAAAATCGAGGCTGTTAGTATCCTCAGCCCGTTGCCGGGCAACGTTCTGTTCTAAATAGTTCTCGCTGATTACATTCAGGATCGATGCGGCTCTGGCTTTGTCATCACTGCTCAATGTCAGCAGCAGGATCCCGGTTTTCTTGCCCTGATCCTCGACATCAAAGTTATCCAGCAGGCTGGCAATAGCCGCCTGGCGTGAAATATATTTCACGGTGAATTTCGTCCCCGGTTGGGCATGCATGCTATCGACATTCAGTAACATGCCATCGCGGGTGATCGGGCTACCGACGTTGCCATAGAACTGGACATTGCCGTTCTCGACAAGGAAACGCTCGTTATCCACAACGGTTAAGGTAATGCGCGGCGGGGTTTCATCTGTACGTGGCAGATACAACTGACTGATGCTGAGTTTTCCCGGCACCTCTCCCGTCAACCTTGCCCATCCACGGCCAAACAGCGGAAAATATTGCTGGCTAATGACAGCCTGTAAGTTCAAATCATTAACGGTCTTGCCGAGGATCATGCGCGATTGCAGCAATGCGATCTCGGGCGCGGAGACGGGCTCGGTATCCGGCAGCATTGGGCTGATGTTATTCAGCAACGCATTCCCCTGCTTTTGCTCAATCTGAATCATCGCATTCGCCTGATAAACCGGCGTGACGAACAGTGCATAAACAATCGCAAACAGGGTAACGACACTGGTCACCGCGATAATCAATTTACGATGATCCAGCAGCCCACCGTAAATGCGCCCCAAATCGATCTCTTCTGATTTGGCGGTGACGATTTTATGTTTAATAGTGGTTGTCATGCCATGATTCCCGTGAAATCCACCAGTGGGCCTTGCAGCCCAACAATTACCGGCCTGAGCAATAAATTGATAAACAGCATCAAAAGCTCCGCGATAGCAGTACATCATTACTGCCAGTACGGTATGAATATTTTCAATTTCGTCTTATCTGCCAGTGGTACGTCCCTGTTGGAGAACCATGCTGTTGTTGCAGTGGTTAAATAAATAAATTTTAATTGCTCGCTGTTTCTCTATTTATTAATGGCCCTGAATGTGGCTAAGCGAACAGAATATCATTTAATAATAATCCATTAATATTCATCATATTACACAAAAACGGCCTCTGGTGTGTGTCTGTAGCCATAAATCGCTAACTTAACGTAAAAATGTGATGCATCGTTATTATTTTTTTGATGAATGTAAATCTTAATTTGGTCTTTAGGCAGTTAAAAAACAGCTGCTGCCCGGGTGAATTTCTTACAAGAAAACATCTTTGTCATGCTTAGTAATATCTTCCAATTGGGGGCAAAGGAATATAGCTAATTTCCTAAAATGCGCGTGGCTTTGATTGAATGACAATCTCATCTAAGATTTTGGCTATTCATTTTAGATTGGCATATTATTTCTGCTAAAGAATAAAAATATTACCAGGCGATATAGTTAAATTAATAAGCTGCCGTTTTTATTGAGATGATTTTTTTCCTGCGTGCGTGGTCTTAGGATTTTAGCCATTTGGTCGGAAGGCATTAAAGGCATTTTCTCACGGCCGTATTGCACTCCGCACGGCGGTTTCGTGTGTTGGGAGTTCAGTAATTATCTTATAGAAATTGTGATGCAGAGGTGTTAGGCCGTGTTTTAACAGGAACTTAAAGCCAGGGTTGGCAGAGGCCAGGTAATATGACCAGCCATAACCAGTGATCTGAACCTGAATGATTAACCTGACGACTGAGTCTGTTTATCGGGTTCAGGGGTATTCGCTATTCCTGACTGGACCGGAAAATAATGTTTTTTGCCGGGAGCAGAAAAACATAAAGGGGAGTGGCACTGGAACTACGCGATTTATCGTCCGTCTTTCTGGCGAGGGGGCTGTCAATATCAGCGCGTGGCCAGGAGGGGAAACTGATTTTTATGATAAAACATTGATTTTATTTACTCTAAATAAAATTTTATTGATTTATCCCTCTGTTAAAGCACACCGCAGCGCTTCTCCCCCGTGGGGTCTGACTCTAAAATTATAAAGCCACGCTAAAGTCAGGACCATTACCTGCCGAAAATATAAAAAAGCGTTATCAATACTTCACCCTCTGCGGGCCTTGCAAGGACTGACTCATGCGTAACAACCAGCCCATCACTCAGCGCGAATACGTCTTCGACGATCATGCCACATTGATGTCCACCACCGATCTCAACAGCTATATCACCTACGCCAACGACGCTTTTATTGAAGTCAGCGGGTTTAGCCCGGAAGAGGTCAATGGTCAGCCACATAATATGGTGCGCCACCCGGATATGCCGCCAGAAGCCTTTGCGGATATGTGGGCAACGTTAAAGCAGGGAGAACCCTGGACTGCGCTGGTGAAAAACCGCCGCAAAAATGGCGATCATTATTGGGTGCGTGCCAATGCCATTCCGGTGGTGCGTGAGGGGCAGGTTCAGGGTTATATGTCGGTACGTACCAAACCGACATCCGAGGAGATCCGCCAGACAGAAGCGCTGTATCGTGATTTCCGCGAAGGGCGTGCCAAAGGGCGGCGCTTCCATAAGGGTTTGATTGTGAGCCGGTTTAGTTCGGTGCTGAAAACCCTGCCACTGCGCTGGCGGATTCGTTCCACCCTCGCGGCGTTGTTGCCGCTATCGGCGTTGAGTGTCTGGTTACTGGGGATGGCCCCGCTGGCCATCGGTTGTTTTACCGGCGGTATGGCGGTGTTGCTGCTGCTGGCTTGTTTGTGGCTGGAACAACAGATTTCCCGCCCGATAGAACGCATGTGCCGTCAGGCATTGAGCGTGGCGACCGGTGCCAGCCATAAAGTGGAGCAGATGGATCGGGTAGATGAAATCGGCGTCACGTTGCGTGCCATCGGCCAATTGGGGTTGATGTTCCGCTGGTTAGTGGATGATGTCAGCGGTCAGGCGATTAATGTACTGAGCGCCAGCGACGCCATCGCGCGCAGTAACGATGAATTGAGCCGTCGTACCGAACAGGCTGCGGCTAACGTGCAGCAAACTGCCGCCACCATGAACGAGATGACTGCGACGGTAAAAAGTAATACCGAGACTGCCAGCGAGGTGAATAACCTCTCCGTCAACACCAGCCAGTCGGCGGTGAAGGGCGGCCAGGTGGTTCAGGAGATGGTGGGGATGATGGCTGAAATAGCGGACAGTTCGAAGCGTATCGCCAATATCACCAGCGTGATTGATAGCATTGCCTTCCAGACCAACATCCTCGCCCTGAATGCCGCAGTGGAAGCGGCCCGAGCCGGTGAACAGGGGAAAGGGTTTGCCGTGGTAGCCGGTGAGGTGCGTAATCTGGCACAGCGTAGTGCCACCGCAGCCAGTGAGATTAAAAATCTGGTGGAAACCAGCGCCAGCCGCGTGCAGTCGGGAAGTGCGCACGCTGATGCTGCCGGGCGCACCATGCAGGACATTGTTGAACAGGTGCAGCACGTTACCACGCTTATCGCGCAAATCAGTGCCGCCACCGCAGAGCAATCCACCGCGCTGAGTGAAGTGAGCGGGGCGGTAGAAGATCTTGACGATATTACCCATCAGAACGCAGCGCGGGTGCAGGAGGGGGCGGAAGCCTCGGGCCGTATGGCACGTCAGGCGAACCGCCTGGTGGAAGCGATTAGCGTTTTCCGTTAGACATCGGGCAGCATCTCCCGTCGGGCGCGCAAAGCGCCTGGCGGTTGTCCGACAATCCGTTTAAACGCCCGGCTGAAGGCCGCCAGCGAACCGTAACCCAGATGAAAGGCGACGCTTTCCATCGCCTCGCCCTCGTTGACGATACGCTGCACCGCCAGCCGCATACGCAGTTCGGTGAGGTAGCGCAGGGGCGTCATTCCGGTCGCCGACTGAAAGCGTGCAGCAAACACCGAGCGTGAACTACCGGATTCACGCGCCAGTCGTTCGACAGTCCAGTTTTCCCCCGGCGCACGATGCATGGCGGCCATCGCCAGGCTGAGACGCGGATCGCGCAACGCCTGCACCAGGCCGCTGCCCTTACCACAGCCATTCTCCACCCAACCACGCACAATCTGCGCCGCCACCACATCCGCCAGCCGGGACAAAATCCCGGCAAAACCCGCCTGGCGTTGGCGCGTTTCCCGCTCCATCGCGTCGAGAATGGGCTGGATTTCCGGGTATTGCGCCAACAGCGTGCTGACCAGCATCACATCCGGCATGGTGTGGACCAGTGGCTGCATGCCGCCCAACTCAAACGCCATGCAGGCACTGAACAGCACGACATCGGTGTTGTCCACGCACTCCCCTTCAGCGCCGTCAATGGCACACACGCTGGCGCAGATCGGTTTGCTGGTAAAGGTACTGATCGGTTCGCACTCTACCTCTTCGCTGGAGATCAGCGCATGCGGTCGGCCATGTGGGATCAACAAAGCGTCACCCGCCTGAAGGGGATAGATCGTCCCGGAGGCAGAACGGATCAACAGCGATCCACGCCCGACAAAATGCAGCTGCGCCCGACCCGGCGCGTCGTCATAACGCAGACCAAACGGGGCGTTAAGGGCGATACGTTGGTATTTGACGCCATACAGGCGCATGCCCATCAGCAGTTCGCTGGTCAGATCTTCATAGCGGCTCATACGATTCCAGACGAATTATCAAAAAACAAAGTTTTTGTATCATAGATCGTCTTGCTGTTGCTCACTATGCTCACATTTTAATTTTTTGTGATGGGGATCGCAGATGAGCCTGAATAGTGATGTCGTCGAACAGAGTTTGCCGGTAGAGAAACCGGCCTGGGGGGCGGTATTTGCCATGGCTTTTGGCGTATTCGGCCTGATTACCGCCGAATTTTTGCCAGTAAGCCTGCTCACGCCGATTGCCGATGCATTGCAGGTCAGCGAAGGGCAGGCCGGACAGACGGTGACGGTCACTGCGCTGGTGGCGCTGCTGACCAGCCTGGTGATCGGCAATATCACCCGTCGTCTCGATCGCCGGATGGTGATGCTGGCGTTTACCCTGCTGCTGATTGCCTCGGCGTTGCTGGTGGCGTTTGCTCAGGACCTTACCATGATCCTGCTGGCTCGCGTGCTGTTGGGGATGGCGATTGGCGGTTTCTGGACGTTATCAACCGCCATCACCATGCGTCTGGTGCCAGGTGAGCAGGTGCCGCGTGCATTGTCGATTGTGTTTAGCGGGATTTCACTGGCGACCATTATCGCGGCCCCGATGGGTAGCTACCTGGGTGGGCTGATTGGCTGGCGTAATATCTTCCTGCTGACCGGGGCGTTGGGGATACTGGCGCTGTTCTGGCAGTTCTTTACCCTGCCTGCTATGCCGCCGGAGAACAAGGCGCGTAGCGGTGGCGTGCTCGACCTGCTGCGTCGTAGCGTGATGCGCTGGGGCATGTTGGCGGTGATCATGATGTTTACCGGTCACTTCGCCTTCTTTACCTATCTGCGTCCGTTCCTCGAAAGCGCGGCCCAGCTCAACGTCAACCAACTGTCTCTGGTGTTGCTGGCGTTTGGCGTAGCAAACTTTTTTGGCACATCGCTGGCGGGTTATCTGGTGACGCGCAGCGTGTCGTTGACGTTGAGTGGCATGGCGCTGGTGATGAGTGTCACCGCGTTGGTGCTGGTGAGTTTTGGCGGCGTGTCCTGGCTGGTGGGGGCGGGTGTCGCGCTCTGGGGCCTGGCGTTTGGCTCGATGCCGACCGGCTGGTCCACCTGGATTTCACGCGCTGTGCCGGATGATGCCGAATCCGGGGGCGGATTACTGGTCGCCACCATCCAACTGGCGATTACCGTCGGTGCTGCCGCCGGTGGCTGGATGTTTGATTTACAGGGAGCTGGCGGCGTGTTCCTCTCCAGCGGTGTACTAATGCTGCTGGCGGCGATCACCATTTTCACCCGCGTGCGCCATCACGGTTAGGTAATGAAAACCACGCGATACATCGCGTCGCTACAAACTGCACCTGTCTGTAGCGGCACGATGTATCGCGCACGTTAACCTTCACCAATCACAGCGATAAATCCTGCCTTTTAACCAAAAGGCAGATTATTAACACTCTGCATAAAAGCTAATCATATCGTGCTTTTTATATTCAGTTTATTTGAATGATATCCGCAAATCTCTCCGCTTTTTGTTGATCAATTTCCCGCCTATTATATCTCTCAACAAGGCGATGATGCCTTACCTAATCAAACGTTGACCGAGGAATTGACCATGAAATCTATCAAAACTTTTGCTGCTGTTGTTGCCCTTTCTGTTCTGCCGTTCGCCAGCTTTGCTCAGAGCGTGACCGCTACCGCTTCTACTCTGGACGGTGCTGAAGCGAAAATCGCTGCTCAGGCACACGAAGCTGGTGCTTCATATAAAGTGACCGAAGCCAACTTCAACAACGGCGTGCACATGACCGCTGAACTGACCAAATAAGTCGGTTAACAATCTGTGCTGACAGGGCGCCTCCGGGCGCCCTGGCCGCGTTTAAGCAGATAAAATCCTGTCACTTTCCCTCGCAAATGATTACTATTCGCAAAAACTAATATCCTTCGTCGGCCCGCCTCGGGCTGCTTTTAACTATCTGGTTGCAATGTCGGGCTTTCATTCACTGCCGTGAGGCGGTGGTTTTGCTATGGAGAAGTCATGAAAGCGAATAAAACTGTGCAGTGGGTGCTGCGTCCACTGTTTCTGGCAACGGCTCTGTTCTCTGGTTCTGCTGCTCTGGCAGCTGATGCGCAGGAACTGAATCAGCCGATTTCTAAAGGTGCGTATGAACTGGCGTTCAGCAACAGCGATAACGCGCTGTTCCTCGCGACGTCACAAAATGCCACCAATGAAAAAGGCGGCACTGTCTATCGTCTCGACCCGCAAAATCTGGCGGTGAAGCAGACCATCGACACCGATCTGAAAGCCTTCGGTGCCACCATCAATACCAAAACCAATACCCTGTATATCGGTAATACCGTGAATGCGGCGGTGACGGCTATTGATGCCAGCACTGGCAAGGTGCTGAACACGTTGGTGCTGGATGCGCGCAAACGCAGTGAAGATGTGCGCCCGCTGCAACCGCGTGAGCTGGTGGCCGATGCGGCAACCGACCGCGTGTATATCACCGGCCTCGGACCGCAAAGCGTGGTATGGGTGGTGGATGGCAAAACCTTGCAGTTAGTCAGCACCGTGCCGAACACCGGCAAAATGGGGACCGGTCTGGCGCTGGATTCCGCTGCACAGAAACTCTACGTCACCAACGGTGATGGCGAGCTGGTCACCATCAATACCCGTCTGAATGCGATTGAAAAACGTCAGAAAATTGATGCGGAGAAGGATCACTTCTTCCTGAATATCGCGCTGGATACCAAAGGCCATCGCGCCTTCCTCAGCGACTCCAAACAGCCGCAGGTGCTGGTGCTGGATACCCGCACTCAGCAGGTCATCCACAAGATCGATGTACCGGAATCGCTGGCGGTGCTGTTTAACGCTGACCGTGACGAACTGTATGTGACGCACCGTAAAGCAGGTGAGATCAGCATCATCGACGCCAGCAGCTACAAGGTGAAACGCACCGTGAAAGCACCGGGCCTGCCGAACAGCCTGGCGCTGTCTGCCGACGGTAAAACGCTGTTTGTCAGCATCAAGCAGCCGGGTTCCCGTAAAGAGCCACCGAAAAATCCGGACAGCGTGCTGCGTATCGCATTGTAAGAAGGATCCGTAGCGGCGCGATAAATCGCGCCGTTACAAGGATGTTATTCAGACTCCGCCGCTTCGCGCATCATCTCTTCGTGCGGGATATCCTGCAAAATCTGCTCAAAACTGCGCAGACGTTTGTAGATCGACATCAGCTCAACCAGCGTTGACCATGAGGTGATCAGATACTGGAAAGATGAACGTACCTGGTCAAACACGTTGGTGATTTGGTTGAGTAAACCGAGCGTGATGGTGCCCGCGACAATCGACGGAAACAGCAAAAACAGCCCGAACACATTATCCACCTGCAAGTAGAGAATGCGGGTAATGTTGAAGTACAGATAGTGGAAGTAGAGGCGGAAATAGTTGAAACGCACGCGACTAAACAACTCGGTTACGGTTGGCGGCGAGGCGCGCGAGGCGTCATCTTCGCCGTAGACCAGTTCCTTACGATAGGCGGCTTCCACTCGTTGGTTACGGAACTCCAGACCTGGCAGCTTAATCCCCACCAGTGCCAGCAGGCCGGTGCCGAAAATTGACCACAACACGGCGGCGATCACCAGCGCATAAGGGATATTGCCCAACAGCGGAATATCTTTCACATGATGTGACAGGGCGATCAGCACCGGCAGGAAGGCAATCAGCGTCATGATCGCCTGAATAAAACTCACCCCCCAGTCTTCAAGCGTGCTGGCGAAGCGCATGGTGTCTTCCTGCACACGCTGTGCGGCACCTTCTACATGACGCAGGCGCTGCCAGTTGTGCATGTAGTAGTTGTTCATCGCGGTGCGCCAGCGGAACACCCAGTGGCTGATAAAGAATGAGTTCATCACGCCAATCACCACGGCGATTAATGCAATGCCTAAAAAGGCGATAACCTGCTGGTAAAACTCACCGATCTGCACCGATCCCGCTTTAGTTAACGCTTTCTGGATCAAATCGTAAAACGGACCGTACCAGGCATTCACCGCCACGCCGACCTGTACGCCAAACCAGGTGACAAAGATGATCAGCGCGGAACCCCACACCGACCAGCGTTGCCACGGGTGGTTATCGACGATGCGCCAGGCAATGGCAAACAGCGCCACCACCAGCCAGTAATAGCCGTAAAACCACAGTTGGCTGGCGGCGATAAAACGCAACGCATTATCGGGCAAAGGTTTACTCATCGCTGCGGCGATGTTGGGCCACATTGCCGGTAAATCGCTGGCGAAGCCAAACCAGGCAAAAATCGCCATCAAACTCCAGATGGCAGCCGAGCTGAAAAACAGCGCTGGCCGGGGAAAATAGGACTTAAACATAGACACTCCGCTGTGATCAGATCCCTTTATACCGTTTTGGGGACTTAACTGTCTGTAGGCTGTTGTATCAGACAATGACAATGTCGCGCCTGCGGTGTAAAGCAGCTGCGCAAAATGTTAATTAATTTGTGCGAATTTGTTTCCTTCCGCTAAATCTTTGTCAGCATCGGTGTTACACTGCGCGCAATGTTACCGGTAACGGTGGCGCTGTATCCTTAAGCCCGCACATAAAAATCATTACAACGCAATTAGTTAACCTTTCATGCCACATTATATGCGGCACTGAGGCAATGTCATGTCAGAACACAAAAATGGTCACACGCGCAGGGACTTTCTGCTGAGAACCATCACTCTGGCGCCAGCAATGGCGGTTGGAACCACAGCGATGGGCGCACTGGTTGCGCCAATGGCTGCCGGTGCAGCAGAGCAACAGGGTGCGCCGCAAAAAGCGCGCGATTATCAGCCCACCTGGTTTACCGCAGAAGAGTTCGCGTTGATTACCGCCGCAGTGGCGCGGCTGATCCCCAACGATGAACGGGGGCCTGGCGCGCTGGAAGCCGGGGTGCCGGAGTTTATCGATCGCCAGATGAACACCCCGTACGCCACCGGCAGCAACTGGTATATGCAGGGGCCGTTCAACCCCGATCTGCCAAAAGAGCTGGGTTATCAGCTCTCGCTGGTGCCGCAGCAGATCTACCGTCTCGGTCTGGCGGAAGCCGATAACTGGAGCAAACAGCAGCACGGCAAAGTGTTTGCTGAGCTGAGCGGTGAGCAGCAGGACGCGCTGCTGAGCGACTTCGAAAGCGGCAAAGCGGCGTTCACGCAACTTCCGGCCAAAACCTTCTTCTCCTTCCTGTTGCAGAACACCCGCGAGGGTTACTTCAGCGATCCCATCCACGGTGGTAATCAGGGCATGGTGGGCTGGCAGCTGATCGGCTTCCCGGGTGCCCGTGCTGACTATATGGATTGGGTGGAACGCGGTGAACGCTATCCGTTCCCGTCGGTGGATATTCGCGGGGAGAGAGCGTAAGCATGGCAAATGAACTGAAGAAAGTGGATGCGGTGGTGGTGGGTTTTGGCTGGGCCGGTGCGATCATGGCGAAAGAGCTGACCGAAGCCGGATTGAACGTGGTGGCGCTGGAGCGTGGCCCACACCGCGACACCTATCCGGATGGCGCGTATCCGCAATCCATTGATGAACTGACCTATAACATCCGTAAAAAGCTGTTCCAGGATCTGTCGAAAAGCACCGTCACCATTCGACACGATGCCTCACAAACGGCGGTGCCGTATCGCCAACTGGCGGCGTTCCTGCCGGGCACCGGTACCGGCGGCGCTGGCCTGCACTGGTCCGGCGTGCATTTCCGTGTCGATCCGGTCGAGTTGAATCTGCGCAGCCATTACGAAGCGCGTTACGGTAAAAAATTCATTCCGGAAGGCATGACGATTCAGGACTTCGGCGTCAGCTACAACGAGCTGGAACCGTTCTTCGATCAGGCCGAGAAGGTGTTTGGCACTTCCGGCAGCGCCTGGACCATCAAAGGTAAGCTGGTGGGTAAAGAGAAAGGTGGCAACCCATACGCGCCCGATCGTTCCAGCGACTTCCCGTTACCGGCGCAGAAGCGTACTTACTCCGCACAATTGTTTGCTCAGGCGGCAGAAGCGGTGGGATATCACCCTTATGATATGCCGTCGGCCAACACTTCTGGCCCGTACACCAACACCTACGGCGCGCAAATGGGGCCGTGTAACTTCTGCGGTTATTGCAGCGGCTATGCCTGTTACATGTACTCCAAGGCTTCGCCCAACGTGAACATCTTGCCTGCGCTGCGTCAGGAGCCGAAGTTTGAGCTGCGCAACAACGCTTACGTGCTGCGCGTCAATCTGACCGACGACAAAAAACGCGCCACCGGTGTGACATACCTCGATGGTCAGGGACGTGAAGTGGTACAACCCGCTGATCTGGTGATCCTGTCGGCGTTTCAGTTCCATAACGTGCATCTGATGCTGCTGTCCGGTATCGGCCAGCCGTACAACCCCATCACCAACGAAGGCACGGTAGGCCGTAACTTTGCTTATCAGAACATCTCGACGCTGAAAGCGCTGTTCGACAAGAACACCACCACCAACCCGTTTATCGGTGCCGGTGGCGCAGGGGTGGCGGTGGATGATTTCAACGCCGACAACTTCGACCACGGTCCGTATGGTTTCGTTGGCGGTTCGCCGTTCTGGGTTAACCAGGCGGGCACCAAACCGATTTCGGGTCTGCCGACGCCGCAAGGCACTCCGACCTGGGGCAGCAAGTGGAAAGCGGCGGTGGCGGATACCTATAACCATCACATCTCGATGGATGCCCACGGTGCGCACCAGTCGTATCGCGCCAACTACCTCGATCTCGATCCTAACTACAAAGATGCCTACGGCCAGCCGTTGCTGCGTATGACCTTTGACTGGCAGGACAACGACATCAAGATGGCGCAGTTTATGATCGGCAAAATGCGCAAAATCACCGAAGCGATGAACCCGAAGATGATCATCGGCGGCGCGAAAGGGCCGGGTAGCCACTTTGACACCACCGTGTATCAGACCACGCACATGAGCGGCGGCGCGATCATGGGTGAAGATCCGAAAACCAGCGCAGTGAACCGTTATTTGCAGAGCTGGGATGTACCGAACGTCTTTGTCCCGGGCGCGTCTGCGTTCCCGCAGGGACTGGGGTACAACCCGACCGGAATGGTGGCAGCGTTGACTTACTGGTCAGCTAAAGCCATCCGTGAACAGTATCTGAAAAACCCCGGTCCACTGGTGCAGGCATAAGGAATTCATTGATGTTTAAAAACATTTTGGCCCTGGTGCTGGGCACGCTGTCGTTCGCCGCGCTGGCGGATGATCAGGCAAATGATGCCCTGGTGAAACGGGGTGAATATCTGGCGCGTGCCGGTGACTGCGTGGCTTGTCACAGCGTGAAAGGTGGCCAGCCTTTTGCCGGTGGTCTGCCGATGGCGACCCCGATTGGCACCATTTACTCCACCAATATCACCCCGGATAAAACCAGCGGGATTGGTGACTACAGCTATGACGATTTCCAGAAAGCGGTGCGTCATGGTGTGGCGAAAAACGGTGATACGCTGTATCCGGCGATGCCGTATCCGTCTTACGCGGTGGTGAGCGATGAAGATATGCAGGCGCTCTATGCCTACTTTATGCACGGTGTGGCACCGGTCGCGCAGGCCAATAAAGACAGCGACATTCCGTGGCCACTGTCGATGCGTTGGCCACTGGCTATCTGGCGTGGCATGTTTGCGCCGGATGTGAAAGCGTTCCAGCCTGCCGCGCAGGAAGATCCGCAGCTGGCGCGTGGGCGTTATCTGGTGGAAGGGTTGGGCCACTGTGGTGCCTGCCATACGCCGCGTAGCATCACCATGCAGGAGAAGGCGCTGAGTAACGATGATGCCCACGATTATCTCTCCGGCAGCAGCGCACCGATTGACGGCTGGACGGCCAGCAACCTGCGTGGTGACAATCGCGACGGTTTAGGCCGCTGGAGCGAGGACGATCTGCGTCAGTTCCTGCGCTATGGTCGCAACGATCACACTGCGGCTTTTGGCGGCATGACCGATGTGGTTGAGCACAGCCTGCAATATCTGAGCGATGAGGATATCGCGGCGATTGCCCGTTACCTGAAGTCGCTGGGGGCGAAAGATGCCAACCAGGCGGTGTTTAAGCAGGATGACACCGTCGCGCAGGCGTTGTGGAAAGGGGATGACAGCCAGCCTGGCGCGTCGGTGTATGTCGACAGCTGTGCGGCCTGCCATAAAACGGACGGTAGCGGCTATCAACGCTTCTTCCCGGCGTTGCGGGGCAACCCGGTGGTATTGGCGCAAGATCCCACTTCGCTGATCCATATCGTGCTGACGGGCGGAACGCTGCCGGGCGTGCAGGGTGCGCCAACGGCGATCACCATGCCGGCCTTCGGCTGGCGTCTCAACGACCAACAGGTGGCGGATGTGGTGAACTTTATTCGCGGCAGTTGGGGGAATGGTGCCAAAGCCACGGTGACGGCGAAGGATGTCGCGTCGTTACGTAAGGATGAGACGGTGCAGGCTCATCAGGGTAATGCGGATATTAAGGTGCTGGAGCAGCAGTAGCAGCGAAGGTGCTGATTTCGTTCGCCATAGGCACCGGCAGTTGCAGCTCGCCGGTGCGGCGACCGAGCAAAGGGTGCCTGGCCGCACCCTTTGCAATCCCGGGCCTCGCGCCAGCCTCCCTCGCCGCTACGCGGTGCTTTTTGCGCGATAAATCGCGCCGCTACAACTGCCGACGGACCGGCGGCGATTCGCTCCTGCTCAACGCCGCCTTTCGCCGCATCCATGCGGCTCATCCTGGCAGCATTCACTCGCTCAGCGAGTCCGGATGGCGCCCCACCCGCTGCTGTACACCTTTTCTTCTCGGTAAAATCATCACTGCTGTCTGCGCGATAAATCGCGCCGCTACGTTACGTGCGGTTATTTGTAGCGGCGCGATTTATCGCGCAATGAGCCAGGGATGGCGAATCCGCGCGGTCCGGGTGGCCTGAGTGATAAGCGAGGGGACAGCGCGATGCGCTGCGCGAGGACGGCGCAGGGCGCGGATTGTTAAGGCCCGCGCCTTCGGGCCTTAACCCGTCCGCCTGCACGGCGGTGCTGAAACTGCCAAATGCCTGGCGGGCGGAACCTCCCCTTAAATATTCTCCAAATCAATCCCACGCGTCTTCGGACCGTAAATCCCCACCGACAGCATCACCATCAACATACTCAACACGATAAAGGCAATCACCCCTTCGCTTCCGGCATATTGCAGAATCATGCCAATCAGAATGCTACTGAACGCGGTTGACAGGCGGCTGAAGGAGTAGCAAAAACCCACCGCGCGGGCGCGAATGTGCGTCGGGAAAATCTCAGTCTGATAAGCATGGTAACTGAAGGTCAGCCAGGCGTTGCTGTAGGTAATCAGGAAGCCACAGATAATCATCAACACCGGGTTGGTCATAAAGGCGAACAGGGTGCCGAACACCACCGTCATCAACGACGACAGAACAATCTGCCACTTGTTCTCCAGCTTATCGGCGTAGCGGCTGCAAATCAGCGAACCCAGCGGGTACGCCAGGGTAATGAAAAACGCATACAACAGGCTGTGCGTCACCGTGGCCCCTTTGCCGGACAGCAGCGCTGGCAGCCAGTTGCCAAAGCCAAAGAAACCAATCGCCTGGAAGAAGTTCATCACCACCAGCATCAGGGTGCGCTTACGATACGCCGGCGCCCAAATCTCACTGAAACGGCCTTTCTTCGGCAGCTGCGCCGCCGCATCGCTGTCGGAAAAGTCTTCTCCCGGCGCAATGCCGCAGCGTTGTTCCATTGCACTCAGGACGCGATGCGCTTCCTGATGCCGTCCCTGTTGTGCCAGCCAGCGCGCTGATTCCGGCAGGTTCTTACGAATAAACCAGATCACCAGCGAGCAGAGCGCGCCAGCAATCACGACCCAACGCCAGCCTTCCAGACCGAGAATGGTTTGCGGCACCAGCCACCACGACATCAGCGCCACCGCCGGAACCGAAAGAAACTGAATAAAGAACGAGAAGGCGAAAGCACGGCTACGCAGCTGGGTCGGCACCCACTCGGAAAGATAGGTATCGATGGTCACCAGCTCAATGCCGAGGCCAATCCCCACCAGAAAGCGGCACAGGATAATCATCTCGGCGCTCTGCTGGAACGCCATCAGCAGCGAAAATGCACCGTACCATGCCAGTGCACACATAAAGGTCAGGCGGCGGCCAAAGCGGTCTGCGTAGGGCGCGAGCAGGCTGGCACCGACAAACAGGCCAAGGAACGTGGCCGAGGCAAAAGCGGCCTGATCGGCAATGCCGAACACGCCCGCGCTACCGGTGTGGAACACGCCCGCCGCCAGTAGCCCGGAGCTGATATAGCCGGTTTCGAACAGATCGTAGAGTTCAAAGAAGCCGCCCAGTGCCAGCAGCGTAATAAAACGCCACAGGCCAGCGGAAGAGGGGAGTGCATCAATGCGTCCAGCTAAGGTGCGGCGATCCGCAGCGATAAAATCGCCAGCCATCCCTGTGGTGCAGGCTGTTGTCATTTTTGTGTGAACCTCGGTATGACGGTGTTTGCAAAACTCGCGAACGGCGGAGATTGGTTTTAAAAATAATTAACCGTTAGCAAGCGAAGGAATAGCAGAATAATCAATTATGCCCAGGTTGCCGAGAGGTGAGGCGGTGAGATTTTAGCAACGTACGTTGCAAATCACGTAAGTGTGATCGCCGTCCCTGGCGATGCGATTAATGCAGGCTGGGATAGACGCCCGGACCGATCGGTAAACCGAGTGCGTACCAGACCACCAGCAACACAATCCAGGTGGCGAAGAACACCAGCGGATAGGGGAAGATCAGCACATAATAGGTGCCAAGTTGCGCATCTTTCTGGTAGCGCTGGAGGAAACCCAGGAACAGCGGCAGGAACGGTGACATCGGGGCCAGCGGCAGCACTGCCGAGTCAGCGATACGGAAAATCATCTGCGCAAAGGCCGGGTGGAAGCCGAGCAGCATAAACATCGGCACAAACACCGGGGCGAGAATCGACCAGATGGCGGAACCGCTGGCGATAAACATACACAGGAACGCCGACAGGAACATCAGGCCAAGAAACGCCGGTGCGCCGCTGATTCCGGCACTTTCCAGCATATCCGTCAGGCCAATCGCCATAAACTTACCCATGTTGCTCCAGTTGAAGAAGGCGACGAACTGTGACAGCGGAAACACCATCACAATAAAGCCCGCCATACTCTTCATCGGATCAACCAGCAATTGCGGAATATCATCCGCGCGGCGGATCTGTTTGGTCACCGCGCCATAGGCAATCGCCACCACAAAGAAGAACAGGATGATGATCGGCACAATGCCCTGAATAAACGGCGACGGGATAATGCCGCCGGTTTTCGTGTTACGCAGTGGCGCGTGTTCCGGCACCACCAGCAGCGCCATCAGCGCGATAAACACCAGCGCGGCGATACCTGCGGCTCGCAGGCCGCGGTTTTCCAGTGCGGTCAGTGGCGGCAGACGATCCTGGTGGCCACCGTTCCAGGCGGGCAGACGCGGCTCGATAAACTTGTCGGTCAGCACCGCTCCGGCAATGGTCAGCACCACCACCGATGAAGCCATAAAGAACCAGTTATCGATCACGCTGACGTGCACCGTGTCGCTCACCGCTTTGGCGGCCTCGGTGCTGATACCCGACAGCAGCACATCGGTGGTGACAATCAGCAGGTTAGCGGTAAACCCGGACGCCACACCGGCGATCGCCGCCAGCAAACCCGCTACCGGATGACGTCCCACGGCGAGGAAGATCAGCGCGCCGAGCGGCGGCATCACCACCAGCGCGGCATCGGAGGAGATGTGGCTGAAGAAGGCAATAAACAGCACCATATAGCTGGCGTAGCGACGGCTAACGCGTGACGCCATCTTGACCATCAGCGATTGCAGCAGACCGACCTTTTCTGCCAGACCGGCACCAATCACCAATGCCAGAATCGAACCCAGCGGGGTAAAACTGCTGAAGTTCTTGATGATATTGGGCAGGATCCACTGCAACCCGGCCACACTCAGCAGGTTATTGACCCGCACCAGCTCGCCGTTGGTCGGATTCTTCACCGCCAGATCCAGACCGCTGATGATGGCCGTCGCGACCATCAGCACCACAATCAAATAGACGAACAATAAAAAAGGGTTCGGTATTTTGTTACCGACCCGCTCAATCCAGCTAAACAGCTTCCCTGGGCTGCGATTCTCCGTGGTGACTTCCATCGGCATTTCCTCGTCTCGTTATGTTGTATTTGCGTAAAAATTTTATTGTTTTGGGTACGACCACCCGCGCCTGCATGGGCGCGGGTTTATTATCAGGATGCCAGTTTTGACGGTTTTACCCCTGGCGGAATCGGGCATTGATAGGGTTGCTCGCTGCGTACGCGGATAAACTCGTCGCGGCAGCGTGCCAGAGCGGCATCATCGGTCAACAGGGTCAGCGCCGTGGCGGCCAGTACTTTTGCCGCCAGGCACATACCTTTGTGGGCGATAGCGGTGCGACCCTGCGCCACCAGTTGCCAGGTATGCAGCGGCGTACCGAAGGCAAAACACGGCGCGAAGCACTGCGCGGTGGGTGTCACCCAACTGACATCGCCCACATCGGTGGAGCCATACAGCAGCTCACGCGTTACTGCATACGGGGCAACGTCATCCATCAGCACTTTGTCCCCCAGCGCCTCGCTCCAGGCAACTCCGGCTTCACCGCCGGTGCGTGCCGCGTTGAGTCGGGCGTTGCGCAGATCATCTTTGGTTAAGGTGGCGCGGATCTGCGTCGCAAAGGCCCGCTCTTCGTCGTTGTAATCCGGCAGGCCAAACTGATGCAGATAACCCTCCATCACCGCTTCCAGCGCGCGGTTGGGAACGTAGTTGGAGCAGGCTTTATCGAAGCGCACCGTCATTTGTGTGTCGGTCATCAGCGCTGCGCCTTTGGCGATATTGATCACCCGCTGATAAATATCCTGAGCCTGGTCGAGTTGCGGCGCGCGAATCAGGTACAACACTTCGGCATCAGCCTGTACCACGTTGGGAGAGACGCCGCCGGTGTTGGTGACGGCATAATGGACGCGCGCTTCCTGCACGATATGTTCACGCAGAAAGTTCGCGCCGGTATTCATCAGCGTGACGGCGTCGAGGGCGCTGCGCCCCAGATGTGGCGAGTTGGCCGCGTGCGCTGCCACCCCTTTGAAGTGGAACGCCGCCTGGATATTGGCAAGGGTGCTGAGGTTAAACATGCCGCTGAAACCTTCCGGGTGCCAGGTCACTGCCGCATCAACATCGTCAAACAACCCTTCGCGCACCATATAGGTTTTGCCGGAACCGCCTTCTTCGCCGGGGCAACCGTAAAAACGCAGCGTGCCGCGCTGGCCGTGCTCTGCCCACCAGGCCTTGATGGCGAAGGCGGCCGCCATCCCCGCCGTGCCCAGCAGGTTGTGACCGCAACCGTGGCCGTTGCCGTTCTCCACCAGCGGCTGCGGCTCAGCGCAGGCCGCTTTCTGGCTCAGACCGGCCAGGGCATCGAACTCACCCAGAATGGCGATCACCGGTTTACCGCTGCCGATGCTGGCGATAAACGCCGTTTCGATACCCCCCACGCCGCGCTCGACGCTGAAGCCTTCCTGCTCCAGTGCATCGGCCAGTAACGCCGAGGATTGCGTCTCTTCAAAACGGGTTTCTGGCACATCCCAGATGGCGTCGCTGATGGCGCTGAAGCGCGCCTGATGTTGATTGATGTAGTGATCGATAAAGTCAGGATGGCTCATGACTGGACTCCGAACTGTGCCCCATTCAGTGCCAGCGTGGCGAGGGTTTGTACCGCCACCGCCATGATGCCTTCATCGAAATCGAACTTCGCGTTGTGGTGGCCTGCCGCCAGCTCGCAACCGAAAATCACGTAGGATGCCTGACCGCCGCGCTGCTGCACGCGCTCCAGCATATAGGTGGCATCTTCGGAACCGGCGGCCTGCTTTTTGGTGTCGATGACCGAGTCGAACAGCCCCAGCGCTTCTGCCTGCTGGTGGATAAACGCGACCCACGGCTGGCTTGGGGTGCAGCTACGTGCGCCGCCCATCAGTTTGACGTCGGATTCAACGCCGTACATCGCTGCGGCACCGGCAATCACACGCAGCGCCTGCTGATAAATATCGTCGTTCACCTGGTTACTGACGCCGCGCGTCTCAACCTTCATCAGCGCAGTGTCGGCTACCACGTTGCGGCCGGTCCCAGCCTGTAACACGCCGACGTTAACACGCGCTACGCCGCCGCTGTGTTGCGGCAGGTTGTGCAGCGCCAGCGTGGCCTGCGCAGCGGCCAGCAGGGCGTTGCGTCCCTCTTCCGGGCGACCACCCGCATGGGCTCCCACCCCGGTGAATTGCACATCGAGTTTGGTGGTGGCGAGGAAGCTGTCGCTGCCGCAAACGATTTCGCCGGCAGGCACGCCGGTGCCGAGATGGATGGCGGTAAACAGATCCACATCATCCACTACACCCGCTGCCACCATGGCTTTCGCGCCGCGTACGCCCTCTTCGGCGGGCTGGAAAATCAGTTTGATGGTGCCGCTCAGTTGGTCTTTCATCGCCATCAACACGTTGGCGAGGCCAAGGCCGATGGTGGTATGACCGTCATGACCGCAGGCGTGCATCATGCCTGCATTGCAGGAGGCAAAGCCTTCGCGCTGCGGCAGGTGATCGGCGGCGGTGCTTTCATTGAGGTCGAGCGCGTCCATATCGACGCGGAAGCCCATCACCGGGCCAGGGCGACCGGTTGCCAGGGTGGCAACTATGCCACAGAAGCCGCCGGAGAAATGGCGGAGCCACTGCGGTAGCGCCCCCTGCTCCAGGGCGCGCGCTTCCTGTGCCGCCAGTACTGCGGCTGAAGGCAACCCCATACGCGCATCGGCATCCACCACTTCACGGCCCAGTTGCAGTTGATAACCAAGACGATGCAGCTCCTCGGCAACCAGGGTGGCGGTACGAAATTCCAGCCAGCCCGACTCAGCAAACTGATGCAGGTCGCGTCGCCAGCTTTGCATTTGTGGTACCAGGGCGCTGACGCGGTCGGAAAGGGTTTTCATCGGCATATCCTTTATGTTGGTTTTTTATGCATTGTCCCGAATCTACACAATGGTATTGGCGCGCATAAGATGCGAATATCTTGTTCCTGATAAACAACGGTTATCACCGAGTAACTATGCCTGCTAACTTAAAATTGCATCAGCTCCGCGCCTTTGTTGATGTGGCCCGCCAGGGCAGCATCCGCGCTGCCAGCCGTCTGTCAGGCGTATCGCAGCCTGCGCTGACTAAGTCGATCCAGGAACTGGAATTGGTACTCGGCGCGCGTTTATTTGAACGACGCCATCAGGGCGTTACCCTGACCGATATTGGTGATAACTTTTTTCGGCATGCCAGCCTGGTACTGGAAGAACTGCGCGTCGCGCAGGAAGATATTCAGCAGCGACTGGGGCTGGCGGGCGGCAGGGTGAATATTGGCGTCGGCGGCAGCATCGCGCGTACCGTGATGCCGCAGGTGATCAATCATTTTCACCGCGAATATCCGCTGGTAAAGGTGCGTATCGTCGAAGGCCAACTGGTGGCGATGGTACATGAGCTGCGCCAGGGGGAGCTGGATTTCACCATCAACACTTACGACCAAAGCCATCTCGATCAGGAACTGACCTACGAACGACTGATGGAGCGAGATTATCAGGTGGTGGTGCGTAAAGGTCATCCGATGGCTCATGCACGCTCGCTGGCGGAGTTGCAGCATTGTGACTGGACCATGCCGACGCCGCAGGGCAGCTATTATCGGCTGCTGCACGATATGTTTGGCGAGCGCGGCATGGCACCAAAAATCGTCGTCACTTGCGAAACCTTTATGGCCTGTACCAGCCTGGTGGCAAAGACCGATTTCGTCAGCATTATCTCGCGAGATGTGATTGAAGACCCAACCCACGGCGGCCAGCTGGTGGCGCTGGAGCTGGATGATCCGTTACCCAAGGCAAACTTTTATCTGATTCAGCGTAAGGACACGGCGTTGACGCCGATGAGCGCCTATATGGCGCAGCTGTTCCGGCGCTATTGTCAACAAAGGTAAGAGTGCGGCCCGGCTCGCGTCCTGTTTGGCTGGCAGCCACTACACTTGGCATCGGGCGTTCACTCTGGAGAACCGACCATGCAAATTACCCCTTATTTGTTTTATGACGGCCGCTGCGAAGAGGCCATCGCATTCTACCTTGAGGCGACTGACGGCGAGTTGCTGTTTAAAATGACCTTTGGCGATATGCCGGAGACGGAATCCACAGAAGGTTGTCCCTCCGGGATGACCTTTCCACCGGAACATATCATGCACGCGCACCTGCGCATCGGGCAGGGCGAAATTATGTTGAGTGACGGGAATCGTGAGGCGCACTACAACGGCTTTGCAGTGAGTCTCTCCACGCCAGATGAAGTGCAGGGCAAGCGTTGGTTTGATGCGTTGTCTGCCGGCGGGCAGGTGACAAAAAGCTGGGAGCCGACGTTCTGGGCGAATGGTTTTGGCATGTTCACCGATAAGTTCGGTGTGCCGTGGATGGTGAATGCTTATAAACCAAGAATTTAGTCACCGATGTTACCCCGTAGCGGCGCGATTTATCGCGCAATTCGGCGCTGTGCCGGAAAACATTGCGCGATAAATCGTGCCGCTACGGATGAAGGTGGCGTTAGCTAAGTTAGAAGTTATAACCCACAACCAGGTAGTAACCCCAGCCGGTTGATTTCACTTCAAACGGACCATTGCCGAAGTTCAGCTCCTGGCCATCAGCCCACTGTCCACCGTTGTGGAAATAACGCGCCACGGTAGAAACATGCCAGTGGTCGTAGTTCAGCGACAGAATGTGGCTGGATGCAATCGAGTTGCTGGTACGTGATGGACCGGTTTCGTCACGCAGATCGGAACCCCAGTCGAAGTTGGTGAAGCCGATATAGCTCAGCTTACCGCCCCACAGGTCGGTAATCGGCACAAAGTATTTCACCTTGAAGCGATAGCCATCCCAGCTGTTTTCGTTGGCGGCACCGTAGTTCTGCCACTGGTATTTCGCGTACACGTTCAGCGACAGGCCCACATCGGAATGGGTGTCGATATCGGTGCCCAGACCCATATACCAGGTGTTCTGGCGCTGCGACGCGTTGCGGCCCATGTCGTAGATGTAGTTGTTGGCGAAGTACCACTCTTTAAACGGACCAAACGCCAGGCTGGTACCGGTCAGCTTATCGATGGAGAAACGCGGCTCAATTTCCATGAACAGCGGCGAACCGTGGTCGAAAATACCGTTAGCGTTGCTGTTGCCCACACCGAAGAAGTTGGTCAGGTCGGCGTAGCCGTAGAAATCAAACCAGTCCTTTTTGGCAAAGGCTTCGTATTCCAGATACACGTCGTTATTAAACTGTGGTCCGAAACGGGTGTGATAACTGCCCACCACGTTGACGCTCTGATGCCACCAGTCGGAAAGGTATTGCGGGTTGCTGTCTGCTGCTTGGGTCGCGCCGGTCCAGCTGCTGGCCAGTAAGGCCCCTGCTATCAATGCTTTATATTTCATTATCGTTAACCACATGCTCGTGATCGTCGCAAAAATGCGCGATCGGTGTCAGTCGATCCCAGGGGTGGGCGGTGAATTGTTTTAAGCCGGTCTGAGCTGCCGGTTTTTAAAGCTCGCGTAGGGTGCCTGTATCAGTCCGATAGAAAATAGATTTTGATCACGTTTGTCAAAAAGTGTTGCAATTCCATTCACCAAAAATGTGAGTTATGTCACATAAATGTCATGGATCGAACGGAACCCCGCAACCGTTTACGTTGTCGCGACGCGTTGCAAAATGCTTATGGGGGAATCGGATGTAGCGGAGCGATTTATCGCGCGTCTTTTTGCCTGTAGCGGCGCGATTTATCGCGCATCTTTTTGCGTGGAGGGGCACAGCACAAAAAAACAGCGCGATAAATCGCGCCGCTACGGATGAGGAGCAGGAATAAACAGCGCCGTTACGGATGAGAGACAGCTATTAAGGGAGGGTAACTCGCACCTGCAAACCGCAAATCTGACCCTGCGGATTGAGGCAGTTCGACAGTGCCACCTGCATACGGTGTTTTTGCGCCACGCTGCGAACAATCGACAGCCCAAGGCCGCTACCCTGGGCCTGCACATCAGGCGAGCGAGTGAAGCGGTCAAACGCGCGTTCGATAAAGCCTTCCGGCATACCCGGCCCGTTATCAACAATATCCACCACGGTGTGATTGCCGACGCGATGCAGCAGCACATCCACCAGGCTGCCTTCGGGGGTGTGCAGCATGGCATTACCGATCAGGTTGTCAAACAGGCTGCGTAAATCGGAACGACTGGCCTGGATGCGGTAGTGGGCAGTGCCGTTAAAACCGATATCAATCCCGCGCTTATCGGCCACCACCATCAGCTGCTCGATACTCTCCTTCAGCAGGTCTTCCAGCTCAATATTTTCTACCGTGGCGACCACCGACTGATCTTCCTGGCGCGAGATGTTCAGCAGCTGTGTCACCAGATGGCGGGTACGGGTCACGCCCGCTTCCAGTTGATCAAACTGACGGCTGGCCTCGCCCGGTTGAATATGCTGGCGTAGGTTCTCCAGCTGCAACGTCACGGCGGTGACCGGCGTGCGCAGTTCGTGGGCGGCATCTTCGAGGAACTGGCGCTGTGACGACCAGGCAGCACGCAGTTTATCCAGTAGCGAGTTATAGGCGGCAACCAGCGGCAGGATTTCGTCCGGTAAGCCATCCGGGGGGACGCTGTCGGGATGCAACATCTCCTGGGCGGCAATCTGGCGCGAGGCCACGCGTAAGTCGCGCGTAATGGCGCGCACCACCAGCCAGATCACCAGCAGCGAGAGCGGCATCATTAAAATCAACGGAATAATGGCTGACAGTGCGCGCTTCACCATCACGCTTTTCATATAGCCGATGTTGTAGAGCACCTGAATGGCAGCGATTTCACTGCCGGGTTCGCCGGGGCGATTGAAGACACGCCAGTCGCAGTCTTCACAATCTCCGATCTTAACGTCACTCCAGCCTTTTTTATTTTGCAATGGCGCATTCAACTCCGGCCAGGAACTGGCGCGCAGCTGCTGATTGTCATCCCACAATTGCACCACATAGGCGCTTTTGAGTTTATCGGCGTTGAGCATCAGCGGCATCAGGGCAGGAATGCGTTTGCTGCTGGCCCAGGCATCGGCGATTTTTGCCAGCTGATCGTCCTTCATAGTGCCGATCATGTCGCCGTAGCAGCTGTAAAAATAGGAGGTGACACCACCGATCATCGCCAGATGCATCAGCAACAGGGTAGTCAGCAATTTATTACGCAGGGAACGCATAAACGTGAAGGGTTTCATATTGCAGGGACTCGCCACCCCAGGCCGCGCACGTTGCGAATCACTTCGTTATCCAGCTTGCGGCGCATGCCATGAATTAAGACATCAACCGCATTGCTGGTGACTTCTTCGCCCCAGCCGTAGATGCGGTTTTCCAGTTGTTCGCGTGAAAGAATGGCGCCCGGACGCTCCAGCAGCGCATAAAGCAGGGCGTATTCACGCGCGGTAAGTTGCTCACGCTGCCCTTTATACAGCACTTCACGCGTCATCATATCGAGCTGCACGTCGCCGCTGCCTAACAGGGAATCCGCCGCACCGTGACGACGTCGGGTAATCGCTCGCATTCGCGCCAGGACCTCTTGTAAATCAAAGGGTTTTAGCAGGTAATCATCGGCACCGCTGTCGAGTCCCTGAACACGCTGGGCCACGGTATCACGCGCGGTCAGCACCAGCACCGGCGTCATATCGCCACGGGTACGGGCGCGGCGTAGGACATGGATGCCATCTTCCCGCGGTAAGCCCAGGTCGAGTAACACGCAGCTGTAGCCGCCTTCAGTCCAGGCATTGGTGGCAAACACGCCATCCCGTACCCAGTCCACCGACCAGCCAGCGGCCTCCAGCGCCTGCTGCAAGTTCGCGCCAATCATTTCATCATCTTCAACCAGCAGCACACGCATGATGCCCTCCCAAATGTATGAACAAAGTGTAGCGCTGGAAAATTAGCGCAGAATTACACCCGTTTTCCCCTTGCTAATTCTGCGCTAATTTTCCGCTAATTAAGGGATAAATTTAACGCGCTAAAGTGGCTTCACTGGACATCACGTCGTATCAGGAGGAGCCATGAATCAGAGTCAATTTATCCGCAGTTTGCTGGACTGGATAGAAGACAACTTAGGACACGATTTGCATCTGGATGAAGTCGCACGCCGTTCCGGGTATTCCCGCTGGCATCTGCAACGTCTGTTTCGTCAGCACACCGGATTTTCACTGGCTGAGTACATTCGCCAGCGTCGGTTGACCGAATCGGCGTTGACGTTACTGAACAGTGATGAGGCGATCCTGCAAGTGGCGATGAGCTACGGCTTCGACACGCAGCAGGCTTACACCCGCACCTTTAAAAACTACTTCCGCGTCACACCGGGTCAGCTGCGTCGTCAGCGCCGTGTCGAACCGGATCGTCTGTTATTTCCGCTGGCGGTGGCCAGTTGAGTCGCCAACCTGATTTCCCGTTGCCATGTGGGCGCGGGAAATCAGGTGCTATTCCGCACTAATCCTTTTAAGCTGCTGTTCTCCCTTACTCTGCCGGTTATGGACAATGGACAACAGCGACAATCTCACCGCCATGATGCTGTTTGCGCGCGTGGTTGAACGGCAAAGTTTTAGCGAAGCAGCCCGCACCCTCGGCGTATCAAAATCCTATGTCAGCCGTGAAATTGCCCGGCTGGAAGTACGCCTCGGCATCAAATTATTGCAGCGCACCACGCGTAAAGTGGCATTGACGGAACTTGGCCAGGCCTATTATCCCTTTTGCATCCGCCTGATGGATGAGATGCATCGCGCTGATGCCTTTGTCCAACAGGTGCATCAACTGCCGACCGGCAACGTGCGTTTGCAGGCACCGGTGACCTTTGGCTGCCAGTGCGTGGTGCCGACGTTAAACCGCTTTATTCGTCGCCATATCCATATCAATGTTGATCTTGAACTGACCGATCGTGTCAGTGAAGACCTTTCGAACCTCGCGGATGTGGCGATCGTCATTCGCGCGCGCGCACCAGAAACCCCTGATTATCGCGAATTGAGCACCATTGACTGGGGCTTGTACGCCGCGCCTGATTATCTGGCCGCGCATCCGGTTATCGATCATCCCGAAAAGCTCACGCGCCACGATTTGTTGCTGTTCCACGGCCCAGCCCACACCGCTGCGCTACCGTTTCGCCGTGATAAGCAGCGGCTGGCGTTGGATGTTCGTAGTCGCTTCCGTGCCAATAACAGCATGGCATTGCTGAATGCGGCGCTGGCAGGCACCGGTATTGCCTATCTACCGGCTTATATGACGCGTGAAGCGTTGGCGCAGGGGGATATCGTGCAGGTGCTGCCGGAGTGGCAAATGGATCGCCTGCACAGTTATCTGCTGCTGAAAACGCAGCCAGAACCCTCCTCGCCAGTGACGTTATTGTGCGATGCGCTGATCACCGCATTGGGTGAGAACTGATTGTTGCATTTTGGCAACAATAGCGCGCTGCGTGGCAAATATCCCGGTTGCTCTGTTATCGACACGATACCGCTGTTAGCCTGAATGTCAGCTTAAAACAGGGATATCATCATGCAGCAACCTCCAACGGCGTTAGCGCCTGAACAGCAACACTGGCGGCGAAATTTGTTCGTCTGCGTACTCGGTTCCTTCAGCACCATCGTGGCGATGACGCTTCTGCTGCCGTTTTTGCCGTTGTATGTACAGCAACTCGGGGTGCAGGAACCGGCAGCGATTGCACGCTGGTCGGGGGCGGCCTATGGCGCTACCTTCCTCAGCGCTGCGCTGACTGCGCCGCTGTGGGGCAAGCTGGCGGATCGCTATGGTCGCAAACTGATGCTGATCCGCGCCAGCCTGGGGATGGCGATTGCCATGTCATTGATTGGTATGGCAACCGCGCCCTGGCAACTGGTGGCGTTGCGTCTGCTGGCTGGTTTGCTCGGCGGCTACGCATCCGGCTCCACCATCCTGGTGGCGGCACAAACGCCGAAAGAGCAGACCGGCTGGGCGCTGGGTATGCTGTCGTCCGGTATTATGGCGGGTAATGTGGTGGGGCCGTTACTGGGCGGCGTGCTGCCGCCGTTGATCGGCATTCGTCATACCTTTTGGCTGACCGGTGCGGTGATTTTTCTCGCTTTTCTCGCCACCACTTTTTTGCTGAAAGAAGCGCCGCGTCAGGCGAAAAAGGCGGTGCAGAGCAGCAGCGCCGATGAGAAAGCGGTGAACCTGCCGGTGGTACGTTTGATGTGGTTATCCGGCATGTTATTGATTTTCGCCAATATGTCGATTGAACCGATTATCACGCTGTATGTCGGGCAGTTTGTCAGCGGCGACCACGCGATTACCGTCACCGCCGGCCTGGTGATGGCAGCCGCTGCACTCGGCAGCATTCTTTCTGCACCACGTCTCGGACGGCTGGCCGACCGTATCGGTCATGGCCGGGTACTGATTTATGGTTTGATTGCATGCGCGTTGCTGCTGATTCCTCAGGCGTTTATTACCGCAGCCTGGCAACTGGTGGTGCTGCGTTTTCTGATGGGGATGGCCTTGGGTGGGCTGATGCCGTGCGTCACGGCGTTGATTCGCCACAATGTGCCGCAAACCCAGGTGGGGAAAATGCTGGGATACTCAACGTCGGCGCAGTATGTCGGTCAGGTGAGCGGCCCGTTGTTTGGCGGCTTTGTCGGCGGGGCTTTCGGCATGCGGCCAGTGTTTCTGGCAACCTGCGTGATTATGGCGTTGTGTGCGGTGTTGAATGCGCGGGTGCTGCGGAAGCATTGATGCGTAGCGGCGCGATTTATCGCGCGCCTTTAAAACTGCGCGATAAATCGCGCCGCTACGGTTTTGAATGCATAAAACAGGCGGACTGAGTCCGCCTGTTTTATTTACGCTATTTATTGTCCGGCAGTGCGTAGGCAATCACATAATCGCCCAGCTTGGTGCCAAACGAACCGTGACCACCGGCAGCGATGACAACATACTGCTTGCCATCCATTTCGTAGGTCATCGGCGTTGCCTGGCCGCCTGCTGGCAAACGTGCCTGCCACAGCATTTCACCGGTGTTGGTGCTGAAGGCACGCAGGTAGTTATCTGCGGTCGCACCGATGAAGAATACGTTACCGGCTGTGGTGATCGGGCCGCCGAGCATCGGCATACCCATCTTGAACGGCAGCGGAACCGGCGCGCTATCACGAACCGTACCAATGCGTTTTTTCCACACGGTTTCGTTGGTTTTCAGGTCAACGGCAGAGACATAGCCCCACGCCGGTTGTTTACACGGCAGACCAAACGGTGACAGGAACGCGTTCAGCTCCACGCCATACGGCACGCCGTACTGCGGCTGGATACCGGTTTCGGTGCCAGAACCCCCTTCCGCGCCTTTCGGCGGCTCGATCGGGTTGCCCGGACCGCGCGGAATCAGTTTGGAGACGAACGGCAGGGCCATCGGGTTAGCGATAGCGATCTGGCGATGCGGATCGACCGCAATGCCGCCCCATTCGAACATACCGAGGTTACCCGGGAACACCAGCGTACCCTGCTCAGACGGTGGGGTGAACGGACCGTCATAGCGCAGACGCTTGAAGATCACGCGGCACACCAGCTGGTCGTACATGGTCGCGCCCCACATATCCTTATCAGTCAGATTCTGCTTCGGACGGAAGGTCAGTTCTGAATAAGGCTGAGTCGGAGAAACGTGGTCACCTTTCGCTGCGCCCTGCGGAACCGGGGTTTCCGGTGCCGGAACAACTGGCTTACCGGTGCGACGATCCAGCACAAAGATGTTACCGGTTTTCGCCGGAGCATAAATCACCGGTACGGTGTTGCCATCTTTGTCAGTGATATCGGCCAGCGTCGGCTGTGACGGCAGGTCCATATCCCACAGATCGTGATGCACGGTCTGATACGACCACACCAGCTTACCGGTGGTGGCGTTCAGCGCCAGTACGCTGCTCGCATAGCGCTCCTGTTCTGGTGTGCGGTTACCGCCCCAGATATCCGGGGTAGACACGCCCATCGGCAGGTAAACGATATCCAGTTTCGGATCGTACACCGCCGGCGCCCAGGAGTTAGGCGAGTTCATGGTGAAGGTATGTTCATCATCAGGAATCGCGTTCGGATCTTTCGCGCCCGGATCGAACACCCACAGCAGTTTACCGGTATTGACGTCAAAGCCACGGATGGCACCAGACGGCTCACGGGTTGAGTAGTTATCCGTCACCGCACCGGCAATCACAATGGTGGTATCGGTGATGATCGGTGGTGAAGTCGGCTCATACTGGCCTGGGGTCAGCACCGGCTGTTTGTGTTGCAGATCCAGCTCGCCGTTGTTGCCGAAAGCAGCACAACGCTCACCGGTTTCCGCATCCAGCGCGAACAGACGACCATCGTTTACCGGCAGGTAAATGCGGCGTGAGCACAGCGCAGGCTGGGTGCCAGACGCATCAGCAGCGGCCGGAACTTCGTGGTAAGAAACGCCACGACAGGTTACGTGCTGGAAGGTCGGGTTCGGCTTCAAGCCTGGATCAAATTTCCACTTCTGCTTACCGGTTTTCGCATCCAGTGCAAACAGGATTTGGTGCGGTGAGCAGAGATACAGGGTGTCGCGGATTTTAATCGGGGTCACTTCATCAGTGATTTCACCCGGATCGTTTGGCGTCTTCAGGTCACCCGTCTGGAACTGCCAGGCAACTTGCAGATTTTTCACGTTATCTGCGTTGATCTGCTTCAGCGGTGAGAAGCGGGTGCCTTGCTGGTCACGCGCGTAAGCAGGCCAGTCGCCATCGGCGATGTTGCTCAGCGGTTGTGCCTGCGGGGCATTGGCTTCGGTGGCTGGCAGAGTGCCATTCAGCTCTTGCGGATCGTGGAATACTGCCCACGCCAGCACCAGCGCACTGGCAACCAGGGCGATGCCCATAATGCCCAGCGCACCTTTTCCGGCGTTGTTGAGTTTGCGATACACAAACGGCAACACCAGCCAGACGCCAAAAATCACCAGCACGTCAGTACGCGGTGCCAGCGCCCAGAAGTCGAAACCGACTTCCCATACGCCCCACACCAACGTAGCCAGCAGCAGCAAGGCGTACAACACCAATGCTGAACCGCTACGACGCCACAGCAGAATAGCGGTGATTAACATAACCACACCGCCAATTACGTAGTACCAGGAACCTCCAATGGCGGCTAACCACGCGCCGCCAATCAGCATAAACGCCCCTGTCAGCAGTGCGAACAGCACTGTCAGGAAACGAATTACGCCAAAAGATGAGGAATTTTTCCCCATAATGTTGACCTCTTTTTTCGCCATAAGACTAAAGGAAACAACGCGTTGCGCCGAATCCCGATATAAGGTACGAGGTGATGTAAATGTCCACTCCGGAACGCTTCCGTGACGCCTGATGATCCCTTTGCGTTAAATTTTATCTTAAAAACGTTAACAGGTTTGATCTTTTTCAGCGCTTTGGACTTCAGAATGGGGAATGACACAACATTTTATAAGGGTATTACCGGTAACATGCCCGAATTGATCGGGCTGTTTTTGCTGAGCGCGCTATTTTGTGTAACCGTTTACACTTCAAATAAATCGCTGCTGGTGCGTTGTTCCTGCCAGCCACTGATATGTAATCGAGCATAGCACTCATCCGTCAGTGTTAAAGTCGGGGTGCGTAATATCACCTCTGCTTCTCTTTCCCGGAAGGCAGAGAGGAGAAAGGGAAAGCTGAACTTGAGATAATTTTCGTTGAAAAAAACATGGGTCAGCACAATGCCGCTGAAGGGAAATTCCTCAATATTTCGCCACTGGGTTCCCGGTGTCGCTACATCGTAGAGCCAGAAACTAAAATCCTGTGCCAGGGACTTTAGGGCGGGACCATTCTGCTGCAACGCCTCATAGTTAATGGCCAGTCGGACATTGTCTGATCGCAGGCAGGAATAATTTTCTGGTGTCTGTAATAAATCCGTAAGCCTATTTCCCTGTAATGGGGTAATTATTAACGCTGTTTCATCAAAAAATTGGTTATGTAAGGAAACTATGTTGCGATCGTTAAGTGATGCATGACTATTCTGCCCAGAATTTATAAGGGGTGATGAATAGCAAGCGCCGGTTATCCTGCCATCGAAGCGGCGGATACGCTCAGTAACATAAGGGTTGTATGAACTGTTTTCCATTTATCTCTATAAATATATTAATTAACTGGAAGGGTTTATTTATAATAAAAATGGTGCGACTGCTGCTGTGAACAGTTTTCTAATATAAAACGTTTCCTTTGTGAAGATCACCTTTTTTATCTGTCTCTGCTAAAGAGATATTAGGTATTATTAATACATTAATTAACGTCTTATTGCCCTTCTCTGGTGGTTTACGCTATTTCCTCAATAAAAAATAAGCCTGCTAATATTCAGAGCTCTATGCTTGGATTTTTTTTATATAACCAACTGTTTTTAAAGAGCACGCCTTGCCGTTGCCTGAGCCGCCAAAATCCCGCACTCTGTCGCCTGAAAAAGATAAGGAAAACCTCAGCGAGGTTTTTTCATAAGGCTTGTGCAACGACACTGGCCGGAACTGCAATTCAGGATGGGATAAATATGGGTTCTCTGACATCAGCAGCGGATGGCTCGCTGCTGCGGCACAGGTCGTTTGTTGCTTTCTGGCTGGCGCGCACCTGTTCCTCATTTGGTTTTCAGATGTTTTCCGTTGCCGTCAGCTGGCAAATCTACTCGCTGACCAACAGCGCGATGGCGTTGGGGATGATCGGCCTGATGCAGTTTCTGCCATCGGTGCTGTTGGCGTTACCAGCCGGACATCTGGCCGATCAGTTCGACCGGCGGCGAATTGTGCTGCTGGGACAACTGGTCGAGTGGGGAGCGCTGCTGGCGTTAGTGGCGCTGACGTTATTCAACTGGGCAGATAAAACCGCTATCTGGAGCCTGGTATTTCTGATTGCCGTCGCCAAGGCGCTGGAGTGGCCGGCATTATCCTCGATGCTGCCCGCGCTGGTGCCGCCACAGATTCTGGCTCGCGCAACGGCGGCTAACGCGGTCGGTGGACAGGCCGCGGTGATCATTGGGCCTACGCTCGGTGGGTTGCTGTACGTAGCCGGACCGGATGTGGTGTACGGTGTTTCGGCGTTGTTTTATTTGTTCTCACTGCTGCTGGTCAGCCGTATCCGCTATGAACGCCCGCCGCAAACGCGCCTGCCGATGAACCTCACCAACCTGTTTGCCGGTGTGCATTTCATCCGTGAACGCAAAGATGTGCTTGGGGTGATTTCACTCGATCTGTTTGCGGTGCTGCTAGGCGGGGCGACCGCGCTGCTGCCTATTTTCGCCAAAGACATTCTGCACACCGGACCCTGGGGGTTGGGGATGTTACGTGGCGCGCCGTCAGTCGGGGCGCTGGTGGTCGGTGTATGGCTCAGTCGTCACAAACTGGAAAAGCACGTCGGGATGATCATGTTTGGCGCGGTGGCCGGTTTTGGAGTGGCGACGCTTATCTTTGCGCTTTCCAGCCAGTTGTGGCTGTCGCTACTGGCGCTGGCCGCGCTTGGGGCGTTTGATATGGTCAGCATGGTGATTCGCGGCGCGTTGGTTCAGTTGGATACCCCGGACGATATGCGGGGGCGCGTCAACGCGGTGAACGCCATCTTTATTAATACCTCCAACCAGCTGGGTGAATTTGAGTCCGGGATGCTGGCGGCGTGGCTGGGTGCAGTGCCAGCTGCGGCGCTCGGCGGTATTGGTACGCTGGTGGTGGTGGCGCTCTGGATGACCCTTTTCCCGCATCTGCGGAAACGTCAGCGGCTGGAGAACGATCCGGTGGTGCCGCAGGCAACAAAAACCGGCCAACAGGCCGGTTAAGGGTATTGCCAGTCCGAACTGCCATGACAAAGCTCGCGATCAGGGGGCTGGGATCGCGAGCAGTGGCCGTCAGACGGCCGCTGTTTTCCCCAGGCTGGCATCAAATTTTTTCCAGCTTTCTGTCATATCCACCACGGTTTTCGATTTTCGCGCTTCGTCGATTTTTATCGCGGTGAGTCCCGCTTCCAGCGCGTCCACCACCGTGACCTTCAGCGGCGTTCCCTGTTTAATGTGTTTCACGATTTCTTCGGCCATCAGGGCATCAGCGCCATAGTGGCCATCGTAAGCGTTGCCGCTGTAGACGGTATCCACTTCACGTTCGCCAGTTCGGGCGTTGTGCACACGGAAGTAGTTACGTACAAAGTCGCCCTCAGCCATGCCATCGGTGCCCATGACGCAGAAACGACGGAACTCATCCGGCACGTTAAGGTTGGCGTGGAAGGCGAGGGTAGCGCCACCGGCGTATTCAATCAGCGCTGTCTGGTAGTCAACGATATCGGCGTCGCTGTCGAACACCGCATCGGTGCTTGACCAGCCGCTCGGCTTGACGTGATACAACTCGGAATCTGCCGTCACGGCACCTTGCGGCGCGTGTTGCGGGGTAAAGGATTTACGGCCACCAAAGCTGGCGACGCGCACTGGACGTTCACCCATCAATCCCTGATACAGATCGATATCGTGGCAGCATTTTTCCAGAATGTAGGGACCGGCGTATTTTTCCAGACGACGCCAGTCACGCTGGAAGAAGGCACCGTGGTACGGCTTGATATGTTCGGTGGCTTCGATGGAGGTGATTTCTCCGAGACGGTTGTCATCACGCGCTGAAAGCAGATCGTGGTACAGCGGCGAGTAACGCAGCACCAGGCCGACCAGAATGCGTTCATGCCCGTATTGCTGCACCAGCTGCGCCATCGCCATAGTCTGTTCTTCATTGATCACCACCGGCTTCTCAGTGAAGACGGTATAACCCGCGGCGAGTCCCTGACGGATATGCTCAAGATGCATAAAGTTCGGTGAACCGACCAGCAGCAGATCAAAGCCGCCATGACTCAGCAGGGCGTCGATGCTGTCGAATGCTTTGCCGGGATCGATGCCGAAGGTGTGAAGATTAGGTAAACCCGCCGGAGCCGGATCGACATAACCCACGACGGAGAACTCTGTATCGGCTTTGCTGAACTCTTTCACCACATGGGAAAGACGAAAGCCAAGACCAATAATGCCCACTTTCATGTTGTACCCCTGAAGCCCGTTGCCTGTTAGCCGCCCGACCCATCAGGCTGCTGATAATATGACCGCTAACTTATTACGGCAGAAAAACTAATGTCAATGGATATCCTGGTAAAAGAAATGCGTGTTTTTATTATTTGTATGATTTTAATCATTTTTATTTGGTGTTGTGGCTTCCATATTTATTTGTTATTGCGATTTAAGTTTTTTTACCCTATCTTTCGCACATCTATATAGAGTCATTCCGTGCGGGGCAAAGCAGGAGGAAGCGCGTGCAGTCACTGATGCTGGGTATTGATGGTGGTGGTACGCACTGTCGTGGACGTCTCACCGACGCTCAGGGACAGCTGCTGGCGGAAGCGCGCGGTGGGCCTGCTAACGTCTGGTCGCAGTTTGAGGCGGCCATTGATGCGATTGATCGGGTGATTGACGATCTCTTCACCCAGGCGGCCTTACCGGCGACGGCGCGGGCGCAAACGGTGCTGGTGGCGGGGCTGGCGGGGGCCAATGTTGCCTCGGTGAAAGCCCGGCTGGAGAGCTGGCAGCCGGTTTGTCAGGCACGCTATCTCTTCACCGATGTCGAAATCGCCTGTGCCGGTGCGCATCATGGCGCGCCGGGTGCGGTGTTTATCACCGGCACCGGTAGCCAGGGGGCAGCCTGGGATGGCACGCAATTTACGCTGCTCGGCGGCTGGGGTTTTGCCCTGTCCGATGCCGGATCGGGCGCGGTGCTGGGCCAGCGCGCACTCAGGCTGGCGCTGTTGGCACACGAAGGCATTGTGCCACCTTCTGCGCTGACGCAACGCATCATGGCGCATTATCACGACAGCCCGGAACAGATGCTAATCTGGTCACGTCATGCCACTCCGGCTGACTGGGGCCGGGTGGTGCCGGACGTTTTCGCTGCCGCGCAGGCGGGAGATGTGCATGGCACGACGTTGATTCAGCAAACCGCAGCGGATATCGCGCAGATGGTGCAGCCGCTGCTGGCGCGTAGTCATGGTAATCTGGCGCTGATGGGAGGCTTAGCCGCCCCGATTCAGCCCTGGCTTCCGGCGGAGATCGCCGCGTTGCTGGTGCCGCCGCAGGGGGATGCGCTGAGTGGCGCGATCCGGCTTGCCACGCAGTTTAGCCTGAGCCAACCCGCATAACCTTTTCATTCTGCTGATAAAGAGAACCATGATCGCTCCGAACGTAACCGCCCGAATTCTGCGGCTGATTGTCGAAAATGCGCCGATCAGCCAGTCCGATCTGAAAGTGCGCAGCGGCTTGAGTATGTCAACGGTTTCGCAGGCCACCAATCGCCTGCTGACGCGGGGCATTGTGCAGGAGCTGGGGTTGCGACGCGTTTCGATGGGGCGTCCAAAAACCCTGCTCGGTCTTAATCCTGACCACGCCAGCGTGGTGGGTATCCAGCTCAACGCCGAACGCAATTTGATCGTGCTGACCGACCTTGGTGGCAACATTATTGGCGAGCAGCAGATGCCTTCCGGTGCGATGACGCCCAAGCAACTGGGCGATGCGCTGGCGAAGTTCTTGCGTGGCGTCGAGGGCAAGAAAGTGGGGGCGATTGGCCTGGCGCTTTCCGGATTGGTGGATGCCAGCAACGGATACTGCGTGCGCTCCCGCGTGCTGGACTGGGACAACGTGCCGATTGCTCGCCTGCTGGAAGAGCGTTTTTCGCTGCCGGTATTTATCGAAAACGACGCCAATGCGCTGGCGATGGCGGCGCTGGTTTTTGGTCAGCTCGGCCATGCTCAGTCGGCGATTATCGCCACCTTTGGCAAAGGCATTGGCGCAGGGATTCTGCTCGATCGCCAGCTATATCGGGGCCGCCACGGCAAAGCGGGGGAGATTGGCAATGCCCTGCTGGGCGACGGCTCCGAACGCCTGTTGGAGGATGTCGCCTCATCGCAGGCGATCCTGCAACGGGTGGCTGCCACGTTGAAAGATGAGGTGCCGCAGGCGTTGCGTGACCTCGATATGCGTCCGACTCCGGAGGTGCTGAGTGCGCTGGCGGAAGCCGGGCATCAGTTGGGGATGTCACTGGCGAACCTGTCAATTGCCTACGACCCGGATGTGGTTTATCTGGCGATGGAGCCGCAGATGGCGTCGCGTATCCTGCTGGACCATATCACCCAAAGCTTCCAGAACTATCGCCTGAAATTGACGCCGCATATGACGCCGTTGCAGTTCCTGACCGAGTCTAATCGGATGTGGGCGCAAGGCGCGGCGGGTTTTGCGGTGAATAAGTTGCTGGATTTGCTGGCCGCGCAGGCGGATGAAGAGATCGCGTCTTAAAACGGGTTTTGCTTGCATTGGCATCGGGGTGATTTCGTTCGCCACAGGCTGATGCAGTTTCAGCTCGCCGGTGCGGTGACCGAGCAAAGGGCGCCTGGCCGCGCCCTTTGCAATCCCGGGCCTCGCGCCAGCCTCTTTTTTGCGCGATTTATCGCGCCGCTACGGGTAACGTGCTGCCATTTATCGCGCAATGAAGAAAGCACCTGGCTTTCAGGCGGTGGGGTGGGCGGCATCCGCAGCGCCGAGCGCGGATTGTTAAGGCCCGCGCCTTCGGGCCTTAACCCGTCCGCCAGCACGGCGGTGCTGAAACTACCTGATGCCCGGCGGGCGGAATCTTCCCGGTGCCAGACCGCTGCTGGCCCGGCAGCCGAAACCTCCTCACCGCAACCGCATCCCCTGCTCATCAAACAACAAACAACTCCCCGCATCCAATTGATAACGCATCAGTTCGCCAATCTCATGATGAGTCGCATGGCGCTCCTCAATCACCAGCAGACGCTCCTGCCCGACATCCAGATAAAGATAATTGGTATGTCCCAGCATCTCGCTGAACGACAGCGGTGCACTAAAACTCAGCGGCGCGTTGGCATCCGGGGCGAGCTGAAAATGCTCAGGCCGCACCCCCAGCGTCACTTTCTGCCCTTCGTGGCAGGTCGCCGCCAGCTTCAGGGTTAACGCCTGAATCCCCAGCGATGGCACGCGTAGTTGCACCTGACCGGGGGCCAACGCCGCCACTTCGGCTGGCAAGAAGTTCATTTTCGGTGAGCCGATAAACCCGGCGACAAACAGGTTATCCGGGTCGCGGTACAACTCCAGGGGTGCGCCAACCTGCTCAATCTGCCCCTTACGCAGCACCACGATACGGTCAGCCAGCGTCATCGCTTCTAACTGGTCATGGGTAACGTAAATCATGGTATTGCCGAGTGAAGCGTGCAGGCGGGCGATCTCAATACGCATCTGCAAACGCAATTCGGCATCGAGGTTCGACAGCGGTTCATCAAACAGGAAAATGCGCGGATGGCGAATAATGGCGCGGCCTATCGCCACGCGTTGACGCTGCCCGCCGGACAGAGCACGCGGAAGCCGATCCAGCAATTCCGTTAAATGCAGACGCCCGGCGGTCTGGCGTATCGCCTGTTCAATCTCCGCTTTCGGGCGTTTCATCACCTCCAGCGGATAAGCGAGGTTGCCGCGTACCGTCATATTCGGGTAGAGCGCGTAGGACTGAAACACCATCGCAATACCACGCTCGGTGGCGGGTTGGTGCGTCATATCCGCCCCCTCAATCAGCAACTTGCCGTCGCTGATCTCCTCCAGCCCGGCAATCATGCGTAACAGCGTCGATTTACCGCAGCCGGAAGGGCCAACAAACACCACAAACTCGCCGCTGTTGATGGTGAGATCGATACCGTGAATCACGTTCACGTTCTCATAGGATTTCTTAACGCTTTGCAGATGCAGGCTGGTCATGCTGTGTCTCGCTTAAAGTAACTGGCCCATATAGATGGCGTTGCTGCGCACGATAGGCGTAAAGCCAAGGCGCTGATAAAAACCGCACACCTGCTCGTTTTGCAGGCTGACGCCAAGATGTACGCCGGAAACGCCGGCCTGACGCAGCAGCGTCAACAATTGCTCGATCAGCTTACGTCCCCAACCGCCTTGCTGTGCCACAGGCAACAGATTGATATGCAGATGCGCAGGCCACTGGCTTACCAGTTGCTCGGCGGCGGCATCCGGCTGACGGATGGCATCCAGCACTTTGCTGTCGAGTGGTGCGCTGGCGGGAGTGGCGCGATATTGCGTCTGCAACATCGGCCACCACTGTTGATTGAGGATGGCCTCAAACGTGCGGGTATCCGGCACCGCTACGGCGTAGCCCACCACCTCGCCGTGCTGCTCCAGCACCAGGGCAAACTCAGGGACGAAGCGCGCGTAAGGGATCACAAAGCGCAGGCCAGGCAGGGCGGGATCGGAATAAAGCGCCGTCGCATCCTTTCCCGCATTGGCGGTTTCTAAGCAAATACGCGAGAGCGCGGGAAAATCCGCCTCGGTGGCGTGACGAATAACACCTTCAGCCGTCATGGTGGAGCCTCTGTGGTCAGGAGATGAACAGTTTTTACGGTAATGAAAGCTGACTTAGTTTTCAAGGTGTAATAATTGCGTCATCCCGCAAAGCGGCACAGAAGCATAACCGCAGCGCATGACTGATGCGATGACAGTCGCGCTAAAATGCGCTGGCTGGTCCTTGCTGCGCGGGCCTTGTACCCATTCCCCTTCGTTTCTTCGTCATAACTATACGATTTTCATATGCTCTATCAGTGGCTTAATGGCTGGCAAAATCACGAGTGATTTATGCTGGTCATCATTGCTGACAGGCTGATTACCGCCAATTCTTGCTGAATTAAGCAGCATTCTCTGCTGATCGACGGGCCTTTCTTCTCACTTTTTGCACTGCATCACAGAGCAAAAATTCCGCGCCGCACAGGTTTGACTTTCTTTTGTTCATAAAGTAAGTATGGATAAGCGCGATATTTCTGCTGAATCAACCTGCGGGATCTGCGGGTGTCGAGATGAAGGGATGCCAGTCATCTGTTGGAGAAACCGAGCATTATGTGTGAGTCAACCGTACGTTCGCAGTACTTCCATCGCTCTCTGCGCACCCTGTCTCGTCTGGTTTCCGCTGGGGTACTGCTCGGCGCATCGATGGCGCAGGCCGCCAGCGTGACCCTTAACGAATGGGACATTTATAACTATCCACAGCAGACCGAAGCGGTGGATCAGGCGATTAAAGCGTTCCAGCAAAAAAATCCGGGCATTGTCATCCAGCGTTCCGTGCACTCCTTTGAAGATACCCGCATCCCGCTCAAACTGGCGCTGACCGCCGGTGATGGCCCGCAGATTGCGCAGGTCAACCAGGGCGGCGGCGATATGGGATCGCTGGTCAAAGACAAATTACTCTGGCCGCTGGATGATTACGCCAAAACCTACGGCTGGACCACGCGCTTCCCGGATTCGATTCTGAAACGCAACCGTTGGTCTGATACCCAGGATTTCGGTAGCGGCAAGTTGTACGGCGTTGCCAGCCTCGGTGAAATGGTCGGTCTGTACTACAACAAAGCGTTGCTGGATAAAGCCGGCATTGCGGTGCCAAAAACCCTGCCGGAGCTGGAACAGGCAATGGAAAAACTGAAAGCGCAGGGCACCGCGCCGATGATGCTGGGTTTGCTGGACGGCAATATGGGGCAGCAACTGCTCAGTACCCTTTGGGAAGCGCAGATCGAAAGCAGCGATCGCAAAAAACTGGATGACCTGATTTACGATGTCGGCGGCACCTTCAAAGATGACAAGTTAGTCAAAGCCGCCAACATGATGAAAAGCTGGAATGACAAAGGGTATTTCTTCCCAGGTTTCCAGGGGATTGGTCATGACGATGCTGCCACGCTGTTCCAGAACGGTCAGGCGGCCTTCCTGGTGAGCGGCACCTGGTATCTCGGTCAGTTCAAAGACAACAAAGATATTCACTTCGCGGCAATGCCGATGGGCGAGGGCGTGCAGCATGCGTTAATGGTCGGGGGCACTGACCTGGCGTTCTCCATCACCAGCACGGCGAAAAGCAAAGAACAGCAGGATGCCGCGGCGAAGTTTATCGACTACATCGTGTCGGATGAGATGGCTAACCGCTGGCTGAAAGTTGGCTTCCTGCCTGCCAGTGCCAGCAAAAATGCACAGATCCCGTCGGATAACCCGCTGCTGGCGGAAACGTATCAGGTGTGGGTGACGCTTAATGAACACGATGGCCTTGGTCACTACGTTGACTGGGCGACACCGACCATGAACGCCGAGCTGAACCAGAACGTGCAGCTGCTGCTGGCGGGACGTCAAACCGCTGACCAGATGGTCACCAACTTCGACAACAACTATCAACGTTACCTGAAAACCCTTAAGCACTGATAAATCCGGTCCGGCAGCGATGCCGGACCGCAGACAGGCCCGCAAGCGAGTACGGTTATGCTGAACAAATCTGCCTGGCGCAATGCGCTCTATCTCCTGCCCGCGGTGCTGGTGTACGCGGTCTTTCTGTTGCTGCCGCTGCTGGCGTCGCTGGGCATCAGTTTTACCGAGTGGGACGGTACCTCGATGCCGATCTTTACCGGCATCAGCAACTATATGCGTATGTTCAGCGACCCGGTGTTTTGGGTGGCGCTGGGCAACAACGCGCTGTTGATGTTGTTCTACACTCTGCTGCCGATTGGTGTTGGGCTGCTGCTGTGCAGCTTCCTGTATGAAACGCGCAGCAACAAGGAGCGCAGCCTGCTGCGTATCTTCTTCTTTCTGCCTTATATCATGCCGATGGCGGTACTCGGCGTGGTGTGGCGTTGGCTGTACAACCCGGCATTTGGTCCGATTGACCAGTTCCTGCGCGCCATCGGATTGCCGCAGTTGGCGATCTCCTGGCTAGGCGACTTCACCTGGGCGCTCCCCGCCGTCGGCTTTGTCGCCACCTGGTACTTCTTTGGTTTTTGTCTGGTGCTGTTTATGGCTGGCCTGCAACGGATGGATCCGTCATTGCTGGAAGCAGCGGATCTGGATGGCTCCTCGCGGCGGCAGAAATTTATGCGCATCACGCTGCCGTCACTGCGCCCGGAGCTGCGCATTGCCTTGCTGCTGACGGTGATCGCCAGCCTGAAAGCCTTCGACCTGGTCTATGTGATGACGCAGGGTGGGCCGGGCACCGCCACTATGGTGACCAACATCTTTATGTATAAGCAGGGCTTCGACCTGCACTACTTTGGCTATGCCTCGGCAGTGGCGGTATTCAGTATGATGATTGTGTTGTTGATCAACGCGTTAATTCACTTTGTTATTCGGGAGCGTCACTGATGCGTGGCACGCCAGTTGTTTCTCGTGCGCTTATCTGGATCGTCGCGCTGATGACCATCCTGCCATTTCTGATGGCGCTGATGACCTCATTCAAAACCCAGATGGAGCTGTTCCAGGGGGTGTTTACCCTGCCATCTTCGCTCAACTTTAAAAACTACGTCACCGCCTGGCAGCAGGGCCATTTCAACGTTTACTTTATGAACTCGGTTTTGGTGGTGATCCCGGTGGTGATTAGCAGCATCCTGCTGGGCATTCTGGCCGGGTTTGGTTTCGCCTGGTTGAAGATTCCGGGCAAAAAAGTGGTGGCGGCGATGCTGGGTCTGGGGATGGTGCTGCCAAGTGAGGCCTTTATCATTCCGCTGTACCACGAGTTGCGCTGGATGGGGCTGACCAATACTTATCTGGCGCTGATCCTGCCGCAGATTGCGCTGTCGCTGCCGTTCACCACCCTGATGATCGCCACGGCGCTGCAACAGGTGCCGCGCGAGTTGGTGGAGGCTTCAGTCATGGATGGCGCGTCACGGCGCAAAATTTTGTGGGGCATTCTGGTGCCTGCCATCTGGCCGACGTTGTCCACCCTGGCGCTGCTGCTGTTTATCTGGACGTGGAACGAATTCCTGATCCCACTGATTCTGGTTAACAAAGACGAGCTGCGTACCCTGCCGATTGGCATGATGTTCTTCCAGAATAAAAACACCATCGATATCCCGGTATTGATGGCTGGCGCGATGATCGTGATCCTGCCGCTGGTGGCGGTGTTCCTCATCTTTCAGCGCAAATTTATCAGTGGCGTGACCGAAGGCGCGGTGAAATAAGCACCTTGTCCATCAGCGAAAGGTTTTCGCGCCATGTGCATGCTGCAATGGCCTTACGCTGCAACTCAGGAGAACCGCATGCACCTTTCACTGGCTGATTTTCACCCCGTCGCTGACGGCGAAACCCTCGATACTGATTGTTTTCAACGTGCGCTGGATCAGCTGGCGCAGCAGGGCGGCGGGACGCTGACGGTGCCAGCGGGCCGCTATCGCCTCGGCACCCTCACGCTGGGTTCCCATCTCAACCTGCATCTGGCGGCGGGGGCCACCTTGCTGGCAAGCCAAAGTGTCGAGGATTATCAACGCTGTCTGGCGCAGAGTCAGGCCGAGCTGTCACAGCATGTGCTGTTGTATGCGGTCGGCCAGCGCAATATCAGCATCAGCGGTAAAGGGGTGATTGATGGCGATGGTGAAGCCTGGTTTGCCGCCGAGAAGGATGAGCAGGGTTATCGACAGCCACGTCCTCAGCGCCCACGGATTATCGTGTTTGAAGATTGTGAGCAGGTGACGCTGCGGGAGTTCACCATTGTGCAGGCACCGATGTGGACGGTTCATCTGGTGAGCTGCCGCCATGTGCATATCGAACACCTGACGATTGATAACGCCATGACCATGCCCAATACCGATGCGCTGGATATTGATAGCTGCGAAGCGGTGTTTGTCAGCAACTGCTACCTGAGTGCGGCAGATGACGCCATTTGCATCAAAACCACGCAAAAACCCGCCCCTCTGCGGCGTGCAGCGCGGCAGATTATGATCAGCAATTGCCAACTGCGTTCTTACAGTTGTGCGTTCAAGATCGGCACGGAAACCTTTGATGATGTGGAAGATGTCACCGTCAGCGGCTGCACCATTTTCGACTCCAATCGGGCGATTGGCCTGTTGTCGCGCGATGGCGGCAGTTTCCGCCGCCTGTTATTCAGCAATCTGACGCTGGCCTGCCACCTTGCGCCACCCTGCCACTGGGGCAAAGCCGATGCGCTGTTTGTTTCGGTACGCGCCCGCGATCCGGCGATCGTGCCGGGCGTTATCGAACAACTGCAATTCAGCAACGTCAGTGGCGTGATGGAAGGGGCCATCAATCTGCATAGCGAGGTGGCAGGGCAGATCCGCGAGGTGATGCTGAGCAACGTGCAGTTGCGTCAGGTGGCCGCTGAAGGACAGGGATATTACGATGTGCGCCCGCCGTGTAATCCTGAATCACCAACGGGGATGGGACTGGATAATGCCTACAAGCTGGATAGCCAGACCGGGCAGGCGTTTGGGGTAGCGGCTTATCCACATGGTCTGCCGGGCCTGTATGCGCGCGGGGTGGAGAACCTGCAATTGCATAACGTCACCATTGTGCGCCCACAGCCATTGCCGACCGGCTGGCATAGCGAAACGGTACAGATTTTGCCGTAAGGCGATGGACACTTTGCGCGATAAATCACGCCGCGACGATAACATCGCGCCCTGCTGTAATGGCGCGATAAATCGCACCGCTACGTTAACATCATGAAATCACGCCGCGACGATAACATCGCGCCCTGCTGTAGCGGCGCGATTTATCGCGCGGTTTTTGCTGACAACGCGTGATTACAGCGCGGCGGCAATCGCTGCGCCCAGCTCCTCGGTTGATGCCTTGCCGCCCAAATCGCGCGTCAGGCTGGTGCCCGCCGCCAGCGTGCGTTCAATGGCATCCAGCACCGCCGCACCGGCTTCGGCATAGCCCAAATGTTCCAGCATCATTGCGCCACACCAAATCTGTCCAATCGGGTTGGCGACGCCTTTGCCCGCGATATCCGGCGCGGATCCGTGTACCGGTTCGAACAGACTCGGGAATTTCCCTTCCGGGTTGATATTGGCTGAAGGCGCAATGCCGATGGTGCCGGTACAGGCCGGGCCGAGATCCGACAGGATATCGCCAAACAGGTTGCTCGCCACCACCACATCGAACCAGTCCGGGTGCAGCACGAAGTTAGCGGTCAGGATATCGATATGATATTTATCGACTTTAATCTCCGGGTAGCTGGCTGACATGGCTTCCACACGACTGTCCCAGTACGGCATGGTGATGGCGATACCGTTGGATTTTGTGGCCGAGGTCAGGTGTTTTTTCGGTCGTTTCTGCGCCAGCTCGTAGGCAAATTTTAGAATACGATCGACGCCGGTACGGGTCATCACCGTCTCCTGAATCACCACTTCACGCTCGGTGCCAGGGAACATGGTGCCGCCGACGCTGGAATATTCGCCTTCAGTGTTTTCACGCACCACGTAGAAATCGATATCGCCCGGTTGACGGTTTGCCAGCGGCGCTTTGACACCCGGCATCAGACGCACCGGACGCAGGTTGACGTATTGATCGAACTCGCGGCGGAACTGCAACAGCGATCCCCACAGCGAGACATGATCCGGTACCACATCCGGCCAGCCTACGGCACCGAAGTAGATCGCATCAAAGGTTTGCAGGGTAGCGAACCAGTCATCCGGCAACATCTTGCCATGCTGCTGCCAGTACTCGGCGCTGGCGAAATCAAACCATTGCCACTCCAGCGGAATATTGAATTTTTTTGCTGCCGCGTCCATCACGCGGATGCCTTCTGGCATCACTTCCTTACCAATGCCATCGCCAGGGATGACGGCGATTTTAAATGTTTTGCCGCTCATAGGGTCTCTCGCAGGTTGCTGTTGATGTTCTGCCCGCAGTATAACTTTGCATCATGGGGAAATAATTAGCCTGAGCAGCAAGCCAATGTTGAATAAAAGTAGAGAATCGCGCACCTCCACCGACGACCTGGCGTTTTTCGTGCGTATCGCCACCCTTGGCAGCCTGACGGCAGCAGCGCGTGAGCTGGGACTCTCGTTACCGGCGGTGAGCAAACGCCTGAGCCAGTTGGAGCAGCGGCTGGGGGTGCAGTTGCTACGTCGTACCACCCGACGGCTGGAACTGACGCCGGAAGGAAAACGCTACCTGGAGGGCGCGCGCCCACTGCTGGATCAACTGGCGGAGCTGGAGGAGTCGGTCAGCAGCCAGACGGCGGTGTTGCGCGGCTCATTGAATATCAATGCGTCATTCGGGTTCGGTCGCCGCCATGTTGCGCCGCTGGTGTCGCGCTTTGCGGCGTTGCACCCGGAATTGTCACTCAGCCTGCAACTCAGCAGCCAGCCGTTAAGTTTCCTTGATGCGCACATCGATATCGATATCCGTGTCGGTGAGCCGCCGGATGCTCGTTTGATGGCACGCAAGCTACGGACCAATCCGCGCGTGCTGTGCTGTGCCCCAGCTTACGCGGCGCGTTGTGGCCTGCCCGACAGCGTGGCGGCGCTGGCGCAGCATAACTGTATTTTGCTGCGTCAGTACGAAAGCGATTTTGCCCTGTGGCGGCTGACGGATGGCAGGCAGCAGCTGACGCAAAAGGTGCGCGGAACCCTGGTCACCAACGACGGTGAAGTGGCGATGCAACTGGCACAGGACGGGCATGGCATTCTGCTGCGTTCGTGGTGGGATGCGCAGCACAGCATTAACAGCGGCGAGCTGCTGCATGTATTGCCCGACTGGAGTGCGCCAGACGGCGATATCTTTGCCGTCTGGCAGCCGCAGCGCCAACTGCCTGCACGTATTAGCGCCTTTGTGGAGTTTTTGCAGCAGACGCTATAAAGGCTACATTCCGTAGCGGCGCGATTTATCGCGCTCTTTTGACCTTTGGTTATAAAAAACCGCGCGATAAATCGCGCCGCTACGTTGGATAATGCAAATCACCGATATGATTATTTTCAATCAATATTGAGTGTTTGTGAGCACGATCAAACAAATCATTGCCCTTATCGCCTATAAATTGCCACTTCTCTGCGTGATCTCATTCTTTGTTGACTGAAATGAATCACAATGCGCAATGGATGGCGTTCGGTGCAAAGACACCACAAAGAGAAAAATGCCATCGCTATAACGGCGTGCGTGAAGCCCAGCGCCTGCCACGACCCTACGTTATCGATGAGGCTGAAATGAAACAATTCTCTACAGAAGGGATGGTGATTATTGTCGGGATTGTGATCGCATATATCCTGTTTACCACCTGGCTGACCTGGCGTTTGCGCAGTAAAAACACCGGTGATTTTATGGCTGGCTCGCGCGCCATGCCGGCGTTTATCGTCGGGGTGATGCTGATGTCAGAATATATTGGTGCTAAATCCACCATCGGCACCGCCCAGGCCGCCTTTGAGGATGGTTTTGCTGCCTCCTGGTCGGTAATCGGTGCGGCGATAGGCTTCCCGCTGTTTGGTATGCTGCTGGTCAAACGTATTTATAACACCGGGAAAATCACCATTTCCGGGGCGATTGCCGAACGTTACGGTAACTCGACCAAAAACATCATCTCGCTGATCATGATTTACGCTCTGCTGCTGGTGAACGTGGGTAACTACGTCAGCGGCGCAGCGGCCATTTCCACGGTGCTGAACCTCAATCTCACTACCGCTGCGTTCATCACGGCGGTGGTCAGTACCTTCTATTTTGTCTTTGGCGGCATGAAAGGCATCGCCTGGGTGACGCTGCTGCATAGCGGCCTGAAATACATCGGTATTATGGTGATTCTCGGCGTGGCGCTGCATATGACCGGTGGTGTCAGCCCGATGATCAAACAGATGCCACATTTCTACTGGACCTGGGATGGTAACGTCGGGGCCAGCACCATTTTTGCCTGGCTGATCGGCACCATCGGTTCCATCTTCTGTACCCAGTTTGTGATTCAGGCGATTGCTTCCACCAAAAACGCCGCGTCGGCGAAGCGCGCCACCTGGGTTGCCTTCTTCTTTTGTATGCCGATTGCCATCGCCATCGCGCTGATCGGCGTGGCGGCAAAATTCCTGCATCCTGATATCAAGAGCCTGTATGCGCTGCCGGTGTTTTTACAGGATATGAGCCCGTGGCTGGCAGGCATTGTCACTACCTCGTTGGTGGCATCGATTTTCGTCAGTGTCAGTACCGTCGCGCTGGCGATTGCCTCGCTGGTGGTGAAAGATTTTTATGTTCCGTACCGCAATCCGACCCCGGAGCGTGAATTTCGTATGACGCGCTGGTTGTCGCTGGTGATTGGTTTCCTGCCGCTGATCTTCGTTTTGTTCGTGCCTGAAGTGCTGAAGCTGTCGTTCTTCACCCGTGCCATCCGTCTGTCGATCTCGGTGGTCGCTATCATCGCGTTCTACCTGCCATTCTTTAAAAGTACACGCGGGGCAAATGCCGGGCTGATTGCCGCCTGTGTGGTGACGTCGGTGTGGTATTTGTTGGGCGATCCATTTGGTATCAACAACATGTATGTAGCACTGCTGACCCCGGCGATTGTGATGGTAATTGACCGCCTGATCCCGTCGCGCCAGACGCAAGATAAAAATGCCCCGAAACGAACCATGCAAAACAGTGGAGCCTGATATGACCGACTTAACCCTTACCGTCGAACGTAACGGTAACCTTCATCCGCACGCGCAGGACGCGCAGCAGCTCACCGCGATGCTGCCTTCGGTCTGTCCACAGAACCATGCTGCTAATCTGCTGCCGCTGCCGAATGGCGACCTGCTGTGCGTCTGGTTTGGCGGCACGCAGGAAGGGATCGCGGATATCTCGGTCTGGTGTTCACGGCTGGCGAAAGGCAGCGATCAATGGAGCGAGGCAGAGAAGTTGTCGGACGATCCGACGCGATCGGAACAAAATCCGGTGCTGTTTCTCGATCCGCAACAGGTGCTGTGGCTGTTGTGGACTGCACAGAAGTCCGGCAATCAGGACACCGCGATTGTGCGCTATCGCCAGTCACGCGATTTTGGCCGTAGCTGGAGCGCTATCGATACCTTGCTTGATCAACCCGGTACCTTTATCCGCCAGCCGATCGTGGTGCTGCCGAATGGCAACTGGCTGCTGCCGGTGTTCTATTGCCGCACCCAGCCGGGGGTGAAATGGGTCGGTAACGATGATGTCAGCGCGGTGAAAATCTCCAGCGATCAGGGCAAAAGCTGGCGCGATGTGGCGGTGCCGGACAGCCTCGGCTGCGTGCATATGAATATCACCCTGTTGCAGGATGGTAGCCTGCTGGCGTTGTATCGCAGCCGCTGGGCAGATCACATCTATCAAAGCCGTTCTCATGACGGTGGTGAAAGCTGGAGTGCGCCGCAGGCGACGGAACTGCCAAATAATAACTCCTCGATTCAGGTCACCACGCTGCACAACGGCCATCTGGCGCTGGTGTTTAACGCCATGAGCGCCAAAGACGCCAGCGAGCGCCGCCTGTCGTTGTATGACGAAATCGACGATGAGGAGGAAGGGGACGTCGCAGTGGCGGCGGAGCCGGTGGTGCACAGTGGCCGCACCGCATTCTGGGGTGCGCCGCGTGCGCCGATGACGCTGGCGATCTCGGCGGATGGCGGGCGGAGCTGGCCCTGGCTGCGCAACCTCGATGAGGGCGATGGCTACTGCATGACCAACAACTCCCAGCAGAAATTAAACCGTGAGTTCTCCTACCCCAGCATTAAGCAGAGCGAGGACGGTGCGCTGCATATTGCTTACACGTATTTCCGTCAGGCGATTAAGTACGTGCGCGTTGATGAATCCTGGGTTGTCTCATGAGCCGCCATGCGCTGGTGACCGGTGTCAGTTCCGGGATAGGTGCGGCGATTGCCGACCATCTGTTGCAGCAGGGCTGGCAGGTGACCGGCTTCAGCCGCAGCGAGGTGAAAAAAGATCATCCGGCTTTTACCTCGGTCAGCGTCGATTTGTTTGACGCTGTGCGACTGAAGCAGGTGCTGGCGATGTTGCCCGGCGTTAATGCGCTGGTGCATGCCGCAGGGATGATGGCGGCTGCGCCCTTGGGCGCGCTGGATGAAGAAGCCAGCAGCAGGCTGTGGTATCTGCATGTGCAGGCGGCACAAATCATGGCTAATGCGTTGCAGCCCGGCATGCAACGGGGCGATCGTATCCTGCTGATTGGCAGTCGTACCTCACGCGGCGCAGCAGGGCGCAGCCAGTACGTCAGTACCAAGGCGGCGATGGTCGGTATGGCACGGAGCTGGGCCGCCGAGCTGGCGCCTCAGGGGATTACGGTGAATGTGATTGCGCCGGGTGCTACCGAGACGCCAATGCTGCTGCAACCTGGCCGCGCCAGCTCACCGCCAAAACTGCCGCCGATAGGGCGCTATATCAAGCCGGAGGAAGTGGCGGCGTTGGCCGGATTTGTGCTGTCGCCCGCCGCAGATGCCATCACCGGGCAGGAGCTGGTGATATGTGGCGGGGCGTCCCTGTCATAACCGAAACGTAGCGGCGCGATTTATCGCGCGCCTGTAATTTGATGCTGCGGCGGAAAAGCGCGATAAATCGTGCCGCTACAATCGCCGACGTAACGATGCCAGGTCCACCTGCCACTGATTCAGCTTGTTGTACAACGCGGTGCGCGAAATCCCCAGCAGTTGCGCCGACTGGCGCAGATTGCCCTGCTGCTCCGCCACTACCTGCAACACATGTTGGCGCTCATTTTCCTGCAATGAAGGCAATTGCACGGCTGGCTGATGGCGCTGTACCATTTCATCCGGCAGGTCTTGTCTGCCAATCTCCAGTCCCTCACACAGATTCACCATGCGTTCGACCAGATTCTCCAGTTCACGCACGTTGCCCGGCCAATGCCACGCCTGCAAGCAGCGCATTGCATCCGGCGACACCTGGGGCGCGATGCGTTTCAGGCGCGCGCACAGTGCCAGAATAAAGGTATTCACCAGGCCGGGAATGTCCTCCTGGCGCTCGCGCAACGGGGGGATCTCCAGTGACACCACGTTGAGGCGATAGTAGAGATCGCGGCGAAACGCGCCTTTTTCCACGGCATCCAGCAAATTGCAGTGGGTGGCGGCGATAATCCGCACATTGACCTTCAGCGGATTGGCAGCCCCGATACGCATCAACTCGCTCTCCTGCAATACGCGCAGCAGGCTGGTCTGCGCCTCCAGCGGCATCTCTCCAATCTCGTCCAGAAACAGCGTACCGCCATCGGCCAGCTCAAATTTGCCTGGCGATCCGCCGCGCCGTGAACCGGTAAAGGCACCATCGACATAACCAAACAGTTCGCTTTGCACCAGGTCTCGCGGTAGCGCACCGCAGTTAAGGGCGATGAACGCCTCCTGCTGGCGCGGGCTGGCGTTGTGAATCGCCTGCGCAAACAACTCTTTGCCGGTACCGCTCTCACCGGTCAACAACACGGTACTGTCGGTGCGGCTGCTGGCGCGTGCTTTCTGAATCGCCTGCATCACGCGTGGCGCATGGCCGCGAATCATCTCAAAGGTGTAACTGGCGCTGACTCCCATCACTCGGCGGGTAATGGCGCGGATACGCTGGTTCTCGCGCAGTGATAACACGCGTCCCCCATCCGGTGCGGGCATCAGCGAAATCAGGCAAGGGATCGACTGCACGCCATCGGGCATAAATTGCAGCTCGCGGTCGTTGCAGAATGGCATGGTCAGCAGCGATGCTCCCTGCGGCTGCAACAACACATCGATCGGCCCGGCATCAGGATCCAACCCGCTAAAGATCTGTCGGGCGTAACGGTTCAGGGTTTTGATCCGACCGTGGCGATCGCAGACGATCACCCCTTCATTCAGGGTTTCAAGGATCGACTGCTGCTCGGCCAGCAGACGGCGCAGCATCAACTGTTGTCCGACCGCTTCTGCCGCCGCCTGCACCGTACCCAGCGTGTGTGCATTGAAGTTATCGGGGGTGGCGGTCAGCGTCAGCACGCCAATCAACTGACCGCTGGCATCACGCACCGGAGCGGCAGCGCATTGTCGATGGCGTTTACGCAGATCGAATTTCCAGTTCTCACCGCTCAGTACATACACCAGCCGTTGTTCAATCAGGCAGCGAGCCGTGCAGTTGGTGCCCAGTACCTCTTCACGCAGAATGCTGCCGACAGGCGTCATATCCGCGCCACAGAAATGCAGCGTCACACCCTGCGCATCGGTCAGGTTGATATGCCCATCCGGGTTATAGGCCAGCAGGTTCTCCATAATGCTGCGCGCAACCAGGATCAACTCGGCGTTGTGTTCGAGAATCGCGGCCAGCTCCTCAGCGGGCGGGGCGATATAGGTAAAATCCTCCGGATCGGTACCGCGCTGCTGCGAGCGTTGCCACGACTGCAAAATGCTGCGCCGCATCCAGCCGGGTTGCTCACCGCGCTGAAAGCTGTGCCAGCCCTGCCACAACAAATTATCCCACTCGCCGACTTCCGCGCCGCCTGGCAGACTGAAGATCGGATCGCTTTCATCTTTAAACGGCAAGCGGTCGTTCAGAGATCGCATAACGCACTCCGGTGATGGATGGAATGTACATTTTATTTACATGTGAAGTTGACATGTAAATTTTGTTGCCAGTTTGTGAGCTGTATCTGTGTGGTGTCTCACACATTTCGCCGATTTCCACCTGGCATTGGCTTTGCAATAACCCCGGTACAGGCCGCATCCATTCGGGATGCCTCCAAAATAACAAGGAGTTAGCAATGAGTTTTGATTCCAAACCTGTACGCGTTGGCTTGATTGGTGCCGGTCGCATGGGTAGCTTCCACGCGGAAAACCTGGCGTACCGGGTACCGGGAGCGACGCTGGCCGCCATCGCCGATCCCCAGCCTGGCGCGGCGGAACGGTTGGCGCAGCAACTGGGGGTGGCGAAAGCCTTTAGTGACCTGCACGCGTTGTTGCAGGACCCGGAGATTGATGCGGTGGCGATTGCCGCGCCAGCACGTACCCATGCCGAATGGGTGATTGCAGCGGCGCAGGCGGGTAAGCATGTGTTTTGCGAGAAACCGATGGCGGTGACGATGGATGAAGCCGACCGTGCCATTGCCGCAGCGAAAAGTGCCGGTGTGGTGTTGCAGGTGGGATTCAACCGTCGTTTTGACTCAGGGTTTGCGGCGGCCATCGCCGCGGTGGAAGCCGGAGAGAATGGCGTCACCCAACTCAGCCGTTCGGTGACGCGTGACCCAGCGTTGCGCGATCCTTCCCCGATCCCACCGTGGACCATCTTCCTCGAGACGTTGATTCACGATTTCGACACCCTGCTGCACTTCAATCCGCATGCAAAGCCGGTACAGGTCTATGCGTTGGCTGATGCGCTGGTGCGGCCGGATTTTAAAGATAAAGGGTTACTGGATACCTCAGTGGTGACGATTCGTTTCGACAATGGGGCGATTGCTACCGCCGAAGCCAACTTCCAGGCGGTATACGGCTATGACGTGCGGGGCGAAGTATTTGGCAGCAAAGGGATGTTGCAGGCCGGGCACATCAATGCCAACCACTGCGTGCGTTATCACGCGGGTGGCATCGCGATTGATACCTCACGGCTGGACTCCGACCTGCTGCGTGAAGCCTATGTGGCAGAGATGACGGAATTCGCGCGTTGCATTCGTACCGGCGCAACCCCGCGTGCCACCGGTGCAGATGCACGCAACGCACTGGAAATCGCGCTGGCCTGTATTGAGTCCGTGCAACGCAACCAACCGATCACGCTGGGAGGTCGCTAATGGCGAGCTATCAACTGTCTGTCTGCGCCGAGATGGTGTTTCTCGATCTGCCGTTTATTGAACGCGTTAAAAGTATTCATGCGTTGGGTTTTGGCGTCGAAATCTGGGGCTGGGCCAATAAGGATATTGAAGCGCTGGCGGCTACCGGGGCGCGTTTTACTTCCATGACCGGCTATCTGACCGGCAACCTGACCGACGATGATGCCATCGCTGAGTTGTTACAAAGTGCCGAAGCCTCGCTGGCGGTGGCGGCGCGGCTTAACTGTCCGGGACTGAACCTGCACGGCACCGGGCTGGATGACCAGGGGCTGCCGGTCAAACCGGTAGAGGTGGTGACTGGCGCGATGTGGCTGAAAGCCGCTGACACGCTACGCAAAGTCGCCCAACTCGGCGAACGGGCAGGACGCGTGTTCACGCTGGAGAACCTTAATCTGCCGGTTGACCATCCCGGTACGCCGTTTGCCCTGGCCGCCGATACCCTGGCGCTGGTGGAGGCGGTGAACAGTCCGGCGTTGAAGATGAATCTCGACCTGTATCACGCGCAGATTGGCGAAGGCAACCTGATCGAACTGATCCGTCGCGCTGGCCCGGCGATTGGTGAGATCCAGGTGGCTGATGTGCCGGGGCGTCAGCAGCCGGGCACCGGGGAAATCAACTATCGCGCCATTGCCCGCACGTTGCACGAGATCGGCTATCAGGGCACGGTGGCGATGGAGGGATGGGCCAGTGGCGACAGCACTGCCGCGCTGACACAGTTCCGCGATCACTTCAGTTTATAAGCGTTACCCTGCCGGGTATTTGCCTGTTGCCCGGCGTTAAAACACAACAATAAAATCTCAACCCTACAGGAAACTATCATGAAAATCAGAAGCTTATTTATCCTGCTCTGTTCGTTGTTGTTCAGCCTGAGTGTTAGCGCAAAGACCTTCACCGTCGGTGTGGCCCTGGCTAACTTCGACCTCAATTTTGTGTCCATTTTACGCACCCAGATGGAAGCCGAACTGAAAGCTAATCAGCTCAAGGGTCAGTTTGTGGATGCCAAAGGCGATGTGGCGCTCCAGGTGCAGCAGGTGGACGATTTTATCAACCAGGGGGTGGACGCGATTATCCTCAATCCGGTGGATACCCAGGGGGTGCTGCCGATGATCACCGCCGCGAAGAATGCCGGTATTCCGCTGATCTTCGTTAACCGTAAGCCGGAGGTGAAGCTGCCTGCGGATATGGCCTACGTCGGTTCAGATTCTGCGTTGGGTGGAGAAATGCAGATGGAGGCGCTGGCGAAAAAGATGAATTACAAAGGCAACGTGGCGATTCTGATGGGCGCGCTGTCCAACGAGGAAGCGCGTGAGCGTACCAGGGCGGTAGAAGCGGTGATCGCCAAGTACAAAGATATGAAGGTGGTCGAGAAGCAAAGTGCGAAGTGGCAACGCAATGAAGCGGTGGATGTGGTGTCGAGTTGGCTGCTTAACCAGCGTCCGATTGATGCCATCGCTGCGAACAACGATGAGATGGCCATTGGCGCGATTATGGCGCTGAATCAGGCGAAGAATGAAAAGATCCTCGTTGCGGGTATTGATGGCACACCGGACGGGCAGCAGTTCGTGAAGAACGGCAAAATGGTGCTGACGATTTTCCAGGATGCTAAAGGGCAGGCAACGGGGGCGGTGCAGGTGACCAAAGCGTTGCTGGATAAGCAAAAAGTGCAGGTTTACAACTGGGTGCCTTATAAAACCATTACGCCGGAAAATTACACGCAGTTTGTGGCGGCGAATTAATATTGCGCGATAAATCGCGCCGCTACGGTTCTTGCTGGCTTGTAGCGGCGCAATTATTGCGCTGTGACGAATAATCAGCGTTACGTTTACTCGCCAATCGTTAATACGTATGATTCTCATTCTTTTTATAACTCCCTGATGGAGCTAAGAATGAAATCCTTGTTCAATCTGCGTATCGCGGGCGTGGCGCTGGCCGTGGTGACGGCGCTCAGTCTGACGGCCTGCCAGGCACCGGCAAAAAAAGCCGCTGCCCCGGTCGTCGCCCCACAACCGGTTGCCAGCAATGTGCAGCAGCGCGTACTGGCGGAAGGCCTGTATGAGATGGCGTATGTTCCTGGCAGCACAGCTTCGCTGTATGTCGCCAGTGCCCAGAGTTTTAAAGGCGTCAACGGTGGGGTGATCTACCGTCTTGATCCGGCCACGCTGAAAACCCTCGGCGAAACCCATACCGACCTGAAAAACTTCGGCATGACGATGGAGCCGGACGGCAGCCTGCTGTATGTCACCAATACTCTGGATGGCGGGATTTCAAAAGTTGATGTGCAAAGCGGCAAGGTGTTGCAGCGTCTGAAGTTTGGCCTGATCAATGACAAAGGCTTCCCGACGGGCGCGCGTGAAATCATGCTGCATGATGGCCTGCTGTATATCGGCGGAGTCGCCGATCCGGGCCTGATCTGGGTGGTGGATGCCAAAACCTTTAAGCTGAAAACCACCATTAAAAATGCCGGGAAGTGGGTCACCGGTCTGCTTTACTCCTCAGTGACCAATCGTATCTATGCGGCCAACGGCAGTGGCGAGATCCTGGTGATCAACCCGCGTAATCACAAGATCGAACAGCGCTGGACGCCGGGCGACGACAAAACCTACCTGCTGCTGAATCTGGCGGAAGATCCGGCCACCGGCCGCCTGTTTGTCACTGACAACTCCAAAGCGAAAACCACGCTGGTATTTGATGAGCATACTGGCAAGGTGATCAAGCGTATCGACGGGGACGCGCTGGGTATTAAGTTCAATACCAAACGCAATGAGATCTACATCAGCCAGCGTGAATCGGGCAAAGTGCTGCAACTCGATGCCACCAGCTATGCGGTGAAAAATAGCTGGACGCTGCCGACCCATCCCAACAGCTTGCTGGTGTCGCCGGATGGTCAGACGTTATTCGTGACGGTGAAGCAGGGATTCAACAAAGATCATTCTGCGAAAGGACCGGATAGCGTGGTGCGTATCCCGTTGAATTGACAGGTAAAGGGCGGTGGTGACACCGCCCTCAATGAATAAGCGCGATAAATCGCGCCGCTACGCTGTGACGCCCTGCACCAGCAACACGCGATAGTTCGCCCCTTTCAGACGATGTTCTTTCGCTTCCTGGTAGGCCGGGCTGTAATACCAGCCTTTTGCCGCATCAATATCCGGGAACTCCAGCACCACCACGCCCTCGGCTTGTGGACCTTCCAGCGTTTCCAGCGCGCCGTAAAAGGCGAGCGGATTAATCGGATGATCACCGCGTGCTTCCCCCGCTTTCTGCGCGTAGGTGGCCATTTCGCTGTCGTTCAGGGTTTCATCGCGGATAAAAATCACATATGCGCTCACTGTTACTCTCCTCGCGCCTGGCGTTTGTCTTCGGTGTTGGTATCAAAATCGGAGGCATCATGGCGTTCCAGCAACTGATCTTCCGGCGCGGCACCAAAGGCGCGGTTCACCTTACGGCCACGGATGACCGCCGGACGCTGCGCAATCTCTTTCGCCCAGCGCACCACATTTTTATATGACTGCACATCCAGGAACTCAGCGCCGTCGTATTGATTATTCAGTATCAGGTTGCCGTACCACGGCCAGGTGGCGATATCGGCGATGCTGTATTCGTCGCCGCCCAGATAGCGGTGATCCGCCAGTTGACGATCCAGCACGTCGAGCTGACGTTTCGCTTCGAGGGTAAAGCGGTTGATGGCGTATTCGATTTTTTCCGGCGCGTAGAAATAGAAATGGCCAAAACCGCCGCCAAGGTAGGGGGCTGAACCCTGCAACCAGAACAACCAGTTCAGCGCTTCGGTGCGGCCCGCCACATCTTTCGGCAGGAAGTGACCAAATTTATCCGCCAGATACAGCAGGATGTTGCCGGACTCAAACACGCGCAGCGGCGGGTTAACCGAGTGGTCGCGCAGTGCCGGGATTTTAGAGTTAGGGTTGACCTCAACGAAGCCGCTGGAGAATTGATCGCCCTCGCCGATGCGAATCAACCAGGCATCGTATTCGGCTTCTTTCACGCCGAGCGCCAACAGTTCTTCCAGCAGGATGGTAATTTTCTGGCCGTTTGGCGTGCCCAGCGAATAAAGCTGAAGCGGATGTTTGCCGACCGGCAGGGTCTTCTCATGCGTCGGCCCGGCAGTCGGACGGTTGGTTTTCGCGCCGTTGCCTTTGGCTTCCGGGTCCCAGGTCCAGACTTTTGCGGGCTGATACTGATGTTCCGACATAGTGATTTCGCCTTGTTGTGGTTGCATTTTTTGCTGCCACTGAGTGTAGCAGCCGCAGTCACAGGCGATTTAACCGCGCTGGCGGTGAGATGCAAAGTCCGGTGTTGAGGTGGGGTTGGTGGGGTTGGTGCGTGCTGATACCCTCACCCCGGCCCTCTCCCATGAGGGAGAGGGAGATGTGCCATATGCTCGAACGGTTCCCATAAGGGAGAGGGAGATGTGCCATATGCTCGAACGGTTCCCATAAGGGAGAGGGAGATGTGCCATATGCTCGAACGGTTCCCATAAGGGAGAGGGAGAAGTGCCAAATGCTCGATCGGTTCCCTCTCCCGCTTGCGGGAGAGGGTTAGGGTGAGGGTAACAAAGCGCACCTAACTCAAAGCAACTCGCGTTCAATCAGCTCGCGGGTTTCCACCGCCTGGTACTTCATTTTTTCCGGATAACCAAACAACGCTGCCGAGATAATCGATTCGCCGCCGACCTTAAAAGTACGTTTGGCAAAATCCATCTCGCGTAACGCTTCGAACAGTGCATCGAAATTGACTTCACCTTCACCCACGCCGACATGCTGGTGGATGGTGGCATCAACCCCCGGCGGGTTGACGATATAGCGGCAATGTTTGGTGTGGTTCATGGTGTCGGCAATCAACATATGCGACAGATCGTCACCGGCATAATGCAGCATGCTTTTCACATCGCCTTTGCCTTTGTCGTAGAAAAAGGTGTGCGGCGCGCTGTAGATATACTTCACGTTATCGCTGTGGAAAGATTTCACGATATCAGCGGTTTCGTTGCTCTCCTCGCAGAAATCCCACGGGTGGGCCTGGATTTCCACGCGAATGCCTTCGCGTTCGATAATGGGCAGCAGATCCTCCATCGAACGGTAGAACATTTCTTCGCAAATCTCCGGTTCATTGGGATTGCCGGACAGCTCGGTATTGATCACCGGCACGCCCATTTCCACGGCGATCTCGATCATCCGCTTCCAGTTCTTCACCGCCGCCTGACGGCGGGCTTCGTCCGGGCCAGACCAGCGATACACCACGATAAACGAGGAGATCTCCACACCGGTGGAGCGCAGCGCGTTCTTATATTCGGTGATGATTTCGCGGCTGGCTTTCGGGTGTTTATAGAACGGGTTAATTTGTGGATGGGGCGACTGTTCGATGTATTTGTAGCCCCATTCCGCCACCTGCTGCACCATGCGGGTGATCCCCAGGTCGCGGATTACATCCACGTCAAAAGCGATTTTCATTGTTTTCTCCTGCGCGTTAAGCCGGTTGCTTTAACGCTTTGCTGAAGCAAATCCACCCCTCACCACAAGCGTTGTCAGGCAGAATAATTATCAAACATTTATTCCGAAAAGTAGGTTGTCTTGTAATCTTCGTTTCGTTTTTGCGATGGTGGTCAAATTTATGAGGGATTCTCTATCAGAAATTACGATTATATGACGATTCCTGGCGCGAATTATTCGCACTTTTGATGTCATCCGGGTATTATTTTTTGATAATTTTCTATCACGGATATCTTGTATGAGTAAAATCACCATGAATGCGATTGCCGCCGCTGCGGGTGTCGGTGTTGCGACGGTTGATCGCGTGCTTAACCGTCGTGCGCCGGTGCGCGCCGCCACCGAGAAGAAGGTGCTGGAAGCGGCGGGGCGTCTGGGTTATCGCGCTGACCTGATGCCGTTACTCAGCAGCCGGGCTTTAACGCCTGCTGTCGCGTTGCGTATGGGGTTTATTCTGCTGGCAAAAAATTATTCGTTTTATCAGTCGCTCACTGACGCGTTACGTCAGCAGACACAGCCGTTACATCCCGCCGGTAGCGAAGCACAGTTTTGCTGGCACGATATTGACGATGTGGATGCGGTGGTGGCCTCGCTGCATACGCTGGCGCAACAGGTGGATGTCATCGGGCTGGTGGCGCTTGACCATCCGCTGATTCGCCGGGCGATCGAAACGGTATCGCGTCAGGGCGTGCGGGTATATGCGCTGTTTTCCAACTTCTCCCCCTGTGGTCATGCCGGTTATTTCGGGCTGGATAACCAGAAGGCCGGACGCACCGCAGGCTGGATGGCGACGCATCTGTTGCATCAGCCGGGACCGGTAGGGGTGCTGGTGGGGGACCACCGTTTTACCTGCCAGGAGAGTTGTGAAATCAGTTTCCGTTCTTACCTGCGCGAGCAGGACAACGCGCGTCAGGTGCTGGAACCACTCAAAACCCATGAGTCGATTGACGGGGGTTATCTGGCAACGCGTCGTTTGTTGGATGAACATGCCGATCTGGCGCTGATTTTTGCGCCGTGCGGCGGGATTGAAGGGGTCATTCGCGCGCTGCGCGAGCAACCGCAGCGTCGCGTGGCGCTGATTTGTCATGGCCCGGTCAGTGACGGCGATCTGGCATTGATTGATGGCACCATCACGGTGATGCTGCGTCATCGTATTGAGGGTCTGGCAACTACCCTGGTGCAAACCCTGCAACAGCATCAGGCGGATGGCAGCGAGCATTTTATGCAGGTCACACTGCCGTTCGATATTGTCACACGGGAGAATTTGTAAAAACGCGCGATAGCCGCTGCTTAGGCGTAGCGGCGCGATTTATCGCGCCAAATGATAGATAACCTATCATTTAAATGATAATTAATAACTTGATCGCTATCAAAAAATGAAAGTTTCATGCTTGTTGTGGATGAAATTTTTATTTGATACTTGCTGCATCAATCACAGCAAGGAACGATCATGACTATCCATATCGCCAATGCGCCCTGTAGCTGGGGCGTCGATGATCCGAAAAATCCTTACCTGCCGCCGTGGCAAAAAGTCCTGAGCGAAGCGGCACAAGCCGGGTATCGCAGCATTGAGCTGGGGCCGTGGAGCTATCTGCCGGTGGAGGCCAGCGAGCTACGCCAGCAACTGGAACATTACGGGCTGTCGCTGGTAGCGGGCACAATTTTCGACGATCTGGTCAGTGCAGCCAATTTCCCGGCGATGGTGGAACTGACCCACAATATCTGCCGCAATCTCTCCCAGGTGCCGACGGCTGAGAAAACCCATGCGCAGAACGCGCCGGCTCCCTATCTGGTGATAATCGATTTTGGTAATCCGCAGCGCGCGAAATATGCCGGTCAGTCGGATAAAGCGCCACGCCTGTCCCCGGAAGACTGGCAACGCATGATGCAGCACATCACCACCCTGAGTGAGATCGCCTGGAGTGAATATGGCGTACGCGCGGTGATCCATCCTCATGCCGGAGGCTGCATTGAATTCGCCGATGAACTGGAACAGTTGGTGCAGGATATCCCGCACGAGGTGGCGGGTTTGTGTCTCGATACTGGCCATCTGTACTACTCAGGCATGGACCCGATTCCCTACCTCAATCGCTACTGGGATCGCATCGATTATCTGCACTTCAAAGACGTGAACGAGGCGGTATGGCGCGATGTTATCGCTCGCGGCATCGACTTCTTTGCTGCCTGTGCCGAAGGGGTGATGTGTCCGATTGGCAAAGGGGCGATTAACTATCCGGCGGTGCGCGCCTTCCTTGCGGAACGCGATTATCAGGGCTGGATCACCATCGAACAGGAACGCGATCCGCGCCATGCTGACACCAGCCTGCGCGACGTCACAGCCAGCCTGCACTATCTGCAATCAGTCGGATTCTGAGGACAACATCATGATTAACGGTACAAAAGCTCTCGATCGTTCACTGCGCTGGGGTATGGTCGGCGGCGGTGGCACCAGCCAGATTGGTTACATTCACCGTTCTGCCGCGCTGCGCGACGGCAATTTTGTCTTACAGGCTGGGGCGTTTGATATCGACGCCGTGCGGGGCCGGGCCTTTGGCACAACGCTGGGGGTGGCGGAAGATCGCTGCTATGCCGATTACGAGACGATGTTTGCTGCTGAAGCGGCACGCGCCGACGGCATTGAAGCGGTGTCCATCGCCACGCCTAATAACACCCACTTTGCTATCTGCCGGGCGGCGCTCAATGCCGGGCTGCATGTGGTGTGTGAAAAGCCGCTGTGCTTCAGCGCTGCCGAGGCCGACGAGCTGGAAAGACTTTGCGCTGAGAAGAAAAAAATCATCGGTGTGACCTACGGTTACGCCGGACATCAGTTGATTCATCAGGCGCGGGAGATGATCGCCGAAGGGCTGCTGGGTGAGATTCGCATCATTAATATGCAGTTTGCTCACGGCTTTCATAACGAGGCCGTGGAGCTGCAAAATGCCAGCACCAAATGGCGCGTCGATCCTCGTTTTGTCGGCCCCAGCTATGTGCTGGGCGATTTGGCGACGCATCCGTTGTTTATCGCCGAAACTATGGTGCCGAAGCTGAAAGTTAAACGCCTGCTGTGTAGCCGCCAGAGTTTCGTCAAAAGTCGGGCACCGCTGGAAGATAACGCCTTTGTGATGATGGAGTATGACAACGGCGCGGTAGGCACCATGTGGGCGTCGGCAGTGAACTGTGGTTCGATGCACGGCCAGAAAGTGCGCGTGATTGGTGAAAAAGCCAGCCTCGAGTGGTGGGATGAACAGCCAAACCAGCTTCGTTATGAAGTGCAGGGGCAGCCGGTGCAGATCCTGGAGCGCGGTATGGGGTATCTGCACAGCCGCGCTTTAGAGGAAGATCGTATTGGCGGGGGGCATCCTGAAGGGCTGTTTGAAGCCTGGTCCAATCTCTATCGCCGTTTTGCGCTGGCGATGGATGCGACTGACCGGGATGACCAAACCTTCCTGCGCGATTTCTGGTATCCCGATGTGCATGCCGGGCTGATGGGGGTGCGCTGGGTGGAGCAGTGCGTGCAATCCGCCGATGCCGGTGCGGTGTGGGTTGATTGCTGAATCGAACCTTCGTACGCGCAATAAATTGCGCCGCTACAAACCGTGCATGCAGAACCGTAGTGGCGCGATTTATCGCGCCCTTTACATCAATGCGAGCGCAAATCGCTTAAGAAGCGTTGCGCGCGCGGGTGCTGCGGCTGGGTGAAGAACTTGTCCGGCGTGGCCTTTTCCAGAATCTGCCCCTGATCCATAAACCAGATGGTATCCGCCACTTCACGGGCAAAGTTCATCTCGTGGGTGACGCACATCATCGTCATCCCCTCCTGGGCCAGGCCGCGCATCACCGATAGCACCTCACCCACCATTTCGGGATCGAGTGCTGATGTCGGTTCATCAAACAGCATCACCGGTGGCTTCATCGCCAGCGCACGGGCAATCGCCACGCGTTGTTGCTGACCGCCGGAAAGCTGCGCCGGATAAGCATCCGCCTTGTGCGACAGGCCAACTCGTTCCAGCAGTTCCCCCGCTTGCTGACGTGCCTCTGAACGCTTCACGCCCAGTACCTTCATCGGTGACATCATAATGTTCTCGGCCACGGAAACGTGGGGGAACAGGTTGAAGCTCTGGAACACAAAACCGATACGGGTACGCAGCTGATTCAAACGCGTGCTGCTGCCGTGGATATCGATACCGTCAAACACAATCTGGCCACCTTCAATTGGCTCCAGGCGATTAACGGTGCGGATCAGTGTCGATTTACCGGAACCGGAGGGGCCACAGACCACCACCACTTCGCCGGGATTGATCTCGGCACTCAGGTCAGTCAGCGCCTGATACGCGCCGTACCATTTGTTGACCTGATTAAACAGAATCATCGGTCTCATAGCGGTTCCTTATTGCGATTGGGTTTTAGTCATCATCACCGCCGGTGCTACCGTGGGCGTCTCCACCGGTGACTGACGACGTTTCTGCGCAAGGCGCGCTTCGAGTTTGTTGGCGAGCCACGTCAGGCTGAAGCAGATGATGTAGTAGCTCAGCGCCACGATGGCGAACACCTGGAAAGGTTTGGTCAGTAACTGGTTGCTGACCTGGTTGGCCGCAAATGTCAGCTCCGGCACGTTAATCACGTAGCCGAGGGTGCTGTCCTTGATGATCGAAACCAGTTGGCTTACCAGACTTGGCAGGGTGTTAAACAACGCCTGCGGCAGGATCACCAGACGCAGGGTCTTGATGTGGCCCATGCCTAATGCACGCGCTGCTTCGTACTGCCCGTGCGGTAACGCCTGAATACCGCCACGCACGATCTCGGCGATATAGGCGCTCTCATAAATCACCAGCGTACACAGCATGGTGGAGAAGCCGCTGATGTTGTGACCAATCAACAGCGGTACGCAGAAGTAGGTCCAGAACACCACCATCATCAGCGGGATGCCGCGCAGCAGATAGACCCAGCAGGTGGCGGGCCAGCTCAGCCAGCGCCACGGCGACAGACGCGCCAACCCCAGCAACACGCCCACAGGGAAGGCCAGCAATACCGCCAGCAGCGAGATCACCAGGGTACAGAGCACCCCGCCCAGTGGCCCGTTCGGGTACTGGCCCATTAACAGCAGCATGCCGTTGTCATGCAAAATGGTGAACATCTCAAACATCGCCATTACCTCGCATAGACGCGTTGAAAGCGGCGGGCCAGTAGCGCGCCAAGGCCCATCAGCATCAGGGAGAAGAACAGATAGCCAACGGTTGCCACAAAATAGGACTCGAAGGTGCGGAAGGTCTGGTTCTCAATATCGCGGGTGACATAGGTCAGTTCCGCCACACCAATCACCATCGCCAGGCTGGTGTTTTTGAACAGCAGCACCGTATGGTTAATCAGCGCCGGTAGCGCGTTACGAATCCCCTGTGGCAGGATCACCGACCACATGGCGCGCACATAACCCATCCCCAGCGCACGCGCCGCTTCGTTCTGTCCATCCGGGATAGCGCGCAGACCGCTGCGAATATCTTCCGAGAAGTACGCCGCCTGACACAGCCCCAGCGCCACCAGTGAAAACAGAAATTCGGCGTTGAGGTTGTTAATCCACATTTGCAGCGCTTCCGGCAGCAGCGTCGGAATGGCGAAATACCACATCATTAACTGAATCAGCGTCGGGACATTGCGGTGATAAGAAACATAGGCCTTCACCAGTCCGACCGCGATGCGTTGATCGGTCAGGCGGATCACCACCAGCAGCATGGCGAGGATCATCGCCAGCAGCCAGGCACCCAACGCCAGTTCAAGAGTGACCACCGTTCCGTCAACGATCATCTGGCCGAAGTGGCCGGTTATCACACTGCTGAAATCGAGTGCCATAGTGTTACCTCATTACTCGGCGCGGTCGCCCGGTCGCATGGTGGAAAGGCCGCCCGGTACCTGCAACGTCGGGGTGATTTCGATATTGCCGATATTCACCGCCACTGGCGCAGAGAGGGCAAAGGCTACGCAGTCGGCGATATCTTTCGCCTGCGGCAGTTCAAAGCCATCGATAAAGCGACGGCGCGCTTCTTCGTGATCGCCAGAGACGTTGCCGAAAATATCGGTGGCGACGCGGCCCGGACAGATCTCGGTGATACGCACACGTTTGCCATAGCAGTCGACGCGCAGCTGACGCGACAGGGCATGGACCCCGGCTTTGGTGGCGTGGTACACCGAGTTGCCGCCAAAGTTGTAAATTGCGGCGATGGAGGTGATGTTGAACACATGACCACGGTCGCGTGCCACCATGCCCGGCACCAGCAGCCGGCACAGGTGCAGCACGGCGCGCAGGTTGACATCCACCTGGGTTTCAATCACGTTTTCGTCGGCATCCAGAATCGAACCCGGATGCGACAGCCCGGCGTTGTTCACCAGAATGTCGATTTGCAGGTCCTGGCACAGGGCGGTCAGTGCGCTGAGATCGCTGACATCCACCGCGTGTGGGATACAGCCGGTACGTTCGGCCAGCGCCGCCAGTTGTTCTTTGCGGCGTGCCACGGCATGAACGGTAATGCCTTCCTGGCACAGACGCTCAACAATGGCTTCACCCATCCCGGCGGATGCGCCAGTGACCAGTGCGGTTTTGTAATCTGAAAATGGCATTTGCCTCTCCTGTCATCGCCGGGCCTGGGGCAGCGGCGCGTTTCTGATCTTTTTCTGACTTTATGCAGTTATGTTCAATGGGGATAAGACATAAAAATTTTGAGGCAATAAGCGACCCTTATAACCGCGCTTATTCCTGGTTATGATCATGAATTATCAGTATTTCTTCTTCGTATTCTACCGGTGAGCCGTCGTTGATTACCACGTTTTGTACCGTGCCGTTTACCGGGCTGATGACCGGTAAATAGAGCGGGCCAACCTGCACCAGTGCGAGCACATCATCGGGTTTGACGACCTGTCCGGGCTGGACAAAATCCTGCTGACTTAGCGGATGGCGTAACCGCAGCGTACCGGGCATGGGGGCGCCGACCGGGCGCAGCGCGTTCGGCGGTGCGGGAACCGGTTGAGGCGTAGAGGGGGGCACAGCGGCAAAGGTCATTTTTACCGACCACGCCTTGCCGCCCAACGTGAGGTGGCTCAGCCCGGCGGTTTGCATTTTGCGCGCGACGGCACGCAGCGTCGGCAGCGGTATTGCAGTTTTTTCCATAGGGTTCCCGTCAAAGAAAGCCCGCCGGAGCGGGCAGCTAACGCAGTCAATCTAGCGCGTTCGTCAGACGGGCAGTAAGAGGGTTTCGCTTTGCGGTAATAAGCGAGGCTTATCCCACCAGCGTCAGGGGATGGTTTTCCACGTTGCGCCGTGACATCAGCGACAACAGAATCGATTTAACGGCTTCTGCCGGTTGCGACAGCGGCAGATGATCGGACATGCAGAACGACAACGAGGCTTGTACATCTGGCTCGACAATCTTCGCCATCCACGAGTCTGAGGTTTTCAACATCGCCCGCGCAGCGGATTCGGGCATGATGGTGGCACCCAGACCGGCAGTCAGTGCGGCGTTAAGCGTGGTTTGTGATTCGATCTCGCACTTAACACGATATTGCAGGTTATTCTGCACAAAGGCATCGTCCAGCACCTTACGCATGATGTTATAGATGCGCGGCAGGAACAGATCGTACTGCGCCACTTCTGCCAGACGGATCTCTTTCATCGGTTTCGCCAGGCTGAACGGACAGACGAAGCACAGATCTTCCTTCATCAGCGGCATAAAACGCAGGCCGTGGATATTGCGATGGTCATAGATCACCGCCATGTCCATGCGACCGTTCATGATCAGCTCGCTCAGCGTGGTGCCGAAGTTCTCGTTGAAATAAAGCACGATACCGGGATGCTGCTGCTGCACTTCCATCATCAGCGGCAGGGCGAGATTTTGCGCTGCCGTGCCGGGCGCAAGGCCGACTGAGACGCTGCCGCTGAGCGACGCCCCGACACGATCAATCGCACTTTGCGCCTGTTCGCACTGGCGCAAAATGGACTGGGCGTGAGAATAGAGCGTTTTACCCGCTTCGGTAGGGGTGACGCCGCGCTTGGTGCGGATCAGCAATTGTTGGTTCACTTCCCCTTCCAGCGTTGCCAGCTGCTGGCTCAGGGCGGGCTGGGCGATATGCAAAATATCGGCGGCCTGCGTCAGACTGCCGACATCGACAATCTTGACGAAGTATTTAAGACGGCGAAGATTCATGGTCACTCCCTCCAACGGAACGCATATCAGCATCAAGCAAAGTTGATGCCAGAATAAGGTTTAGTGATTGAACTCAGGCAGGAGGGTACGGCGCACATGCCTCCTAAGGCTTTTGCTGAGTTGACTTACTGCCTGCTCAACAAATGTTCAGACAGGATGTTTTGCACAATTTTGGTGCATTTTCCCATTAGCGTTACCAATGGCTGATGGGAGCAATGCGCCACGATGGCGCGCGTAGCGGCTTGAAAGTAACAGTTTTTTAACATATCTGACGCGCGCGCTGCGTGACCCGCCGCGCATTTCCGGGCAATGCGCTGACTTTGCTGCAAAAGTGTGCAGCCGGTCCTGTCATCGTTTTGTGTTATATCACCACAACAAAGCACTATTAGCGGTGGTTGTGGGCGAAAACCTATGCTCAGAGAACTTTGCTGGCCGCGCGCGTTTTGGCGTGCCGCGCCGTTTCTGCTGACACTGAGAGAGGGAAGTGTTCCCCATGCCCGAGATAGCCGATCGACTAAAGAATGTGACTGTTTCCGCCTCCGTCGCCATGACCCAAAAAGCACGCGATCTCGCGGCGCAGGGCATTGATGTGGTGGCACTCTCCACCGGCGAACCCGATTTTCCAACGCCGGACCACGCCATTGAGGCGGCTTATGCGGCGGCGCGCGCGGGGGATACCCGTTATCCACCCACCGATGGCACGCCAGCCCTGCGTAAAGCGATCCAACTGAAATTTAAACGTGATAACCAGCTGGATTATGACGTCAGCCAGATCCTTACGGCTGGCGGTGCCAAGCAGATCATCTTCAACGCCATTCTGGCGACCATCAATCCGGGCGACGAAGTGGTGATCCCGACGCCGTCATGGATCAGCTATGCCGATATCGTGAAATTCGCCGGTGGTATCCCGGTGCCGCTGCCGTGCGCCCAGGAGAATGGTTTTAAACCGCTTCCGGCGCAGCTGGAAGCGGCGATCACCGATAAAACCAAATGGCTGCTGCTCAACTACCCCAGTAACCCGACCGGTTCAGTGGCGAGCAAAGCAGAGTTGCAGGCGTTGGGAGAAGTGCTGTTGCGTCACCCGCAGGTGTGGATCATGACGGATGATATCTACGAACATCTGATTTATGACGACGTGCGTTTTTATACCCTGGCGCAGGTTGAACCGCGTCTGTATGACCGGGTGCTGACGGTGAATGGTGTGTCAAAAGCGTACTCAATGACTGGCTGGCGTCTCGGCTTTTGCGGCGGCCCGGCTCCGTTGATCAAGGCGATGAGCAACGTTAATACCCAGAACAGTGGTGGCGTGACCACCCTGACTCAGGCCGCCGCAGTGGCGGTGCTGGAAGGCCCACAGGATCTGTTGCAGGAACGTGCACGTATCTACCGCGAACGTCGCGATTACGTGCTGGAACGTCTGACCTCAATTGATGGTCTGCGTTGCCATAAGCCACAAGGCGCGTTTTATCTGTTCGTTAATATCGCGGGTTATATCGGTAAAGTCAGCGCGGGTGGCCGTCAGATCAACAACGATGCCGATTTCGTACTGGCATTGATTGAGGAGCAACATGTGGTGACGGTGCAGGGGGCGGCTTACGGCATGAGTCCGTTTATCCGTCTGTCCTACGCCACCAGCATGGAACGTTTGCAGACAGGCTGTGATCGTATTGCGGCGTTTTGTGCCGGTTGCCGGTAAGGATTGCCTTAACCCTCACCCTAACCCTCTCCCGCAAGCGGGAGAGGGGACAGACCGAGCAAATCTTGCATCTCTCTCCCGCTTGCGGGAGGGGGGACCGACCGAGCAAATCTTGCATCTCTCTCCCTTCTCCCTCTCCCGCTTGCGGGAGAGGGCCGGGGTGAGGGTATCAGGCCAGCACTTCAGTCGCCGGAGCCACCTGATGACCACTGGCTTCGATCTCGCTGCGCACGATGGTGGCGAGCGCCAGTGAACCGGGTGTATCGCTGTGGACCAGAATTGAGCGGGCGCGTACCGCGATCTCTTCACCTTCAAGGGTGGTGACGGTGCCGCGTTGCAGAAACTGGCGCACACGGGCGCGCAGCGCGCTTTCTTCTTTAATCACCGAGCCGGCGATACCACGCGGCACCAGACGCCCCTGGGCATCGTAAGCGCGGTCGGCGAGGAACAGCGTCAGGGTTTTCAGACCGGCGGCCTGCGCAGCGTGTTCAATAATGGTATCCGGCTGGGCGAAGATAATCAGCGAGCTATCAATACGCGCCACCAGCTCCATCACTTGCTGCGCCAGCGCGGCGTCACGGTTAACGATATTGCCCATCGCTGCGTGGAAGCTGAAATGGGCAACCTGAGTGCCTTCGGCACGGGCAATCGCCATCAATGCACCCAGCTGATACGCCACCTGCTGGCAAATTTCGTCAGCGGAAAAAGGCAGTTCACGGCGGCCAAACCCCTGGCGATCCGGCAGGCCCGGATGTGCACCAATCCCCACGCCATGCTGCTTCGCCAGACGGACCATGTTGGTCATGATCGTGGGATCACCGGCATGAAAACCGCAGGCAATATTGGCGGATGACACCACCTGCATCAGTGCGGCGTCATCACACAGTTGATAAACGCCGAAGCCTTCTCCCATATCGGAATTGACATCAATCTTCATCGTTTTGGTTCCTTGCCAGGGTTAAACGCCCACGGCCTTGCGCAGCGGCAGGCAGCTCAGACGCAGCCGGGTGAGCCAGCGCGTCACTTCTTGTTCGATGGCGATGGCTTCACGCGCATCACTTTTTACCAACTGAATGGACTGGCCGGGCAGTATCTGACCGAGTCGCCACAGATCCTGCTCGATCACCCCGGCGATCTTGGGATAACCACCGGCGGTATTGGCATCGCTTAACTGGATGATCGGCTCACCGGCCGGAGGCACCTGTACGATTCCGGGGATCAGGCCATAGGATCGCATCTCCACCGTGTGTGACGGGAAGATCGGATCTCCTGACAGCCGGTAACCGGTACGGTTACTTTGATTGGAAACTTGCCAGGATTGCTGCCAGAAACGCGCGGCGTCTTCAGCAAACAATGCGTACTCGCCGGAGGGAATGGCGCGTAGCTGGATCTCACCGGCGTTATTACGCGGGAACCAGGTACCCAGCGCGCTTTCCGGAGGTTCGATACCGATACCCGCCTGCGGTAATGCCGGGCCGGTTGTCGCGCCAAGGGGTAACTGGTCGCCACGCTGCAATGCCCGGCCATGATGTCCACCGAAGGCACCGCGCAGCGCGGTACTGCGCGAATCCAGCACCACGGGCACATCGATACCACCGGCAATGCACAGATATCCACGGGCGCCGCTGCGCGGGTAGCGTAGCTCCAGCACCTGACCGGCGCGAACGCCGCAACCCCACCAGGGCGGCAGAGGGTTGCCATCCAGCGTGGCGCGACAGTCAGCGCCGGTCACGGCGATGCTGGTATCCTGCAAAAAGCGCACGCGAAATGGAAACAGTTGCACTTCAATCGCGGCGGCATTTTCCTCGTTACCGAGCAGCAGGTTGCCTGCCCGCAACGCCAGTGGGTCCATCACGCCGCTCACCGACACGCCCATATGGCGATAGTTGAAACGGCCTAAGTCCTGCACCGTATTGAGCGCACCGCTTTGTTCAATCTCAATCACAGTTCAATCCTCTGCGGCAGAAAGCGAATGCGATCGCCGGGGGCCATCAACGCCGGTGAGTCCGCCAGGGGATCAAACACCTCCAGTTCGGCATAGCCAATCGCGTTCCAGCCATTCGGGCCGGTCAGCGCCGAGACGCCTGCCTGCGCGCCGCCAATGGTGACGGTGCCTTTCAGCATGCTGAGCGACGGTACTTTTTTGCGTGGCGTTGCCAGCTGCGGGTCCAGTCCATGCAGATACCCAAAGCCCGGCGCGCTGCCGAGGGCGAATACCGTGTATTGGCTTTGATGATGACGACGTACCACTTCGCGCGCGCTGAAACCGGTATGTCGGCAAACGGCATCGAGATCGATCGCGTGTTCGCCACCGTAATCCACCGGAATCTCAATCAGTTTGCCCTGCGGATGGATGGCCTGCGCCTGTTCCCAGGCGGCATGCAGTCGGGCGCGCACCGCAGTCTCATCGGGGGGAATCTGGCGAAACAGCACCAGCAGATTGGTGACCCCAGGGATCAGTGATTCAACGTCTTCGCCACTGGCGAGCAATCGTGCCAGCGACCAGACGCGACGTTGTGAGGGCAAATCAAAACCGCCCGGTGCTTCCACCAGCCAGGCGCGTGCGCCAATGGTGGAGAGGGTAATGGTAGAGGAGCAAGCCAGCGCGGGAGCGCTGGCGGGCTTGATATCAGATGGCGACATCACGGGCATGGTTATTCCAGCGGTTCAAATTTCAGACTGGAGAGCGGCTGAACGCGCTCCTCACGCACCATTTTGTATTCGGTCTTTGGCCCAATCCAGGTGTCCCAGATTTTGTCGATGGTGCCGTCATCGTCCATCGCTTTCAGGCCGCTGTTGACGCTGGCTAACAACGCTGGCTCGTCACGTTTCATGCCGACACCAATCGGTTCCAGCGCCATCGGTTCTTTGATCATCGCCAGATCGATACCGTCTTTTTTCGCCTGGGTGATCATCTTGATACCGGTCATGGTGTTGGTGACAAAGCCCAATGCTTTGTTCTGTTCCACCGCGAGGAAAGCCGAGGCGGTGTCCTGGAAGGTCACTGCTCGTGCGCCTTTCAGGTGGATAGATTGTTCTGAGGTGGTGCCTTTGGTGGCGCTGATGCGCTTACCTTTAAAGTAACTCAGCGGCTTGTCGGCCAGCGGCGCTTTCACCAGCAGCATCTCTTTGGCGACATAGTACGGGTCGCTGAACTGGATCTGGTTGCCACGGGTTTTGGTGTAGGCAAGGTTAGCGATCAGGACATCGGCGCGGCCAGTGGCGATCACTGCGATACGCGCTTCCACGGAAGTCGGCACCAGGGTGACTTTGACCCCCATCTGTTTTGCCAGCGCGTTGCACAGGTCAACGTCCATGCCAGCCAACTGGCGAGTTTGCGGATCCGGCGAGGAGAAGGGTGGCACGTCGGAATAGACTGCGCACTTAAGTTCGCCGCTCGACTTAATGTTTGCCATCAGGTCAGCATGGGCGGAAGAGATAGCCAGCAGCGGCAGCAGCGCCAGCCCGATGGTGGTACGTCTTTTCATGGTCATGTGATTCCCCTCGGTAATCCGTCAATATTCGCGTTTCCTGGACTATATCGGCTTTGTTTTGCGGCGAATAAGAGGGAAACCCTGTCGCGCGATAGCGAAATGCTATGACGGTGGACGATAAGTTATTGCTATTCAGGCAGAGCAAAATAGTGTTATCGCGGCCCGCAGTCTCTCCATATGGTATGCGCGTTGTCCTCTCGGCAATCAAGTCGGTTGCGAGTGGTAGAGAGAGAATAGGGTCAAAGCAATGAATGCCAGATTAGGCGTAGTACTGAAGATAATGGCGGCGCTGTGTTCAACGCTGATGTTGGCGTGTGTGAAAGGGTTGAACGGCACCATACCCACCGGGGAAGTGATTTTTTTCCGCAGTTTTGTCGCGCTGTTTCCACTGCTGATATGGTTGAAAATTCAGGGGAACGTGCTGGAAAACCTGAAAACCCGCAATCTGTTCGGTCATCTGATTCGGGGTTTTTCCGGCACTGGTGGCATGTACTTTAACTATCTGGCGCTGGTGTATATCTCGCTGGCGGATGCCACTGCACTGAGCTACGCCGCGCCGCTGTTTACCGTGATCATGGCGGCGGTGCTGCTGAAAGAGCGGGTCAGGGCATCGCGCTGGCTGGCGGTGATGGTCGGCCTGTCCGGCATTTTGATCATGCTGTCGTCCAAACTGACGCTGTTCTCCGCCAGTGCCGCTCATGCCAGCGCGGGTATCGGCGTGTTGTGCGCGCTGGTGGCTGCGGTCTGCACCGCCACCTCCAACGTGCAAATTCGTTTTCTGAATGGCATCGAAAAACCCGGCGCGATTGTGTTCTATTTTTCACTGATGACCACGGTGATCGGCCTTGCCACTATCGTGTTTGGCTGGACCATACCCAGTGGCACGCAACTGCTGCTGCTGGTTGGTTGCGGGCTGTTTGGCGGTCTGGCACAGATTCTGGTCACGCTCAGCCTGCGTTACGCGGATGCTTCGCTGCTGGCCCCGTTTGATTACACCACCCTGGTATGGTCGATGGTGGTAGGTTACCTGTTCCTTAATAGCCTGCCAGGTCCCACCACGCTGTTTGGCGCATCGATTGTGGCGCTGGCCGGGATTTTTGCCGTGTGGCGTGAGCAACGGCAGCGGAAGTTGGCGCTGGTGTAAAATCGCGCCGCATCCTCGCGGCGCGATTCCTGTTAACGATAAATATCGTCAATAATCTCCACCTTCTTACTGCGCAGCGTCTCATCCAGCCAACCGCGCTCCAGTGAGCCGGTTTTCGCCAGCTCAAAGTTGCGCTCATCCACCTGTAAATACGCCAGCGCATCTTCCAGGATACGTGCTGCATCCTGGCGTGGGATCACAATCACGCCATCAGCATCACCGAGGATGATATCGCCAGGAGAGACATGGATTTTGCCGCAGGCGATAGGCACGTTGATCTCACCCGGTCCGTCTTTAAAGGGGCCACCCGGCGTGACTCCGGCTGCGTAGATCGGGAAATCCATGCGTGATAATCCGTCGATGTCGCGCACCGGGCCATCCAGCACAATCCCTTCCATGCCGCGCTGCTTTGCATAGGTCGCCATGACTTCACCCATCAGCGACTGGCTGCGATCACCTTCGTTCGACAGAATAATCACATCGTTGCGCCCGGCGATATCCAGCGCTTTGTGTAGCATCAGGTTGTCGCCTGAACGGGCTTTTACCGTCACTGCCAGACCACACATAATCGGTTGTTGTGGGGCCGTTTTCAGGCTGATCTCCGCTGACAGGGCGGGCAGGCGGCTCATACAATCTGCGACCACGGCAGCTGGCAGGGTGCGGAAGGTTTCCAGTAGCGGTTCAGCATCAGCCGGGCGACGTAAATAAATGCGGTTTCCTGCGGTCATGTTCTCTCCTTTCAGGGTTTGCCTGAGTTAAGCGGGGTAAGATGCTGGGCGGCACGTTCTTCACGGGTGAACGCGCCAGCAAGTGGGGTGCCATCGACGGTGTCGTAGTGACGCAGCGCCTGCGGTTTTAACCAGCGCTGCACGCGCGACGGCATATCAAAGCCAATCAACAACATCACGACGAAGGTCAGGCCAAACGACAGGCCGCCAAGCGCGCTACCCAGTGAGGCGTGCTGCGCGATGAGCGCACCCAGCACCGGCGCGAGTGCACCGCCGAGTGAGCCGATGTTGTAGATAAAGCTGAGGTTGGCTGCGCGCTGCTCGGTATCGAAGTAGCCGCTGATCATCTTCGCCAGCAGGCCGCCGACGCCCTGGCTGAACAGTTGTTGCAGGAAGATCAGCAGACACAGTAACCAGACGCTGGAGCCGTTGAGCATAAATACCGGGATGATGATCATCTGGGCGATCAGCAGACTCAGTACATAGGTTTTGCGCGTACCGATGCGATCGGCGGCGATCCCCGCCACGCAGCAGCCAAGGCCCATGCCGAAGCGGCTAAAGGAGAACACCAGCGCGACCACTTCTGGCGAGTAGTGCAACTCGGTTTTCAGGTAAGTAGGCAGCAGCGCGTGGATCGGCCAGCCGTAAAGAAACACGCAGACGATAGTGACGGTGAGCATCAGGCTGGTGGGCCAGCGCTCGCCGCCGCTCTGCACCAGAAAACGGATAAAGATTGCCGCGATGATCACCGCCAGCACGCCGGTCACCACCCCGGAGGTCTGGTGGTCGAAGCAGAAGTAGAGCGACACGGCGGCGGCCAATCCCAGCAGCAGGTTGAGGGTGTTACGTAAGCGGTTTGGCCCACGAAACAGCGTGTCGATCATGGTTTCCGCGGGTTTGGCAGCTTTGGCTTTGGCCGCCGCCCACTCTTCGGCTTCCGGAATGGCGCGGCGCAGCCACAGGGCATAAAACACCGGGATAATGCCGAGGTAAAACAGCGAGCGCCAACCCCACAGCGGAACCACCCAGCTATACGCCAGCACCGACAAAATAGCCCCCGCAGAAAAGCCGGAATTGAGGAAGGCGCTGGCTTTATTGCGCATATCTTTCGGCCAGGTTTCGATGGCATAGGCAGAACTGGTGCCATATTCACCGGCCATGCCGATTCCGACCAACACGCGTGCAATAAACATCCAGGTATAATTGGGTGCGATACCGCAGGCGAACGTGCCACCGGCAAATAATATAATGCTGGTGATCATCGCACTTTTACGGCCATATTTATCGCCCATAGCACCGAGTGCCAATCCACCAAACCAACGCAAAATAAATGCGGCAGAAATTAACGCCGCCGCTTCCGCCGTGGTGACATTAAATTCCGCCATTATTTCGGTCAGGACTAAGGTAATAATGACGAAGTCAAAACCGTCCAGCATATAACCCATCCATGCGGCCCAGAATGCCTTCCATTGCTGGCGATTCAGCCGTTTATACCAGGGTAATAGCGTCGTTTCTTCAGGCATGGCTGACTCCTGATGTTATTTATAGGGTAAGGGAAATAAGGGGCGTGCGGGCACGTCCGGTTCAGGGTGTTTATTTTTCTGTTTGATGAAGCCTACCGGATAAATAGCGTGTTACGGATGTTGTGTTACGGCTAACGGTGGAGTGATCACGAAATAAAAATCAGGGTTGATTTAACTCAATGATAAATAAATTTATTGAATTTTATTATGGGGGAATAAATTTATTGTATGGCCCTCTGCTATCATCAGTGAAAAGAAACGGAGCCGGGTCACATTTATCCCGATTTCAGCTTGCCGTGTGATGCCAGGCATTTATGATGGAGCGGATTGTTACTGTGTTCCTCCACACAGGCAAAACCTGACAGCTCGCTTCGCGGGAGGTCAGGTTTTTTCGTTTTCAGGGTGCCAAATGAAGATTGCGAAAATACTTAATAATAATGTGGCCATCGTGCTGGGCGAGCAGGGCCAGGAACAGGTGGTGATGGGACGCGGGTTAGCGTTCAACAAGCGCATTGGCGATCCGTTGGATGCGCAGTTGATCGAAAAAGTGTTTGCGTTGCAAAACCATACGCTGACCAATCGCCTGAGCGAGCTGCTGTCGGAGATCCCGATCGAGGTGATCACCACCACCGAATTGATCATCGCGCGTGCCAGGGAGCAACTGGGATCGAAATTGCATGAAAGTCTGTCGATCGCGCTATGCGATCACTGCAACTTTGCGATTGAACGACATCGGCAAAATTTGCCGATCCGCAATGTGTTGATCTGGGAGATCAAAACGCTCTATCCCAACGAGTACGCGCTGGGGCTGGAGGCACTGGCGATCATTGAGAAACGCCTCGGTGAACGTCTGCCAGAGGATGAGGCCGGTTTTATCGCCATGCATCTGGTGAATGCCCAGCTTGATAACGATATGTCAGATGTCGCGCATATCACGCGGTTTATGCAGGATATTTTGCAGATTGTGAAGTATCGCCTGCAACTCGATTATCGCGTTGAAAGCCTGAGCTATAACCGCTTTGTTAACCATCTGAAATTTTTCGCGCAACGTATGCTGGGTAAACGCGGCGTGTGCAGCGAGGATGAATCGCTCCATGATGTGGTGCGCGACAAGTACCCGGAAGCGTACCAGTGCACCATCAAGGTTGATCAGCATATTCAGCAGAAATACCACTATGCCTTGTCGAATGAGGAGCGGATGTTTCTCACCATCCATATCGAGCGGGTGCGTAAAGAGACGCGGGCGTTGCAAATCGGGGACGATGAAGCCTGATTCGTAGCGGCGCGATTTATCGCGCGTCTTTTAAAACAGGCGCGATAAATCGCACCGCTACGTGTTTGTGTTACTTCAGTGAGGCACCGTGGCTGCCAATCACTTCCTGATACCAGAAGAAACTTTTCTTACGTGAGCGCACCAGCGTACCGTTGCCGTTATCATCGCGATCGACGTAGATAAAGCCGTAGCGTTTGGAGAACTCTGCTTTTGAAGCGCTGACCAGATCGATCGGTCCCCAACAGGTGTAGCCCATCACTTCCACGCCGTCCTCAATCGCTTCACGCACCTGCACCAGATGGTCATTGAGATACTGAATGCGGTAGTCGTCGTTGATGCTGCCATCGGCTTCGACCTTGTCTTTCGCGCCAAGACCGTTCTCCACGATAAACAGGGGTTTCTGGTAGCGGTCGTACAGCAGGTTCATCAGGATACGCAGCCCTTCCGGGTCAATCTGCCATCCCCAGTCGGAACTGGCGAGATGCGGGTTTGGCACCATCGACAGAATGTTGCCGCGCGCTTTCTGATTCTCTTCTTCATTGGTGGTGACGCAACCGGTCATGTAGTAGCTGAAGGAGATGTAATCGATGGTGTTTTGCAGGTCGCGTTTGTCCTGATCGGTAATGTTGATCTGGATCTGACGGTCGGCAAAGAAGCGTTTCATATAGGCCGGATAGTAGCCACGTACCTGCACATCACCGAAGAACAGCCATTCACGGTTCTGCTGCATGGTTTCCATCACATCCGCCGGGCGGCAGCTGAGCGGGTAGAGCAGTGCGCCGAGCAGCATGTTACCGATTTTGCCGTCTTTAACGATTTCATGGCAGGCTTTGACCGCACGGCCACTGGCGACCAGTTGATGATGGATGGCCTGATAAATCGCCTGCTGGTCACTCTCTTCCGGCAGACCGACGCCGGTAAAGGGCGCGTGCAGCGACATATTGATTTCATTGAACGTCAGCCACAGTTTCACCTTGTGCTGGAAACGGGTGAATACCGCGCGCGCGTAACGCTCGAAGCAGTCGATAGTGGTGCGGCTGCCCCAGCCGCCGTATTTTTTGATCAGCCCATACGGCATTTCATAATGCGACAGCGTGACCAGCGGCTGAATGTTGTATTTCGCCATCTCGTCGAACAGGCGATCGTAAAAGGCCAGCCCTTCTTCGTTTGGCTCGGCTTCGTCGCCCTGTGGGAAGATGCGCGTCCAGGCAATTGAAGTACGCAGCACGGTGAAGCCCATTTCGGCGAACAGTTTGATGTCTTCCGGGAAGCGGTGGTAGAAATCAATCGCGGTGTCTTTGATACCGAAATCACCGGCGTGGCGTTCAACGCGATCGCCAAAAATGCCTTTCGGTTGCAGATCGGAGGTGGATAAGCCTTTGCCACCGGTCTGATACGCGCCTTCTACCTGGTTGGCGGCTACGGCACCGCCCCATAAAAATCCATCCGGGAAACGTAAGGTCATCTTGTAACTCCTCAATTATTTCACCGCACTGAGCAACGGCGCACAGGCCGTTACCGTTGACGGTTGCAGGGATAAAACATCAATAAATTCATCGCTGTTACTGACCACCACCGGGGTGGTGAGATCGTATCCGGCCGCCTGAATGGCGCTCAGGTCGAACTCCAGCAGCAGATCGCCCACTTTCACCACATCATCGACGGCGACGTGTGGAGTGAAAAATTTGCCGTCCAGTTTGACGGTGTCGAGACCGACATGAATCAAGACTTCCGCACCGTCGTCTGCGGTCAATCCAATGGCGTGGTGGGTGCGGAAAAATGATGACACCACACCATCAATCGGCGACACCACGCGGCCATTATCCGGCACAATTGCCACACCTTTGCCCAGCAGGCCGCTGGCGAAGGTTTCATCTTTGATCGAATCCAGCGCCATTACCTTGCCCGAGATCGGGCTAAACACGGTTTGCTTGCGTACCGGCGAGGCGTCGCCTGCCGGAGTCGGGGCGGTTTCCACTACCGGGGCGGGAGTGGGCAGGCCAAACAGCCAGGTGGCGACGGTGGCGAACAGCAATGCCACGATGGCACCGGCAAAAGAGGCGTAGACGCTGGCGTCGATGCCGCTGGGCGGCACCACCTGAATAAAGGTGAAGATGCTGGGGAAACCAAACGAATAAATGGTGGTATGCCAGAAACCAAGGATTGCGGCACCCAGTGCGCCACCGATGCAGCCAAAGATAAAGGGACGACGGTTGGGCAGGGTGATGCCGTACACCGCCGGTTCGGTGATGCCGAAGATGCTGGCGCTAAAGGCAGAACCGGCCATCGCCTTCACTTTGGCTTCATGGGTACGCAGCATCACGCCGAGGGTGGCGCCAGCCTGGCCGAGCACTGCTGGCATCAGCAGCGGCAGCAGGGTGTCGTGGCCGAAGTTAGTGAGGTTATTCAGCATGATCGGTACCAGCCCCCAGTGCAGACCGAAGATCACGCACACCTGCCAGATGGCCCCCATCACCGCACCGGCGATGGTCGGGCTGAGGCTGTAAATCCACAGATACCCCTCCGCCAGCATGCGGCTCAGCCAGGTGGCAGCCGGACCGATGGCGAGGAAGGTCAGGGGCACGGTGATAATCAGGCACAGCAGCGGGGTGGTGAAGTTACGCACCGCGCCAGGGGAACGCGGATGTACCACCCGTTCAACCAGGCTGGCAACCCAGGAGGCAAAGATAATCGGGATCACGGATGAGCTGTAGTTGATGATCTCCAGCGGGATGCCGAAAAAGCGTAGATTCTCGCCCTGCTGCTGCTGTTCCAGCGCGGTGAGGATCAGCGGATGGACCAGCGCAGCGGCGATAGCCATGCCGACAAACGGGTTGCCGCCAAATTTTTTGCTGGCGCTGTAGCCAAGCAGGATCGGCAGGAAATAAAACAGGCCATCGCTGGCGACAAACAGCAGCTTGTAGCTGCCGCTCTCCTGATGCATGACACCCAGCACCAGCGCCAGGGCCAGCAGTCCTTTGATAATACCGGAGGCGATCATTACCCCGATAAACGGGGTGAAGATGCCGGAAACCAGATCGATAAAGCGGGCGAACAGCGTTTGTTTGGGGGCATCGGCACGGTCGCTGTTGTCGTTTTCCAACCCGTGACGACTGGCTACCTGCTGATATACCTCGCCAACGTGGTTGCCAATCACCACCTGATACTGGCCGCCGCTCTCCACCACCATGATGATGCCGGGATTATTCTTCAACGCCGCGGTCTGGGCTTTACCCGGCTGCTTGAGTTTAAAGCGTAAGCGTGTGGCGCAGTGGATCACGCTGATGATGTTGGCTTTACCGCCGACACCTTCGACAATTTCGTCGGCCAGTTCCTGATATGGCATACCTACTCCCGCTGATAATCGCTGTTGTTCTCGGGTTGTCCCGGATTGGAGGCAAAAAAAAACCTAAATCGCACCGCGCTCGAAAACTGAATGCGGTGCGATTTAGGTTTTGCCTGATTTGCAGTAACAATCCTGAATCGCGCCCATCTTCAGCAATCAACGGCAGGCTGGCAAGAGGGGAAAGGGAGAAAGTGTGAGCCGAGTCAAAAATCCCGCTGTTACGGGGCGGGCGGAGGGGCAGTGGTTTGCCCCGCCAGGGCTTCTTCGTTCTGCATCAGGGCGAAAAACGACTCCAGTTCACGCAGCATCATTGAGGCGGCAATCGATAGCTGACGCTGCGGGGCGACGCACAGCGACAGGGTAAACGGCTTCAGCATGCCATCTATCAGCGGGATAAATTTCAGTTCACCACGGCGGTATTCATCCACAATATCCAGCCAACACATCAGGCTGATGCCCACGTCATCGCGAACCAGCGAACGCAGCATATGGATATTGTTGGTGCGGCCTACCTCATTCAGGGTGATGCCGGAGCTGTTGATCAGGGCCTCAAGCGGCTCTGCCAGCATCAGGGGGGCGGCGGGAACGATAAACGGCCAGGATTCACAATGGCTGAAGCGGATAGTTTCCAGCTTGGCCAGCGGGTGTTGGCTGCTGACCACAATACCCAGGCGTAAATCCGCAAACGACTTCACCAGCAGCTCGCGCGAGCTTTGTGGATTGAGCATGATGCCAAAATCGGCGTCGCCATTGGTCAGCGCGTTAGCGATATGGATGTTGCTCATGGTGGTGAGCGTAAAGGAGATACCGGGATACTCGGTGCGAATGCGTTGCAGAATGGCCGAGAAAAAGCCGCGGTTGATGGCATCAATGGTGGCGATATGCACATGACCGTGACGCAGGCCGCGCAGATCATCGAGCTGGGTACAGACGCGACCAAACTCTCGCTGCCAGTTCCTGGCAGCGTTCAGCAAAATTTCCCCGGCTGCGGTCATACGTAATCCTGATGGATGACGTTCAAACAGCGGCATATCCAGCTGCTGTTCCACCCGCAAAATCTGTCGATCGATGGAGGATGCCGAGACATGCAGCGTCTCGGAAGCCTTGCGCAGTGAACCCTGGCGGGCCACCTCGGTGAAGTAGATCAGAAACCGGGAGAAGGCGAACATAGCGGGTGCTCTCTTTTTTGCAACGCATCGTGCGAATTAAACAGATGGACGCTTACACACAGGCAAAATAATAATCGCAATCACGATAAAAACAAGACTACGCGCGGCCTCCCGGCTGATGACGTGTCCGTCGTATGCAGGATTATTATGAAGCAGGCAGAGAATCTGGCTGTCACCGTCATCGCAAAGCAGTTCAACGGTGCTGGCAATGTATTACTGACCCTGGCGTCTGCCAGCGGCCACCCACTACCGGTGTTTACCCCCGGTGCCCATATTGATGTGACCATTCCCGACTGTGGCAAGCGGCAGTATTCGCTGTGCTCGGCCGCCGGGGAGGCACACTATCAAGTTTGCGTCCGTCTCGATCAGGCATCGGGCGGCGGCTCTCGCTGGCTGCACCATCAGGTGCAGACGGGGACGCGTTTAACCATCTCCGCACCACGCAACCATTTTCCGCTGCCGGAAGCGCCGCGTACATTGCTGTTTGCGGCGGGTATCGGCCTGACACCGTTGCTGGTGATGGCTGAGCACCTGGCGGCGCAGAATGCCGAGTTCACGCTGCATCTGTTTCTTAAACGTCACGATGAGCTACCGTTTAGTGCGCGTCTGGACCAGCTTGGCTCGCGGGTGGTGCTGCATTACAGCAGCGAGGGCGATAGCCTGCGCCAGCGAGTACCAGAAGACCTCAAAGTAGCGCACAACAGCGTGCTGGTGAGCTGTGGACCGGCGGGTTTTATGGAGCATCTGCATCAACTGGCGCAGCAACATGGCTGGCGTGACGATCAACTGCATAGCGAAAAATTCAAACCTGATGTCACCACGCAATCGATTGCTGGCGACGTGTTCACGGTAGAAATCGCCTCCAGCGGTGCGCGTCACACCATCAATGCCGATGAAAGCATTGCTGAAGTGCTGGAGCGTGCAGGGATCGACATCGAACTCTCCTGCGAGCAGGGCATGTGCGGAGCCTGTATTACCGGCGTGCTGAGCGGTGAGCCGGATCATCGCGATGAAGTGTTGAGTAAGAAAGAGCGCGCGGCGAATGACTGCATCGTGCTGTGCTGCTCACGCGCCCGTACCCCGTTACTGGTACTTGACCTGTGAACGCGTATCCAGGCGCGACAGGCGCGCGTTTACCCCGCTGGCTGCTCCCGCAGGACTGGCCGATGCATGGCGATCATCCAGTGCTGGCGACACTACATTTTCGCGAAGATGGCACCCATATCGAGCCAGATCGTGACGTTAGCGGCTATCTGGCGCTGAACGGCGCGCTGGTGCTGCCGCCGTTGATTGAACCTCACGCCCATCTCGATAAAACCTTCACCGTGCAGCGCAGCCCGGCGTTGCAACCGGGCCTGCTGGCGGCGATTGCTGCGATGCATCAGGACCGGGCGCGCTGGAGCGCGGACGATCTGCGCCAACGCGCCCGCCAGGCGCTGAACTGGGCGGTGGAGGCTGGCGTGGGCCTGCTGCGTACCCATATCGACTGGTTCTCAGCCGATGCGCCTCTGGCGTGGCAGATCGTGGGCGAAATGCAGCATCCGCTGTGCACCCTCGAACGCGTGGCGTTGGCCCCGCTGACCTTTTTTGCCGATGCCGACCAGGCGGAACATATAGCCGCCCAGGTTGCTGCCAGCGGTGCGCTGCTTGGCGGTTTTATTCACAGCAGCAACTGGGATGCGCAGGCATTTACCCATCTGTTGCAGGCGGCAGAACGCTGGCGGCTGGATATTGATCTGCATATCGACGAAGAACTGAGCCACGACGCGCAAGGGTTGCGCTGGCTGGCGCGTTATTTGCAACACCATCCGTTTAGCGGACGTATTACCTGTAGCCACGGTTGTGCACTGGCGCAGCAGGAGGACGGCGAGGCGATCCTCGATGTGCTGGCGCAACACCGCGTCACCCTGATTGCGCTGCCGCTGACCAACCTGTTGTTACAGGACGCGGTGCCGGGACGCACCCCGCGCCAGCGCGGTTTAACCCTGATTAAAGAGGCGCAAACGCGTGGTATGCCGGTGTTGCTGGGGGCGGATAACGTGCAGGACGCGTTCTGTCCGGTCGGCAGCTACGACCCACTCGATACGCTGTTTAGCGGGTTACTGAGTGCGCAACTTGGCGCGGCTTTTGATGAAGCATCGGCCCTGATTTGCCAGCGTGCGGCGTTACATGACGGTGCAACTCTGCTGGCTAACGATTTTGTCATTTTCCCTGCTGCCGAAGCGGCAAGCTGGCCATTGCGCAGCCGCCACCGCTATCGGTTGAAACAGGGGATCTGTTATGGAGAGTCCACCAATGACGCTTGAAGCTGGGGCGGGTAAACCGCTGGCGAAGTATGCCGCGTGGCGACGCGCGGGCGATTTTATCTTTCTCTCCGGCATCATCCCGGTGAATCCGCAAACCGCGCTGATTGTGCGCGGTTACGACGATATCCCCGCCGAGGCGCAGCAACTGTTGGGGCGTACCGGCGAGTTTTCCACCGATATCAAAGAAGGGCCAATTCTGGCGCAGAGCTGGTACGTGCTGGAGAGCATCCGCACCACCATCGAAAGCGCAGGCGGCCAGATGAGCGATGTGATCAAGCTGGTGCAGTACTTCCGCAATCTGGACCACTTTCCTCACTACAGTCGGGTGCGCAAGCTGTTTTACCCCGATACGCCACCGGTTTCTACCGTGGTACAGGTCAGCGAAATGCTGCCCAGCCCGGATGTCTTAATTGAAGTTGAAGCGACGGCGTGGTTGCCGCAATAACACGAGGAAGCGAGATGTTACATGGTTATATTCCGGCAAACCGCTTTTTGCCGTATCTGAGCTGGACCGATATCGCCACGCTGGAAGACAAAGCCAACACGGTGATCGTACTGCCGACCGGGGCGATTGAGCAGCATGGCCCGCATCTGCCGTGTGCGGTAGACAGCGTGATCTCCTCCGGGGTCGTCGGCCATGCACTGGCGCGTTTACCGGCAGAAATTCCGGCCTACGCCATTCCGCCCATCACCTATGGCAAATCGGATGAGCATCTGCATTTCCCCGGCACCCTGACGCTGACCGGTGAGACGCTGCTGCATACCATTCTGGAGATTGGCGAATCGCTGTACCGCGCCGGTTTCCGTAAGTTCCTGATGGTAAACGGTCATGGCGGTCAACCGCAGCCATTGCAGATGGCGATGCGTGAACTGCGTCTGCGCCACGGCGACATGATCATCATCATGCAGGACACTTTCAAAGTACCGAACTGCGCCGAAAGTTTTATGGACGAGAAAGAGCGTCAGATGGCGATGCACGCCGGTCATGCCGAAACCGCCCTGATGCTGGCGCTGGCACCCGATACGGTGCAGATGGAGAAAGCCGTCGCCAACTATCCACCGGCGTTCCCATGCCCGACACTCTCCAGCACCCGCCCGATGGCAGCCTGGGCTTCGTATGATTTCGGCCCCAGCGGCGTGATTGGCGATCCGTTGCCTTCCACCCCAGAGCAGGGCGAGGCGATCCTTGAGTCGCTGGCCATCAGTTGGGCGCAGGTGATCACCGAAGTGCACCAAATGACCTGGGTAACCCGTGCCGAACCGGCGTGGGGCAAAGGGCAGTGGCAGGGCAAAGTTTTAGACCAAAACGACGCAGCATCATTATTACAACCGCGCTAATTCGGGGATCGGCTATGAAAAAAACATTGAGCATTGTCGCCGCGCTTGCTGTGGCACTGTCGGCACCAGGTATGGCCGCCGAGAAATTTACCTTTATGACCAACTGGTATGCTCAGGCCGAGCATGGCGGTTTTTATCAGGCTCAGGCGCAGAATCTGTATCGCGATGCCGGGCTGGATGTCACCATTAAAATGGGCGGCCCGCAGGTGCACACCATGCAGCTGATGGCTGCTGGTCAGGCTGACTGCATCATCAGCGATAACATGCAGGCGCTGGAGTCCTGGCAGCAGGGCGTGGAAGCGGTGCCGGTTGCCACCACTTTCCAGCACTCGGCGATTGTGTTTATTACCCACCCGGATGTGAAAAGTCAGGCTGATTTGCAGGGTAAAACTTTCCTGTTAGCCGCAGAAGCCTATACCTCGTACTGGCCGTGGGCGCAGAGCGCACTCAACCTGAAAAACGCGCGCGTACGTCCTTATACCTTTAGCGTGCAGCCATTCCTCGCGGATAAAACGCTGGTGCAGCAGGGCTACGTGACCTCCGAACCGTTCGCGGTGCAGAAGGCCGGTGCACAGGCCAATGTTTACCCCATCAGCGACTGGGGCTACCCGCCGTATGGCAACAGCATCGTTTGTATGAAATCGACCATCGAAAAACGTCCGCAGGCGGTTGCAGCCTTCGTCAAAGCCTCAATGCAGGGCTGGAAAAACTATCTGGAGAATCCGGCTGCGGGCAACGTGCTGATTAAGAAAGAAAACCCGCAGATGACCGACGATCAGATTGCCTTCAGCATCGCGCAGATGAAGAAGTATCAGATGCTGACCGGCGGCGATGCGCAGACCGGGGGTATCGGCATCATGACCGTACCGCGCCTGAAGCAGACCTGGCAACTGCTGGTGGACAACAAGCTGATCGACCCGGCGAAAGTACCGTTTGACGGCAGCTACACCCTGAAATTCATTCAAGACGTGAAGGTTATGCCATGAATGCCGCCAGCCGACTGACCCTGATGAGCAATGATGCGCAAGCGGTGCCGCTACATGCGGCCGCTCCGGCGATTGAAGTGCTCTCCGCTGAGAAAATTTACCCGAACGGTACGCGTGCCTTGCTGCCGGTAGACCTGACGATTCGCCAGGGCGAATTTGTCTCGCTGCTTGGTCCGTCTGGCTGTGGCAAAAGTACCTTGCTGAAAATGATCGCCGGGCTGATTGAGCCGAGTGATGGCAAGTTGATGCTGTTTCGGCGCGATCGCCGGGAAAAACAGCACGATCTGCCGTTATCGTTCGTGTTTCAGGAGGCGACGCTGATGCCGTGGAGCAACGTGCACAAGAATGTGCGCCTGCCGCTCGACTTAGCTGGCGTGCCGCGTGCCGAAGCCGACACCCGCGTGCGGGAGATCCTTGAACTGGTCGGTCTGGGGCAGTTTGGTCATGTGCTGCCGCGCGAGTTGTCCGGCGGTATGCAGATGCGTGTGTCGATTGCGCGTGGTCTGGTGACGCGGCCAAAGGTGTTGCTGATGGATGAACCCTTCGGAGCACTGGATGAGATCACCCGTAACAAGCTGGACAGCGACCTGCTGCAACTGTGGCAGGAACAGAAGCTGACGGTGGTGTTTGTCACTCACTCGATTCAGGAAGCGGTGTTCCTGTCGCAGCGGGTGATCATGATGGCCGCCAGACCCGGGCGCGTGGTGGATGATATCAGCATTGATGCGCCGTTCCCGCGCGATGATGAGTTCCGTGTCAGCCAGCAGTTTACGCAGTATGCGCAGCAGTTGCAGCGCGGTCTGTTTGCCGCCAGTCAGGAGAGCAAATAATGAAGAAGCCCTTAGCCGCGCAGCGTAAGTTTCAGCAGTGGTTGTTCCCGGCGCTGTTCGCCATCGTACTGTTATTGTTGTGGCAGTTTCTGGTCACCACGCTGAAGGTGCCCGCCTTTCTGGTGCCGTCGCCGGTGGTAGTGGCGCAGAGCCTGGTGCAGAACTTCCCGACGCTGTTTATGTCCTTGCTTTACACCCTGAAGATCACCGTGATCTCCTTTGTGGTGGCGATTGTGATTGGCTCCATCGTGGCGTTTTTGCTGGTGCAGAACCGCTTTATCGAAAGCGCGTTGTTTCCTTACATCGTGTTTTTACAGGTAACGCCGATTGTGGCGATTGCGCCGCTGATCATCATCTGGGTGAAAGACACCACCATGTCGCTGGTGGTGTGCGCCACGCTGATGGCGGTATTTCCCATTATCTCCAACACCACCCAGGGACTGCGTAGTGTCTCGCCGGGGTTGTTGAGCTATTTCAAACTGAACCATGCGTCGCGTTTGCAGATTCTGCTGCGCCTGCGTATTCCTTCGGCGTTGCCGTACTTCTTTGGCGCGCTGCGTATCTCCAGCGGCTTGTCGCTGATTGGCGCGGTGGTGGCGGAGTTTGTTGCTGGCACCGGTGGCACCGATACCGGGCTGGCGTACCAGATTTTGCAGGCCGGCTATCAGCTCAATATTCCACTGATGTTTGCCGCGCTGCTGCTGATTTCTCTGGCGGGTTTCCTGCTGTTTGCCCTGATGTCGTGGCTGACGCGCCGCGTATTGGCGGCCTGGCATGAGAGCGAACTTAGCCCGACCTGATACCTCAACTACAGGAAAGAAAGATGTCTGATTCCGATCGTCAGTCTGCACTGGCGGCGCTGGTTGCGGCGTTGCCTGAACTTGACTGGATTAAAGAAGCGCCGAAGGTCAAACGCCTGTCGCGCGATTTTCACTGGTTCAGCCCGGTGCTGAAACCGCAACTGGAAGAGAAGTTCGCCGAGCTGGCGGTGCGCCCGCGAGATGAGCAGGAGCTGGCGGCGGTGGTGGCGGCCTGTACTGCCCGCCGCATCCCGCTGAATCTGCGGGGTGGTGGCACCGGCAACTACGGTCAGCTGATTCCGCTTAACGGTGGGTTGATGGTCGATATGACCAAACTCAACGCCGTGGTGAGCATGGGGCAAGGCACGGTCTGTGCGCAGGCCGGGATTCGCCTCGGTGATCTGGAAGCCCATACCCGGCCGCTCGGTTGGGAGCTGCGTTGTATGCCGTCCACCTGGAAGCTGGCGACTCTTGGCGGTCTGTTTGGCGGCGGTTTTGGTGGCGTGGGTTCCATCAACTATGGCCCGCTGGCAGCACCTGGCAATGTGTTGTCGGTGAAGCTGATGACCATGGAAGAGACGCCGCGCATCCTGACGCTTCAGGCACCGGACGCCTTGCTGCTGCACCACGCTTACGGCAGTAACGGCATCGTGCTGGAAATCGAGCTGGCGCTGGCTCCGCGTCATGACTGGATCGAACGTCTCGACACCTTTACCAGTTTTCCGGCGGCGATGGCCTTTGCTGATGCCCTGGCAAAATCGCCGGGGCTGGTGAAGCGTCAGGTGGCGGTGATGGCTGCGCCGGTACTGGATTACTTCACCGATCTCGCTGACGCGGAGGTGGCGGGACAACACGGCGTGATTTCGGTGGTCGGTGTGGAGAGCGACCGTCTGCTGCCATCATTGCTGACGCAGCATGGTGGCCGCAGCGCGTTGCATTTTGCCGAGGGTGAGAACCACGGCCATTCGCTGATTGAATATTGCTGGAACCACACCACGCTTCAGGCGCTGAAAGTGGATAAAACCCTGACCTATCTGCAAACCGCCTATGCAGCGGAAAATTACCATCAGCAGGCGTTGGCGATGGAAGCGCAATTATCAGATGAAGTGATGTCGCATATTGAATTTCTGCGCGATATGAACGGCACCTTAACCTGTAGCGGCTTGCCGCTGGTGCGTTTTAGCGATGAAGATCGCCTGAATGATATTATGCAAATTTACCGTGATAACGGTGTGAAAATAAATAACCCGCACGTTATTCATATTGAAGATGGTAAACAGGGCATGGTGCGGGCGGATGTTGTTGCTATGAAACGCGCCTGCGATCCGTATAATTTACTTAATCCCGGCAAATTACGCGGCTGGGAAGTGCGCGATACATTGCCGGATGTGAAAATAACCGGTGTAAATAATTAATCAATAATAAAACTTTTTTACAGCAAAGCGAGCCACCACCGCACATTTATTGTGCGGGTGGCCATGCTTTGCTCTTTTAAAAAGTGACGAGGCTTGGGACTATGCAATTAAAAACACTGAGTGGTGCGTGTCTTGCTGCGCTGTTTTTCCCGCTTGCTCCGGCTGCACTGGCGGCAACACAGAGCAATATCAGCGATTGTCAGTACGGTGCGAGTGGCGTAAATAGTTTTACCGATATCTTCACCTGCGGCACCGTGAGCGGTAGTTTGCGTACGCTGTATTATTCGACGCATAACGCCTATTTCTCCAAAGGGTTTAATCAGGATACCGTGAGCTACGGCGGCAGCATCAAGTATGAAACCGCGCCGTTTTATGGTTTTCGTGCTGGCGTCAGCGGTATTTTCCTGCGTGGTATCGATCATCCGGATGAAGCAAATACCATCAGCGATATTGGCGATAATCAAACCAACGTCGGTGAAGCTTATTTAAGCTGGCAGCAGGATGATTTTAAAATAACGGCCGGTGATCAACGAATCAATATTCCTTTTGTCGGTGATTACGACTGGCGTATTACGCCAATTCTGTTCCGTGGCGTTGATGCGAATTACGGCGACAGCACCAATTATCTGCATGCCACTAAAGTCTGGCGTTATAAACCGTGGGGTGACGATCAGTTCCTTAATACCACGGCGTATACCGATGTTGATGAACGCACCAACGGCATGTGGGCGTTGGGCGGTGGTCGCGGCACGCAGTGGGACGGTAAAAAACTCACCGGCCAGTTGTGGTATCAGGAGTACGCCGATTACACCCGTCTGGTGTATGGCGAGAGTCATTTGCAATGGCAGGATACGCTGTTCCAGCCGGACCTGGGCGTGCAGTTTATTCGTGGCACCAGCCTTGGCAAAGCGCTCGCCGGTGAAGTCAACAGTACCTCTTACGGTGCTCAACTGGCGCTGACCTTTACCCCAGCCCTGAGCTGGAAACTGGGTTATGACCACATTGCCGCCAGCGGCAATAGCTGGAACAACGGCTCGCTGGTTACCCCATACGCGCACAACACCTCGTCCGGTCCTTACTTTGCGCAGCCGTTCTTTACCAGTACCCAGGATCTCGGCAGCGGCAACGCCTATATGACCAACCTGAACTATGTAATGAATGAAAACCTGTCGCTCGGGACGCAGTATTCATTCATGGATCTGAAACCGTCACCGGCGTCGGCCAGCATCAACCAGTCAGAATATCTGGTGTATTTCACCTGGAGCTTCAGTGGCGTGTTGAAGGGCCTGAGTCTGACCGATTTCGCCGGGGTGCAGACATCCCCGCTGTATGATTCTCACTTCTGGCAGAACCGTTTGAGCCTGCAATACGATTTTTAAATCCTCGGGGGGCTTTGCGGCCTCCCGTTTTATCTTCGTAGCGGCGCGATAAATCGCGCCGCTACGTCAGGGTTGTTACCTGAAACTAATATCTCAACCTCCCCACCATTTTGGCTGTCACCACCAAACTGCCCGCCATTACAGCTGCTTCATCACTTTCTGACTCATGTAGATCAGCCAAAAAACCGGCTGCCCACCCGTGGCAATCCTGACGGTGGATGCCTTTCATCAACCGTGCATGGCGATTCTGACGTTCACTGAGCGGAATTCGCAACGCGGTATGGATGGCGTCGGCGATGGCATCCGGGTCATAAGGATTGACGATCAACGCGCCATCCATATGTTCCGACGCCCCGGCAAACTGCGACAGGATCAGCACGCCAGGGTTGGCCGGATCCTGCACCGCAACATACATCTTTGCCATCAGGCTCATACCTGCCATCAGTGGCGTCACCAGCGCGACGCGGGATGCGCGATAAATCCCTGCCTGCTCCTCACGGCTGTAAGATTTGGTCAGATAACTGACGGGGCACCACTCCAGCGTGCCATGTACGCCGTTCATCTCGCCACAGATGCTCTCGAGGTCATGACTTAACCCGGCGGTGCGTGGCGCATAACCGGCCAATGGCGAGGCCAGTTGTAACAACATCATGTTGCCGACGTAATCCGGATGGCTGCGTAGCAGGACCTCAACGGCGCTGATGCGGTAAGGCAGACCGGCGCTATCGTCGAGGTGCCCTCCGCTGAGGATCGTGTTTTGCGGCAGCGTGGCGCGACACTGTTCTTCCATATAACTGCAACTGTTGCTGGCTAACAGGCAGTGCGCATCTTCCAGATCGATCCCGACCGGATAGACACCGGTTCTGAGCAGGTGACCGTGAATGCGAAACAGCGTGCCACCGAGACGTTCGCAACGAAATGCGCTCTCCACCCACAGCAGAAAGTTGTTCATGTCCTGGCTGGTCTGAAAACCAATCAGATCGCAACACAGCAACGACTCAGCCAGCCATTGCCAGTCCGGGATGGCGGTAAATCCCTGACCGGCGGGAAACGGTTGATGGAAGAACAGGCCGATACGGTTGGTCAAACCGGCGTCACGCATCAGCCTGACGCTGGGTATCAGGTGATAGTCCTGGATCCAGATGACATCGTCGGGCATCGCGTATTCGGCAATCGCTCGGGCGTACGCCTCATTGAATTTCCGATATTGACTCAGGTCATCCTGACTGAAGCGCGCCAGATCCGGGCGTTGATGGAACATCGGCCACAGACCCTGGTGAACATAGTTTTGGTAACCCTGTTCCCGTTCACCTCGGGTGAGCGGAAAGGTGAGGGTGTCAAATTTATGCCCCTGGCGGAAGGTCAGGGGACGTGGCATATCTGCTGCGAGGGCCTGAGTTTTGCCATCCCAGCTTACCCAAAGCCCACCGTTGCGCGACAGAATGCTTTCATACAGGGCGGATAACGTCGAAGCCCGGGACAGATTGTGCGAAACCAGAATTAAGCCTGACATAGCATTTTCCCTTTGATCACGATGAAAATCGTTCCATTTGATTTAAGCCATCGGCATATAAAAAAGGCGTAAAAAGATGGCGGGCGGATATAAAAATCAGGCAAAAACGGGAGGTTGTGCGCGTTACTCTCCGCATCAGCGGCAGGGGCAGCAGCTATAATATGCTCATTCGCTTTGCTGTCCGTAACCCCCTGTGAAAGGATGCCTCTCTTATGGCTTCAACTAAGCAGTCTCTCCCGGCAGGTATGCTGGCAGCGGCCGGTATCGTGTTTGGTGATATCGGCACCAGCCCGTTGTATACGCTGCGCGAATGCCTTTCGATATTACCCAACGGCGGCATGACCTCTACTGCCGTGATGGGGTTTCTCTCGCTGATTTTTTGGGCGCTGACGCTGATCGTCACCGTGAAATACGTCTGCTTTGTGATGCGTGCCGATCACGACGGAGAGGGTGGGATTCTGACGTTGATGTCTCTGGCTCGTCAGCATGTTACCGGTCGTGCCGGGCATTTTATCGTGTTGGCCGGGTTGATTGGTGGCGCATTCTTTTATGGTGATGGCGTGATCACACCGGCCATTTCGGTGTTGTCGGCGATTGAAGGGATCGAAGTGGTGGCACCCGCACTGGACCATGTGATTGTGCCGCTGTCGGTGGTCATCCTGACCTTACTGTTTATTATTCAAAAACATGGCACCGAGCGGGTCAGTCTGGTCTTTGGCCCGGTGATGCTGGTGTGGTTTCTCACCCTCGCTGCGCTGGGTATCCGTGGGATTGTGATGCATCCGGGTGTGCTGCAAGCGCTGAACCCCTGGTACGCGCTGGAGTTTCTTAACAGCCACAAAGCGCTGTCGTTCGCGGCGTTAGGTATGGTGGTGTTGGCCGTGACCGGGGCCGAAGCGTTGTATGCGGATATGGGACATCTGGGGAAAGCGCCGATTCGGCTGGCATGGCTGATTATTGCGATGCCAGCGTTGGTGCTGAACTACTTTGGTCAGGGAGCGCTGGTGCTGACGGATGCGGATGCTGTGCGCAATCCTTTTTACCTGCTGGCACCAGGCTGGGCGCAGATTCCGCTGATTGTTCTTGCCACGCTATCGACCGTGATTGCGGCGCAGTCGGTGATCTCTGGCGTCTATACGCTGACGCATCAGGCGATTCGCCAGGGATTTCTGCCGCCGGTACGTATTGTCTACACCTCATCGACCGAGTCCGGACAAATCTATATTCCGGTGGTTAACTGGCTGCTGTTTGCCGCCGTGACCGTCATTATTATCTCTTTCCGCCAATCTTCTGCGCTGTCGTCGGCGTATGGCATCGTGGTGACCGGCACTATGGTGCTGACAGCCTGTCTGGCAAGCGTGGTGGCGTTCAAAAATTGGCGCTGGCCGTTGCCCCTGGCGGTGGTGTTCCTTGTGTGTATGTTGACCATTGATGTCCCGCTGTTTAGCGCCAATTTGATGAAACTGCTCTCCGGCGGTTGGGTGCCGGTTCTGCTGGCGATGACGATGCTGGTGTTGATGCTGATCTGGAGTAGTGAGCGCTCACTGCTGATCCGCCGACTGGCGGATGACCCGGTGGGGCTGAAGGCGATGATCAGTTCGCTGGAAGCCGCACCGCCGATGAGAGTTGGCGGCACCGCGATCTTTCTCGCGCGTAAGGAGTATGAAATCCCGCAGGCGCTGCTGCATAACCTCAAACATAACCGCGTGTTGCATCAACGCACCGTACTTTTACATATCCGCACCATCGACACGCCCAGGGTGCATAACCAGAAGCGCATCAGCATGCAGCAACTTTCCCCCTCATTTTGGCAGGTGACGGCTTCCTATGGCTGGCATGAGGTGCCCTCAATGCAGGAGATTTTGCATTTGTGCGGCCTGGAAGGTTTTGGTTGCTCGCTACAGGAAGCCTCGTTCTTTACTTCCCACGACACGCTGGTGATGAAAAAGCGTCGCGGGTTGGCACGGGCGAAAGGGGCGATTTTCCATTTCTTCCAGCGCAATGCGTTGCGTGCTCATGAACAATTTATGATCCCTGCCAACAGGGTGATTGAGTTAGGCGGGCAGAGGGAGTTTTGATATGAAGAGACAAAGCCGTTCTGGCAGAAAGGCTTTTTAAATGAAATCTCAGATTATTCTTTAATAATGCCTTTAATAAAGGCAGGACACATCAGAAAGGTGAATGTGTGAGGTTTACATTCTGCCAAAATTGTATTTCACTTGAATCCGCTGGAGTGGCAGTTAATGACATGGAGATGTTGCTGTGAGAACTGAACCGTTGACAGAGAAAACCGGACATTTAGCATGGTGTGCATTGGTGGCTCTGCATGTTGCCAGACTGGATGGATTAGTAGGTTCGGTATCGCAGGAAAATATTTTTCTGATTCGCTGGCTCTCCACGGCACTGAAACAACATCGTTTCCCCCGTGAGGTCGCGCCGGATATTCACTGGTTACTGAAACAGGGGCGAACTCTTGGCGCAAGGTCTGAATTGCGCGATAAGCTTGAATATCTCTGGCGTACCTGCAATGGCGTATTACTGGAGCAAAATGATCTGTTCAGACTGACCTATGCCATTGAAACGGCGAAGCAGATGGATTTTACCTTTCATCATCTCAATGATCGGGAATGGTCCGGGCGTAATAGGGTCAGTGCTAATCCGGTGATGGATGCGATTTATTTGTCACGTAGCTCGCTGGATGTCTCATTTAATGAAGACGGCAAGCAAATTGCGCCTTTAATGGTGCGGCTGACAGGAAACACGGCACGACTGGAAAATATCCTTAATCGTTACGGATGGTGCACAGAAAACTGTGCTGATCACCAGATACCTTCTCTTTATCGGTTAGTGGTGCATAGGCCATTGAATCAATAATTCGCTAATTATATTTTCATATGATTGATACCGCATTAGCGCGATAAATCGCGCCGCTGCGAATGGGTGTAAATACGATTGCTTTCCGTAACCCTCTAAAAGACTAACCTAGACAGTTCATCAATCCTGGCCGGATATTCATTTCACGCAAACTAAACCAAGGTATAGTCATAACTGCTTTGGTCATTCGTGGAAATGTTATGGCAATCTTTCACCTGTTACATCTGCGCGAAATGCTACGAATGCTGTTCGTTATTTTATGCGTGATTTTGAAGCATTTTACCCATCGCAGTTTATGTTCGAAAATCGTGCTGGCTTGTCTCATCTATGTGGCCCAGGCGCTGCTATGGTGGCCTTAGTTCACCAGGTTGACTGTCACCAACCTCAACCGTAATGGATGAGCTAATCGTGCGCTGGGGTAAAAAAAGGGTTCATGTGAAGCATGAACCCTTTTTCATGACAACTCACCCACGACAGGCCGGATATTTTATCGTCAGAAAATAAAGGATCTGTTGGTAAATTATAAATGTTACTCATTGGTTATTTTTGTTGTTAATTATCGACTGAAAGGTTATTGATATGACCATTATGATAATGCGGATATCGTTTTTTTTGTGAATTTTATGTACCTTTATATTGATTAAACGTTATCGTACACATTGGAAATTATTATTATCCCGAAGCGGTTTGAATTTTTATAAACATCCTTATTAGTCATTTTTTGGTAAACACTGAAAAATCACAATTTCGTTAACTTGTTGATTTGGATTATTATTTTGTGAGTGCTTGCGTATTTTTTATTGCCGAATCAGCCGCAATTTGACTTAGAATAGTCAACTGTTTCAATGTTTGATTTTCTTTTGGTTACAGTTGGTTGGTTGATTGATTCATTTTTTGTTTCTTGTGAATGAATATAAGATCTCTTGCAACAGAAAAACGATTTACCCACATTTTTCTTGACAATATGCGGGTGGGGGGGAATATACTGACCCTCATTCGGACTACACAGCTCCTATATTGTGCTTTATTGACAATATAAGCGTCTCGAAACCTGGATCATCTCAAATAAGCAAATTTCAGGTCTTAACGGTAATTTTCTTACCGTCGAGTATTGTTGCGCTTATTTTTAAGCTTCGTCGGCAATTGCCTGGTTGTAAGCATGGCCAACTGGCCAGGCTCGACATGCCATGTACATGTTGTCGGATATTATCCTGTTTCTAATGTGTTTAGCAGGGACATGTGCTAACCAGGATGTTTTGGCGTGTAGACTAATCCGATGGTGCGACACCTTTTTCTACACTCCCCGTTCTGACTCTTACCACTTCACCTGCCATGTAAGGGGAAGAGCGTTCGGTTGTCGCTGGCTAATCTGGTCACTTAATAGAAAAGAAGATAGTCATGTTAAGTAACGATCTCACATCGCTGATTACGCGAATCGACTTCGCGTTAATCTCATCAGTACATATCATTTACCCACCACTGACCATTGGTCTGGCCGCGCTGCTGTTCATTTCTGAACTGATGTGGGTCAGAAAAAATGATGAAAAGTGGTACCGCTTGTGTCGCTTTTTCGAAAAGCTGTTCATCGTCAACTTCGGAGCCGGTGTGGCAACGGGTGTTACGATGGAAATGGCTTTTGGTATCCTGTATGGCCGCTTTTCTCAAGCTGCCGGGCCATTCTTTGGCCAGGTGTTGGGATATGAGACCATCACCGCCTTTATGTATGAAGCCGGTTTTATCGGACTGATGATTTTTGGCTGGGGCAAGATCAGCCGTGGGATGCATCTTTTCGCGACTTTCAACGTCGCCCTCTCCTCAACGCTTTCAGCGATGTGGATTCTGGTCGCTAACTCCTGGATGCAGACGCCAACCGGTGTCGAATACAAGAATGGCATCTTTCATGTGACCGATTGGGTAGCCGCGCTCCTCAATCCGAATGTCAAAAGCGCGTTTCCTCACATGTTGCTGGCCAGCTTCGAGCTGTCGCTCTGCTTCGTGGTCGCGACCTGTGCCTGGTTCGTACTGAAACGCCGCAATGTGGAGCTTTTCCTGCGACCGCTGAAATATGCGCTGGTGTTGCTGGCCGTGGTTTCTGCTGCACAAATCTATATGGGTGATGTGCTGGGCGAGAATACTCTCGAAAACAAACCTGCGGCACTGGCAGCGATGGAAGGGCACTACGACACCTATGATGCAGCAGGTAACGTCAACAGCGCCTGGCATATCATCGGTTGGCCGAATGCCGAAGGAAATGGGCTGGCCTGGTCGATTTCTATCCCGCATGCACTCAGCCTGATTGAAACCAAAACCTGGAATGGCCCGGTGAAAGGCCTGAACAGCTTCCCGAAAGACGAACAGCCGCCTGTGGTGCTGCCTTTCTATGCGTTCCGCGCGATGGCCGGAGCGGGTGGTGCAATCCTGCTGGTCAGCCTGTGGGGTATCTGGCTGATGGCGCGCCGTCGTATGACGGTGGAACTGGCCCCACGTAATACGTTGTTCCTGTTTATCGCGGTTGTGATGGTGGTGCTGCCTTATATCGCGGTAATCGCAGGTTGGTGGACGCGTGAAATTGGTCGTCAGCCGTGGATTGTTAACGGACTGATGCGTACTGAGGACGGTATGAGCGCGATGACGCTTGGCCTGGCAATCTTCTGGCTGGTTGGCTTTGCCATCTTCGAGTCAGCGGTGGTTGCCGGTACGATCTGGTTCCTGGCAAAAGTTGTTCGTCAGGGTCCTGATTTGACCAGCAAGCTGCCGGGTGAAGGCCATGAGCATATCGGCCAGCTCGACCTGCCGCCAGGCGGTCATGCTGACCATCCTGAATACGTAAGACCGGTCTGACGCGGAGAAGAAACCCATGGATATGCTTACTCATACCCAGCAATTTCTGACGATTGCCTGGTGGCTGGCTTTTGGCGTCAGCGTGTTGTTATACATTGCGCTGGATGGCGCAGACCTTGGGGCGGGGATTTTCTCGCTCTTCGTAAGAGATCATGACGAACGCGGCGCAATTATGGCGGCGATGGCCGGCACCTGGGATGCCAACGAAACCTGGCTGATTGTGGCCGGGGGGATCATGTTTGGTACTTTCCCGTTCGTTTACGGTTCGGCTTTTAGCTACCTGATGGTGCCGATGGCGCTGGTGTTATGGGGCATTATGTCTCGTGCTGTGGCGCTGGAGTTCCGTCACCTGGCGTCGCCGTTCTGGCAGCGCTTCTCAGACGGGGTGTTTGGTGTTGCCAGTCTGACCGTGACCTTCTTTGGCGGCATGTGTGTCGGTGCCGTATTGCAGGGATTTGCGCTGGATACCCCGGCGCAGGGCGTGCCGCATTATGCGGGCGGGGCGTTTAACTTTATTTCGCCTTTCTCCATCTGGACCGGCATTTCCTCCTGCGTTGCCATGACCTTCTCCGGTGTGCTGTTTGTGCGTGCACGTTTTGAAAAGTCAGAGCCTATCCGTCAGGATGCTGCCCGCTGGACTGCGACCATTTTCTGGTTAGCGATTGCTGCGGTAGTGATCACCTGGGTGTGGAGCGCGGCGATTTTTGACTGGGCGCGTGCGAAGTGGTTTGGCCCGCACTTCTGGATTTGGGGCCTGTTTGGTCTTATCGCGCTGTTCTGCATTGAGCAGGTGCGTCGTGACACCCTGAAAGACAAAGATTTTGCGGCGATTATGTGGTTCAACGGTGCGGCGCTGATTCTGGGCTTTGGTATGTTGATTACCATGTTCCCGTGGATCGTACCGAATACCTGGACCATCTGGGCCGGTGCCAGCCCGCAGGTTTCCCTGATCACCTTCACCCTGACAATGGGTGGGTTTGTACCAGTCATGATTATGTATAACTGGTACCAGATTTGGGTCTTCCGGGGGCGCATCTCCAAACTGGTTGGTTACGGACACTAAACGCATCATGTCGGCTCGTCCTCCCCTTAGTGGCGCAGCCGCTCGCCTGGCGGAACGTTGGCTCTCCAGCCAGCGTCGCCAGGCAGGCGCGCTTTTCTCCCTGTCCGTCACCATGGCAACGCTGAATGCCATCATGATGATTGTCCAGTGCTGGCTGCTGGCATGGTTGATCGACCGGGTTGTCATCGGCGGCAAAGGATTGACCGAACTGTTCCCCGAACTTTGGCTATTGCCTGTCGTGATGATCCTGCGTGCAGGTCTGGACATGCTGCGCCAGGGCTTCGCTTTCGAGAGCGCCGCGCGCATTCGACAGACGTTGCGGGGAACGTTACTGGAACGTATCGCGGCACTGGGTCCAACATGGAGCCAGCAACAGCGCACCGGCAGCATCGCCAGTTCGCTGGGTGAAGGTGTCGAAGCGATCGAAACCTATTTCTCCGCCTTTCTTCCGCAAAAAATCATCATCGGTATCGTGCCTCTGGCGATCCTGGTGGCGCTGTTCCCCGCCGATTGGGTTTCCGGGCTGATTATGTTGATAACGGCCCCCCTGGTTCCGTTATTTATGATCCTGGTCGGCAAGGGTGCCGAAAAAATGAACCTCCGGCAGTGGCATAAGCTCAGCCTGATGAGTGCGCATTTCTTCGATGTGATTTCTGGCCTGACAACCCTGCGCCAATCCAATGCGGCCCGCAGACAGGCGCAGATCATTGCGGTGATTTCCGAAAACTACCGTCAGACGACGATGAAGGTGCTGCGCGTGGCGTTTCTGTCCTCGCTGGTGCTGGAATTTTTCGCCACCATTAGTACCGCGATGGTGGCGGTCTATGTCGGCTTCCGTCTGTATTACGGTGAACTGGCCTTCCTGCCAGGTTTGTTCGCGCTGCTGCTTGCCCCTGAGTTCTTTCGTCCTCTGCGCGATCTGGGGGCACATTATCACGCCCGTATGGATGCCCTGGGCGCGACCGAAGGGCTGTTAGCTATCCTGAATACCGAGCCGCCTGCAACGGCACCCAACACGGTGACACCGGTTGGTGCGCCGCAGGAGATTCGTGTTGAAGGGGTGAGTTATCAGCATCAGGAAGGCGGCGGCATTGAGGACATCTCCTTTACGCTGCGCCGGGGTGAAACGCTGGCTATTGTTGGCTCGAGTGGTGCAGGCAAAACCACCCTTGCCAGGCTGCTGTTGCGCTTTATTACCCCGGCAAACGGGCGGATTCTGATTGATGGACAGGATCTCTCCGGATTGGATTTACCCGCGTGGCAAAAGCAAATCGGCTGGCTGCCACAGCGGCCCACGCTGTTTGCCGGTTCAATAGCCGATAACATTTGCCTCGCACATCCCGAAGCCGGGAACCACGAACTGTATGCCGCTGCGCGACTGGCTCAGGCTGCGCCCTTTATCGACGCGTTACCCACCAGCTACGCCACCCAGGTTGGCGATGGCGGCCAGGGCCTTTCTGGTGGTCAAATCCAGCGCGTGGCGATGGCGCGAGCTGTGCTGACCGCACCACCGGTGCTCATCCTTGATGAGCCGACGGCGGCGCTGGACAGCCACACAGCGCGGCAGATGATGGGCGCGTTGGCCGAGGCGTTGCCCGATTCAGCTCGGTTAGTGATTACTCACGATACCGACGTGGCGGCGATGGCCGACAAGGTTTTGGTGCTGGCGCAGGGCAGGGTGATCGAGTCAGGCAAGCCCCAGGATCTGCTGCAAAATGGCGGTGTGTTTGCCGAGCTTGAACGGCTTCAGAAAGGAGCAAGCGCATGAACGACTTACGTCATCTCTTAAGTCTGGCGCGCCCCTGGCGGTGGCGGATGGCGCTCGGTATCGGTCTGTCTGTCGTCGTCATCCTGTCTAACGTCACGCTGCTGGCGCTGTCGGGTTGGTTTATCGCGTCGATGGCGCTGGCCGGTGTCGGGGCACTGACGCTGGAGTTCTTCACACCGGCTGCCGCTATTCGTGGCCTGGCGGTGTTGCGTACCTTCGCTCGCTACCTTGAGCGCCTGGTGACGCACGATGCAACGTTACGGCTGCTGTCAGTGCTGCGTGTCTGGTTTTATCAACGTCTTGAGCCGTTGGCTCCCGCCCGTTTACAGGGTTTCCGCGACGGTGATGTGCTGGCGCGTCTGAGAGCCGATATTGATAGCCTCGACAATTTTTACCTGAGAATTCTGGCTCCGGCGATTGCCGGGCTGATCTCATCGGTCGCCATCCTGGGCGTGCTTTTCTGGTTCTCTCCGGGTGTCGCCGTTATTGATGGCGTGATGTTGTTGCTCGCGGGGGTGATTGTGCCGCTGGCGGTAGCGTCCCGCACTCGGGCAAGTGGTCATGCGGTCGCGGGATTACGTGCGGCGATTCAGGCTGCGTCGACCGATCTGATTCGCGGCCTTGGCGAGTTACAAGTGGCGGGGGCTGTTGCCCGACAGGCCGGACATTTGTCCCTGCTTTCACAAAAGTTGATTGCCGCGCAGCGTCAGCAGGCGTGGACCGGGGCGTCAGGTAGCGCATTGTCGGCCCTGGCAGGCCAGTTGGGTATGTTTTGTGCCTTTATCCTGCTGGTCGGTGCGGGACATGCCGGCGGTATCGCCGGCAATGACATCGTCATGTTGTTATTTGCGGTACTTGCCAGCACGGAAGCGGTGGCGGCATTGCCCACGGCATTTGCCGCGCTGGGCGTCACTCGCGAAGCGGCGCGGCGGATTTTTTCCATGGCGGAACTTACCCCGGCCGTGGTTTTGCCCACGCGCAGTGAAATGCCTGCAACCTTCGATCTGACCTTTTCCGCGGTCACCATGCGTTATGCACCAGAACAACCCGTTGTGCTGGACTCACTCAGCTTTCGGGTTGCGCAAGGTCAGTGCCTGGCGTTGCTGGGGCCCAGTGGGGCAGGTAAAACCACGATTCTTAACCTGATACAGGGTTTTTGGGATTGTGAAAAAGGCGAGGTGTTGATTGGTGGTCATGCAGTAAAAAGCTTATCGGATGAGGTACTGCGACAGATTATCTCGGTGGTTGGACAAAAAACGTATCTGTTTAATGCCTCCATCCGGGACAACCTGCGGCTGGTATCCCCTGATGCGGATGATGCAGCCTTATGGCAGGCTCTCACTCAGGCGTCACTGGCAGAGGAAGTCCGTGCTTTTCCTGCGGGGTTGGATACGTTGGTCGGGGAACTCGGTACCCGGCTTTCCGGTGGTCAGGCACGCAGGATCGCCATCGCCAGAGCTTTTCTGTCGCATGCTCCCGTCATCTTATTAGATGAACCGACAGAAGGATTAGATGCCACCAATACCGACATGGTGCTGAATGCGCTAAAAGAATTGGTGAAAGGAAAAACGACGTTATTGGTGACACACCAAATTCAGCCATTAATTCTGGCAGACAGTCGGCTGGTGCTGGAAAGTTAATAAAATAGAAGGTCTGTTATGAGAAAGTTATTTTCCATAACAGACCTTTTTTTATCCATGCGAATATCGCAGAAAAGTTCTTTTATCTCTCGCCAATACGTTATGTCTTATTGTTTCTTTTGTCAGTTGCATGGTGGGTGAAATACCCGAGATATTTAAATAATAATTTTATCTTTTAAAATTCTTTTGAATCTCCCGCACCTTAAGACGACAGGCATCCACGACCCAGGCCGAGAAGTTCTGGCTGTTTTCACTGTTCATGCTTTCTTCAATCTGGTCGAGCAGCGTATGAGAGAAACGGATGTGTTTGCGACGGGTTTTGGAATTTGTCATTTTGTCCATATTTGTCCCCTGTAAAATTATCAAAATCTATGAAGGTGGCTGAAAGGTAGAATAATATTTCTCTCAGGCGGTTTCTGTAGAAAAGCGATCAGCAGGTGAACTTTGATACTTTTCCGAACCGTATAATTTTCCTGATGTGAAATACCAGATTACCAGAAAATGGGTGACTCCGTAGTTATTTCAATGCGCGGATATTGGGATTATTCCCAGCGAGATGTTGAGTCATGAATATTACGGAAGCGATAATAATGCTATAAAAATTTTCAGAATATGGGTACTGAAAGGAAGGGCATTTCATTTACAAAGCGTTAGTTAATGTAAAAACGACCGGAAGCCAAAAAGCAAAAACCCAGCCATTGGCTGGGTTCTCTGAATTTTGGTGCCCGAACCCGGAATCGAACCAGGGACACGGGGATTTTCAATCCCCTGCTCTACCGACTGAGCTATTCGGGCAACGGGGCGCATTAAACCCTAATGGCTCACGGTCGTCAACGGCTTTCGCGAAAAAACCGCAGGAAACGTGATTGATTGCCTGCTTTTCATGCAGAACCGCCAAAATGGCTACGCGAGCGCTCCATTTTTACGGCACAGCGCGATGCTAAGCACATCTTCGGCCAGACGGCGCGCCATCGCAACATCCTGCACGTTGCGCTTCACCAGCAGCTTGCTCAGGCAACCCTCCAGAATCAATTCCATCTGATCTGCCACCATTGTCGGGTTATCCAGCTCAAGATTAACCAGAATATCGTGGGTAAATTGCCAGGAGGCGCGTTTTTGCTGTTCTGCCAGTTGATGGACGGGTTGATCCGGCTGCGGATAGAAGCTACAGGCGGCGATAAACAGACAACCGGGGAAGCGACCTTTGCTGACATGTTCCGCCAGTACCTCATAGCGCGCCAGCAGCTTCTCTGCGCCGCTCAGACGTTCGTTGAGTTGAATCTGGCGCCGCCAGCTATCAATCTGCTGACCGTGATAGCGCAGGGCGTCATACAGCAGGGCATCGCGGTCCGGCCAGAAGCGTTCCAGCTGTTGGGGTGCCAGTTCGCTGTCTCCGGCCAGTTGTTGCAGGGACGTGGTGGCGGCGAGGCCGCGTTGTTCAAGCACATTCAACGCATGCTCGAGTATCTGTTCACGTTGCAAGTGACTCTCCTCTGGTATGCGGCCCGTCCGGCAATCGGACGGGGTGTGTCTTGCTCCAGTGTCGTTTAACGCGGCAGATTGTGCAAATGCGCGCGGAATTCGTCGGCGTTAAGGAAACCGGTCACGCGCGAGTCAGGAATCTCTTTACCTTGCGCGTCGAAGAACAGAATGGTCGGCAGGCCCAGTACCTGTAAATGCTGCAACAGGGCGTTATCCTGAGCGTTGTTGGCGGTGACGTTCGCCTGCAACAGCTGCACCTGGCTCAGGGCGCTGCGCACCTGTGCGTCGCTGAAGGTGTACTTCTCAAACTCTTTGCAGGCGACGCACCAGTCGGCATACAGGTCGACCATAGTCATGCGCCCCTGTGCCTGTTGCAGCGCCGTATCGAGCTGCTGGCTGCTGGCAATCGGCTGGAAGGGCAGATGGGCGACGGTTTGCACCGGGTTATCGACACCAAACGCCCAGTCCTGCAATGGACGCGCCGCCACCACCGCAGCCACCAACATCACCACCTGTACCACACGTCCTTTGCCCTGTAGCCCCAGGCTAAGGCGAAACGCCCAGGCAAAGAACGCCACGCCGAGCAGGCTCCACAGGCGCATGCCCCAAAGATCGCCTATTACGCGTTCCAACAGGAAAACCGGCAGTGCGAGGATCACAAAACCAAAACCTTCTTTGACGCTATGCATCCACGGGCCGCTTTTCGGCAGCAGTTTGTTGCCGAACAGCGTCACGGCAATCAGTGGCAAACCCATACCAAAAGCGTACAGCCACAGGGTACCCGCACCGGCCAGCAGATTGCCGCTCTGGGCGATATACAACAGGATCGCGCTGAGCGGCGCGGTGGTGCAGGGGGAGCAGATCAAACCCGCCAGCGCACCCATCGCAAATACGCCTGGCAACGATCCTCCCTGATGGCGGTTACTCCACAGCGTCAGACGTGTTTGCAGACTGGCGGGCAGTTGCAGGGTGAACAGGCCAAACATCGACAGCGCCAGTGCGATGAACAGCACCGAGAGGCCAATCAATACATAGGGATGCTGCAACGCCGCCTGAAAGCGTAACCCCGCAGCCGCAACCACCACGCCAAGCAAGGTGTAGGTCAGCGCCATACCCTGTACGTAGACCATCGCCAGCGCGAACAGACGACCGAGGGAAAAGCGTCGCGGGCCGCCAAGGATAATGCTGGAGATCAGCGGATACATCGGCAGTACACAGGGGGTAAAGGCAACACCAATGCCAATCAGCAACGCCCACAACGGCGAGAACGGCAGCGGGGTGCTGCGGTTGTCCGGTTGAGCGCTTACCGCGGGCGCGGCGTTATTAGCGGCGACGGCGTTAAGTGGGACGGAGCGGGTTTCGGGTGGATAACAAAAGCCCGCAGCGGCACAGCCCTGATAGGTTACCGTCAGAGTGGCCCCTTGATCGGCCTGATGGATGATGACCGGCAGTTGTAAATCCTGCGGATAGATTTCACTTTTCCCGTAGAACTCATCCTCGTGCGCTTGTCCTGGCGGCAATGCCAGCGGCGCTATTTGCGCTTTTTGCGGCATAACCTGGATTTTCTGGCGATAAAGGTAATAGCCGGATTTCACTTTCCAGCTCAACGTTAATTGATTGCCTTGCTGGCTAAAATCGAAGCCGAAAGCCTGGTCAACCGGTACGAAGCGGCTGTTGTTATTGGGCGAAAAGATTGATGCCTGAGCCGACAGGCTGATAAACAGCGCCAGGCAGAGGCCGATCAGGCGAGAGATGCGTGCAGCCATGACAAGTATTCACTGTCTCCATGTTGTACCGGCAACGCCAGTAGTTCCGGCACATCATAAGGATGCGCCGCTTTAAGCAGATCCATTAGCGCCTGCTGATGTTGTGTATCGCTTTTCAGTAACATCTGGACTTCACTGGACTGCTCCAGTTTTCCTTCCCAGACATAAAACGATGTGGCACCGGGCAGTAGCGTAACGCAGGCGGCCAGTTTCGCGGCCAGCGCACTGGCGGCCAGTTGCTCGGCACAAGTCTGGTCCGGGGCAGTGCACAACACAATAACTGCTGAATGGGTGTGCATCAGAAGGCTCCACTGACGAAAGGGGTGATGATAACACGACCAGATAAACGCAGGGTTTACAGGTTGTAACCAGGCTACAGGATCAGGCCACCCAGCAGGAAACCAAAAAGCACCGACAGTACAATCGCCAGCACGCCGGGTACAATAAACGAATGATTAAACACATACTTACCGATGCGTGTTGAGCCAGTGTCGTCCATCTCTACCGCCGCCAACAACGTCGGGTAGGTAGGCAGTACAAACAGGGCGGAAACCGCAGCGAATGAGGCAATTGCCGCATGGGGTGATACGCCCAGCAACAGCGCCGCTGGCATTAGCGCTTTGGTGGTCGCGGCTTGTGAATAGAGCAGGGTGGCAGCAAAGAACAGCACCAGCGCCAGCAACCACGGGTAGCTTTGCAGCATATCCCCGGCCAGCGTCTGAATCGTGTCAAGGTGCGCTTTAACAAAGGTATCTCCCAGCCAGGCCACACCCATGACGCAGATACAGGCGCTCATGCCGGACTTGAAGGTACTGGCGCTGAGAATTTCACCGGTATCGATTTTGCAGGTCAGGCAGATAAGCGTCGCGATGGTGAGCATAAACACCACGATGGCCTCGTTGCGCGGCAGTACCGGGTTGGCTATCAAACCCACGCTATCGCTGATCGCGGTGGCATACAGCACCACCGCCGCAATACCCACCAGGAACAGCGCCACCGAGCGTTTGGCTCCCGGCTTGAGATTAAACACCTGGGCGCCACGTAACGTCACTTCACCCTTTGCCAACCGGGCCTGATAAACGTCGTCGTCTTTCAATTCCTTACCGAGGAAATTGGTGACGATGGCGGCACAGAAGATCGCCAGCATGGTTGAGGGCAGCGCTACGCCGAGCAGGGCCAGATAACTGACTCCGCGTGGTTCCAGCAGCGAGGCGAAAAACACCACCGCAGCGGAGATCGGTGAGGCGGTGATGGCAATTTGTGACGCCACCACGGCGATGGAGAGCGGGCGTGAAGGCCGCACACCTTGTTCTTTGGCGACCTCGGCGATCACCGGCAGAGTGGAAAAAGCGGTATGGCCAGTACCGGCCAGCAATGTCATCACATAAGTGACCAGGGGGGCGAGGAAGGTGACGTAACGTGGATGGCGGCGCAGCAGGCGTTCAGCGAGACTGACGAGATAATCCATACCGCCCGCCACTTGCATGGCCGCAATGGCGGCGATCACCGCCATGATGATTTCAATCACATCAAAAGGAATCGCGCCGGGTTTCATGCCGCAAAATAGCGTCAGGACCAGCACACCCAGCCCACCGGCAAAACCAATGCCGATGCCGCCCAGACGGGCACCCAACCAGATCGCCAGCAACACGATCATTAATTCAACCACGACCATCTTTTCACTCCCTGAAACGCGACATTCCTTAGTTGTAGTCGCCAAAAAAAAACACGCCCGCATTCTCTACGGGCGTGCTTGCGACAACGTGATCCAGAACGGATTATTGTTCGTTTTCGTCGGTGTAGCGTTTGGCTTTGTAGGCCGGGAACATCAGGTTCTGAATGGAGAAGATGTCGTCCAGCTCGGCTTCGGTCAGCAGGCCACGTTCCAACACCACTTCACGTACGCTCTTGCCGGTTTCGGCACAAATCTTACCGACGATGTCACCGTTGTGGTGACCAATGTACGGGTTGAGATAGGTGACGATACCGATCGAGTTGAACACGTAGGCTTCACACACCGCTTTGTTGGCGGTGATGCCGTTGACGCATTTCTCCAGCAGGTTGTAGCAGGCGTTAGTCAGGATGCTGATGGATTCAAACAGCGCCTGGCCGATTACCGGCTCCATGACGTTGAGCTGCAACTGCCCGGCTTCGGCGGCCATCGTCACCGTAGTGTCGTTGCCGATGACCTTGAAGCACACCTGGTTCACCACTTCCGGCACCACCGGGTTAACTTTGGCGGGCATGATGGAAGAACCTGCCTGCAATTCCGGCAGGTTGATCTCGTTCAGACCTGCGCGTGGACCTGAGGAGAGCAGGCGCAGGTCGTTACAGATTTTCGACAGTTTCACCGCCAGGCGTTTCAGCGATGAATGCACCATCACGTAGGCACCGCAGTCGGAAGTGGCTTCAATCAGGTCTTCCGCCGGGACCACCGGCAGGTTGCTGACTTCAGCCAGACGTTGTACCGCCAGATGTTGGTAGCCGTCCGGCGTGTTGAGACGCGTACCAATCGCGGTCGCACCGAGGTTCACTTCCAGCAGCAGTTCTGCGGTGCGCAGAATGCTACGCGTCTCCTCGTTCAACAACACGTTGAAGGCGTGGAATTCCTGACCAAGTGTCATTGGTACCGCATCCTGCAACTGGGTGCGGCCCATCTTCAGGATGTTCTCGAATTCCACCGCTTTGCGCTGGAAGCCTTCACCCAGTTGGTTGATGGCGTCGATCAGTTTGAGAATCGAGGTATAAACGGCGATACGGAAGCCGGTGGGATACGCGTCATTGGTGGACTGACACTTGTTCACATGGTCGTTCGGGTTGAGGTATTGATATTCACCTTTGTGGTGACCCATCAGCTCCAGACCGATGTTAGCCAGCACTTCGTTGGTGTTCATGTTGACCGAGGTACCCGCGCCGCCCTGATAGACGTCAACCGGGAATTGATCCATGCACTTACCGTTGTTCAGTACCTCATCACAGGCCTGAATAATGGTGTTAGCAATATTGCGGGGAATTGTTTGCAGCTCTTTGTTTGCCAGGGCGGCTGCTTTCTTCACCATCACCATACCGCGAACGAATTCAGGTATGTCGCTGATTTTGCTATTACTAATATAGAAGTTCTCAATCGCACGCAGAGTGTGAACACCATAGTAGGCGTCGGCCGGAACTTCACGCATGCCTAACAGGTCTTCTTCGATACGAATGTTGTTCGCCATGATTACCTTCTTATTATGGCTGCTGAGTGGCTGCCGGACGCACTCTGAGGCGATCAGAGGAGGACGGCGAGTCACATGCAGGTGATGCAATTATATTGTCGTGGAATACCAGCGCCGACATTTTATCCATCTTCGGTCTGGCGAGCACGATCATATTCTGTCATTACAGAAAAGCCTGTGCACAGATCACTTTACGGGCTTTTGCTGGCGCTACGCTAATAACGATATGTGATGTTTCTCACAATTTTAAGTCAGCCGGAAAAATTTGGCAGGATCGGTTGAAATCACTCCCCGGAATGACCATCTCTTTCATTACGGTCCCTTTGACCATCCCATTCTGCTGTCTGGCCTGAAGCGAGGCAGCCACAACTCACAGGAGATATCGGTGCGCTGGTTACCGTTTGTGATTTTTTTTGTTCTGGCCTGGATTGAAATCACGCTTTTCATCAAGGTCGCGCATGTGCTGGGCGTTCTGCTCACCATGCTGCTGGTGATTTTCACCTCATGTATTGGTGTCTCGCTGGTGAAAAATCAGGGCGTAAGAAACTTCATGCTGATGCAGGAGAAAATGGCGCGTAATGAAAGCCCGGCGGCAGAGATGATCAAAAGCGTTTCGCTGATCATCTCCGGTTTTTTGCTGCTGCTTCCCGGCTTTTTTACCGATTTTCTCGGACTGTTGTTGCTGCTGCCACCGGTGCAAAAGCACCTGACGCTGAAGCTGATGCCGCATCTGCGCGTCTGGCGTGGGCCGGGAGCAGGACCAGACAGTGGCTTTACCGTTGATGGCGAATACGAGCGCAAAAATAACGATCGTATCGGTCACGACAAAGACCAGTGATTTTCTCAAGGCGGCGTGAGCCGCCTTTTTGCTGGGTTTTTCGTCGTCTGTTACAAAAACGAAAATTTTTTCTGTTTTCCCCCTTGAAAGCCTTCTTATTAGCCCTAATCTCTTCCTCCACGAGGCCGGAAGCCATGAAGCCCGGCGTTCAACCCCTAAAACTGAATGATTGGACTTTCTAAAGGAGAGCTATCACATGTCAATTCGTCCGTTACATGATCGCGTGATCGTCAAGCGTAAAGAAGTTGAAGCAAAATCAGCTGGCGGCATCGTTCTGACCGGTTCTGCGGCAGGCAAATCTACTCGCGGCGAAGTGGTTGCAGTAGGTAAAGGCCGTATCCTGGAAAACGGCAACATCCTGCCACTGGACGTTAAAGTGGGCGACGTGGTGATTTTCAACGAAGGTTACGGCGCAAAAACTGAGAAGATCGACAACGAAGAAGTTCTGATCATCTCTGAAAACGACATTCTGGCGATTGTCGAAGCGTAATTTTTACGCGTAATTCACTGAACGAAACGAATTTAAGGGATATTTGAAATGGCAGCTAAAGACGTAAAATTCGGTAATGACGCACGCGTAAAAATGTTGCGTGGCGTGAACGTACTGGCAGATGCAGTAAAAGTTACCCTGGGCCCGAAAGGCCGTAACGTGGTTCTGGATAAATCTTTTGGTGCACCGACCATCACTAAAGATGGTGTTTCTGTAGCGCGTGAAATCGAGCTGGAAGACAAGTTCGAAAACATGGGCGCGCAGATGGTGAAAGAAGTGGCCTCTAAAGCGAACGACGCAGCAGGCGACGGCACCACCACCGCAACCGTACTGGCACAGGCTATCGTTAACGAAGGTCTGAAAGCTGTTGCGGCTGGCATGAACCCGATGGACCTGAAGCGCGGTATCGACAAAGCCGTTGTCGCCGCTGTTGAACAGCTGAAAGCGCTGTCAGTTCCGTGCTCTGACTCTAAAGCTATTGCTCAGGTTGGTACCATTTCTGCCAACTCCGATGAAAGCGTCGGTACCCTGATCGCTCAGGCGATGGAAAAAGTGGGTAAAGAAGGCGTTATCACCGTTGAAGAAGGTACCGGTCTGCAAGACGAGCTGGACGTAGTTGAAGGTATGCAGTTTGACCGCGGTTACCTCTCTCCGTACTTCATCAACAAGCCGGAAACCGGTGCTGTTGAGCTGGAAAGCCCGTTCATCCTGCTGGCTGACAAGAAAATCTCTAACATCCGCGAAATGCTGCCGGTGCTGGAAGCCGTTGCTAAAGCTGGCAAACCGCTGCTGATCATCGCAGAAGACGTGGAAGGCGAAGCGCTGGCGACGCTGGTGGTTAACACCATGCGCGGTATCGTGAAAGTGGCTGCGGTTAAAGCACCGGGCTTCGGCGACCGTCGTAAAGCGATGCTTCAGGATATCGCTATCCTGACTGGCGGTACCGTTATCTCTGAAGAGATCGGTATGGAGCTGGAAAAAGCAGCCCTGGAAGACCTGGGCCAGGCAAAACGCGTCGTAATCAACAAAGACACCACCACCATCATCGACGGTGTGGGCGACGAAGGTGCTATTTCTGGTCGCGTGACCCAGATTCGTCAGCAGATCGAAGAAGCGACCTCTGACTACGACAAAGAAAAACTGCAGGAGCGCGTAGCGAAACTGGCAGGCGGCGTGGCCGTACTGAAAGTTGGCGCAGCAACTGAAGTTGAAATGAAAGAGAAGAAAGCCCGCGTTGAAGATGCCCTGCACGCAACCCGTGCTGCGGTAGAAGAAGGCGTGGTTGCTGGTGGTGGCGTGGCGCTGGTGCGCGTTGCTGCGAAACTGACTGAGCTGAAAGGCCAGAACGAAGATCAGAACGTCGGTATCAAAGTTGCGCTGCGCGCAATGGAAGCACCGCTGCGTCAGATCGTATCTAACGCCGGTGAAGAACCGTCTGTGGTTGCCAACAACGTGAAAGCGGGCGACGGTAACTACGGTTACAACGCGCAGACTGAAGAATACGGCAACATGATCGACTTCGGTATCCTGGATCCGACCAAAGTAACCCGTTCTGCTCTGCAGTACGCGGCTTCTGTGGCTGGCCTGATGATCACCACCGAATGTATGGTCACTGACCTGCCGAAAGGCGATGCACCTGACTTAGGTGCTGGCGCTGGCGGCATGGGTGGCATGGGCGGTATGGGCGGCATGATGTAATCGCCGTTGACTGCTTAAGTCATCTGAGAACCCCTGATCGGCAACGGTCAGGGGTTTTTCTTTTGCTGGCGAAAGGGTATAAGTAAGGGCGCAATACTTCGGCTTCGCGGGTTAGGGCAATGAATGTTCAGAAAAAATATGCGCTTTTCTGCTACGCTGCCGCCCGACACTGATGATAATAAATGGGGAATACAATGCGGATTAACCTCTTGCTCGGACTGGCAGTCGGTAGCTTGCTGCTGGCGGGTTGCAGCAGCTCAAATCAACTGAGTGCTGGCGGCGAGCGCGTAACTTTCGTCGATCAGCAACCGGGCAGCGAATGTCAGCTTCTGGGAAATGTCACCGGTTCACAGAGTAACTGGTTGAGTGGTTCCGGTGGTGAAGGCAGTTCACTGCGCGGCGCGGCCAACGATCTGCGCAACCGTGCGGCAGAAATGGGCGGCAACACCATTTATGGCGCGACCAGCCCGACGCAGAACCTGCTGTCTGCGTTTGCCCCGCTCGACAGCAAAATGACCGGCCAGGTTTACAAGTGCCCATAATGGCATAGTATCCCGTAGCGGCGCGATTTATCGCGCAGGTTTTTTCCGGCAAAGCGCACGAGATTGTGCGATAAATCGCGCCGCTACGGTTGGTTATTTGCTATTCCTGTCGTAACTGCAAATCGAGTGGTGTTTTACTCGGTTCTCCACCGATTTCTCGTGCCAGCTTCGGCACCATATATCCCGACACCATCGTCAGCAATTCGCGCACCAGCGCACGCGCTTCATCGTCCGGGACAAAGAAGTGCGCTGCGCCTTGCACCTTATCCAGTACGTGCAGGTAATAAGGCAGAATGCCAGCATCAAAGAGCGCGTTGCTGAGATCGGCCAACTGTTCCGCATTATCGTTAACGCCGCGCAGCAGAACGCTCTGGTTCAGCAGTGTGACACCCGCTCGCTTCAGCATTTGCATACCGTAGCGCAATTCCTCATCGATCTCCTGCGCATGGTTAATATGGCTCACCAGCAGCACCTGCAAACGGGTATTCGCCAGTAGCTGGCACAATCCCTCGGTGATGCGGGCCGGAATCACGACTGGCAGACGACTGTGAATGCGTAGACGTTTCAGATGCGGGATTCTCTCCAGCGCTGCAATCAACCATGCCAGCTCATGATCTTTCGCCATCAGCGGATCACCACCGGAGAAAATGATCTCGTCCAGTTCGGGGTGATCGGCAATGTAGTCAATGGCGGCCTGCCAGTTACGCTTATTGCCCTGATTGTCCTGATAAGGGAAGTGACGACGGAAGCAGTAGCGGCAATTGACGGCACAGCCGCCTTTTACCAACAACAGCGCGCGGTTTCTATACTTATGCAGTAAACCCGGCACCACGCTGCTTTGTTCATCCAGCGGGTCGGTGCTGTAACCGGGCGCATCATTGAATTCCTGACGGCTGGTTAACACTTGCAACAGTAGCGGGTCCTGCGCATCGCCGATTTTCATGCGCTGAATGAACGCTCGCGGCACGCGCAGGGCAAAAAGTCGCCTTGCTTCAGTGCCTTCAGCCAATTCGGCATGGTGCTCGAGAGCTAAAAGTTGCAGTAATTCAGCGGGATCGGTGACAACATCAGCAAGTTGCTGCAACCAATCTTCTCTGGAAGGGGGATTTAGGGTTACAATGTGTGCCATTTTTTTGGCTATTACCAGTTCAATATTTACAGAGGGCCTTTATGGCGACTTATCTTAGCAACGATTTTCGTTCCGGTCTTAAAATCATGTTCGAAGGCGAACCGTATGCCATCGAATCAAGTGAATTCGTTAAGCCGGGTAAAGGCCAGGCGTTTGCACGCGTAAAAATGCGTCGTCTGCTGACCGGTTCTCGCGTTGAGAAAACCTTCAAATCAACTGACTCTGCCGAAGGCGCAGACGTGGTTGATATGACCCTGCAATACTCATACAACGACGGTGACTTCTTCTACTTCATGCACCCGGAAAGCTTCGAGCAGTATCAGGTTGAAGCTAAGGTGCTGGACGACGTACAGAAGTGGTTGCAGGATAACGCCGATTGTATCGTTACCCTGTGGAACAACAAAGCCATTGCTGTTCAGCCGCCGAACTTCATCGAAGCTGAAGTTATCGAAACCGATCCAGGCCTGAAGGGTGATACCGCAGGTACGGGTGGTAAGCCGGCTACGCTGGCAACTGGCGCCGTAGTTAAAGTGCCGTTGTTCGTGCAGATTGGCGAAGTGGTAAAAGTGGATACCCGCTCTGGCGAATACGTTTCTCGCGTAAAATAATCGTCAAATCAGGCGCATCCTTCGATGCGCCTTTTTTCTAAGTGAGTTCAGAATAATGAAAAAGCTGGCAAAATTCGTCGCCTTTGCGTTGCTGGTCTCCTCGGCATTGAGTGCCTGCAACACCTTCCACGGCTTCGGCGAAGATGTCTCCCATTTGGGTGGCGCAATTTCACGAGCGGCAAAGTAAGCGCCTACACATCTCCTTTTTCTGTGCCTGACACCGCAGCGTTGCGTTTAGGGACTATGCTTTAAAAGCTGTACTTTTACTGCAACCAAAAAGGATATTGTTATGTTAAAGAAAAGTATTGTCGCGATTTTCTCCGTACTGGTGCTTTCCTCTCTGCTTTCTGCCTGCAACACCACCCGTGGTGTAGGGGAAGATGTAGAAGCAGGTGGCAAGGCGATTCAACGCAGCGCGCAGTAATGTGTGACCGGTGCGGAACGTGTTTCGTACCGGCTTTTCTTATATCCCGACTTTATCCCAAACATTCCCTCCTCCTGTCGTTGCTGCTGTTAAACCGCCTGACCCTATGGTGATATTGAGGGTGTAAGCGTGGCGGCGTTGTCTGTCATCGCCAATACGGGTAGACTTCCACCCCTTATCTGTATAAGGAGTCATCAACATGAGCGAAACGGCAAGCTGGCAGCCGAGCGCACCCATTGCCAATTTGTTGAAACGTGCCGCTATCATGGCGGAAATCAGACGTTTCTTTGCCGATCGCGGCGTGCTGGAGGTCGATACCCCGGCGATGAGCCAGGCGACCATCACTGACATCCATCTGGTACCTTTCCAGACGCGTTTTGTTGGCCCAGGTGCCAGCGAAGGTCGCGATCTCTGGCTGATGACCAGCCCGGAATACCATATGAAACGCCTGCTGGCTGCGGGCAGTGGTCCGATTTATCAGCTGGGCCGGAGCTTCCGCAATGAGGAAGCCGGACGCCATCACAACCCTGAATTCACCATGCTGGAGTGGTATCGTCCCCATTATGATATGTACCGGCTGATGAATGAGGTTGATGATCTGCTGCAACAAGTGCTGGAGTGCGATAGCGCGGAGTCCCTCTCGTACCAGCAGGCATTTATTCGTCATCTGGAGCTGGACCCGTTATCTGCTGATAAAGCGCAACTGCGCGAAGCGGCGGAGAAGCTGGGCGATGGCGAGCTGGCGCGTGATGAAGACGATCGTGACACCTTATTGCAACTGCTGTTTATGCTGGGTGTTGAACCTAAGATTGGCATCGATAAGCCAACCTTCGTTTATCACTTCCCGGCCAGCCAGGCGGCACTGGCAGAGATCAGTACCGAAGATCACCGCGTCGCGGAGCGTTTTGAGGTGTATTACAAAGGGGTCGAGTTGGCGAACGGTTTCCGTGAGTTAACCGACAGCCGTGAACAACGTCAGCGTTTTGAGCAGGATAACCGCCGTCGCGCGGCGCGTGGACTGCCACAGCATCCGATCGATACCAACCTGCTGGATGCGTTGAAGCACGGGATGCCGGCCTGTTCAGGCGTGGCGTTGGGCGTGGACCGTTTGATTATGCTGGCGCTGAAAGCCAACTCGTTGAGCGAAGTGATCGCTTTCCCGGTCGACCGCTGCTAGTAGACGATCCGTAGCGGCGGGATTTATCGCGCAATGTCGTGCGCAACGCCGAAATAAACGCGCGATAAATCGTACCGCTACAACCATCAATTACCGCTTTGCGGGAATTCCTCGATAGTCACCGGCAGACTCATCTTCTGCTCGTTGCGCAGCACCTGCACATCAATCACGGATCCGGGGCGAATCTCCGCTACCTGGTCCATGGTTTCCTGCGCGGAAACCGCCGGTTTACCATTGACGCTAAGCAGGACATCGTTAGCCTGAATCCCGGCCCGATCAGCAGGACCACCCGGCGTCACATCGCTGACAATAATGCCCTGCACGCGATCCAGGCTGCTGCCCTGACCATGTAACGGCGGCAGTTCACGTCCGGTAATGCCGATATATCCACGGATCACCCGGCCATCACGAATCAGTTTATCCATGATTTTAGTCGCCAGTGCCGTCGGAATGGCAAAACCAATCCCTTCCGGCGTCTCGCCATCGTTGCTTTTATCAAACGTCAGGGTGTTGATCCCCATCAGTTCGCCCAGCGAGTTGATCAGTGCGCCACCTGAGTTGCCCTGGTTGATCGAGGCATCGGTTTGCAGGAAGTTCTGACGGCCGGAAGAACTGAGGCCGACGCGACCGGTGGCGCTAATGATACCCTGCGTCACGGTCTGTCCGAGGTTGTAAGGGTTGCCGATAGCCATCACCACGTCGCCAATGTGGGGCACGCGTTTAGCGTTAATCGGGATCACCGGCAGATTGGTGGCACTGATTTTCAGCACTGCCAGGTCGGTCATGGCATCGGAACCGACCAGCGTCGCTTCAAAGAAACGGCCATCCTGTAACGCGACGATAATCTGGTCAGCGTTATTGATGACGTGTTTGTTGGTAAGAATGTAGCCTTTTCCGTTCATGATCACGCCGGAACCCAGCGTGGTGATACCGCGATTGTTGTTGCCATGCGCGCTACGGTTATAGACGTTGACCACCGCAGGCACAGCACGACGCACACCCTGGTTAAAGCTGAAGGGTGCTTCATCATTGCTGCTGTCATGTTCAATCAGGGCACTGGTGCCCATGCGGAGTGTAGGGATCGCTGCCAGCAAAATGCCCGCAACGATCAGGCCCATCACCACAGAACGCAAAAGTTTAAGAAACATGGTGTTAGTTTAAGCCAGATAAGATCGCAGGGCAGAATAACATGAGAAAGACGGACAAACACCTGCTTGTCCGTCTGTTGAGATGATTATCGCAATAGCAGGTAGATACTTTCGTCGCCGCGCACTACATTCAACGCCAGCACAGGTGGTTTTGTCTCCAGCACTTTGCGCATTTCCGCCAGGCTCTCCACCCGGTTACGGTTCACGCCAACGATCACATCATCTTTTTGCAGACCAACCTGTTCCGCTGGTGTGCCTTTTTCGATGGTGTCGACTTTCACGCCTTTATCACCGGTCTTGGTGGTGCCATCACTGAGGGTGGCGCCCTGGAGGGCCGGGGAGAGTAGCTGAGCGCTGGCGGTGGTTTGCGCGCTCTGATCCAGCGTGACGTTGACACTGATTGGCTTACCGTCACGCAGCAGCCCCAGTTTGACTTGCTGACCCGGTGGTGTGGTGCCGATTTTTACCCGCAATTCGGCAAAGCTGGTAATCGGTTTGTCGTTCACGGAGGTGATAATATCGCCCGCCTTGATCCCGGCTTTCTCCGCCGCTGACTTTGGCAGCACTTCGGAAACGAATGCGCCGCGTTGTGCATCGACATTGAAGGCTTTCGCCATATCGGCGGTCATTTCCGTACCTTTAATGCCCAACTGTCCACGTTTGACTTCGCCAAACTGAATCAGCTGCTGAGCCAGGTTCATCGCCATATTGCTGGGAATGGCAAAGCCGATACCGATATTGCCGCCGCTGGAGGCCAGAATCGCGGTGTTGATACCGATCAGCTCGCCATTCAGGTTAACCAACGCACCACCGGAGTTGCCCCGGTTAATCGCGGCATCGGTCTGAATAAAGTTTTCCAACCCTTCCAGATTCAGGCCGCTACGGCCCAACGCTGAGATAATGCCCGAGGTGGCGGTTTGACCAAGGCCAAACGGGTTACCAATGGCGACCGCGAAATCACCGACTTTCAGGGTGTCGGAATCGGCGATTTTTACCTGCGTCAGGTTTTTCGCGCCCTGTACCTGAATCAACGCAATATCCGTCTGTTCGTCATGGCCGATCAGTTTGGCGTCATATTCGCTGCCGTCGCTGAGTTGAACGCTGATTTTGTCTGCGCCGTTGACGACATGGTTATTGGTCAGGATATAGCCTTTCGCGGCGTCGATAATGACACCCGAACCCAGGCCTTCAAAAGGCTGTGGTTGATTTTGTCCCGGCATCTGGCCAAAGAAGCGTTTCAGCGGTTCAGGTAAATCCTGACCCTGAGCCGCGGTTTCGGTGCCCTCTACGTGGACGCTGACCACGGCAGGCAACACTTTTTCCAGCATCGGTGCCAGGCTCGGCAGTGGCTGTCCCTGGATTTGCGCCGGGAGAGTCGCCAGTGCAGCCGGGGTGGCGGCCAGACTCATCCCAATGCTCAAGGCTAATGCGCTTAACAGTCGTGCTTGTTTTTTCATTGCTACAACGCTCTCGCTGCGAAAAGGGGATTAAAAAAGTGTGACAGTTGTTTGGGGTAAGGGTTCGACAAACAAAAAGGGCACAGCGTTGCTGTGCCCCAAAAGATTAATTACGCGGTGCGCGATCGCCGCCACGTAACAGGCCGGATGCGCCTTCGGAGTAATCACGCGGGATCTGCACCGGTGCCTGATCGTTATCCGCTTCGGCTTCCGTTAGCTGGTAAGCAAACGGGTTTTTCTCGCCCGGCAGATTTGGCAACAGGTCGTTAGAACCTTTCGCCATATGCTGATACAGCTGGCGGTAATCACGCGCCATGTTATCCAGCAATTCTGCACTGCGTGCAAAATGGTTGGTCAGCTCTTCACGATAATCCGCCAGCTCTGCTTTGGATTTTTCCAGTTCGTACTGCATGGTGCGCTGTTCGCGCAGTTTCTTGTTGCCAAAACGCATTGCGACTGCGCCGACAATAATGCCAATCACTAAACCAATCAGCCCGTATTCCCAGGTCATAATGACTCCCGTGTAATTTCCGTTGCTTCGTAGGGCATTGCTTCTGCTTCAACTTCAATAACAGCCACTATACCCGTTAATCGATTGGAAGTGGAACTCTGGAGCGGCATCGCTTAGTGTAGAGCGGCCTAATTTTCGACAACCGACTTGTGAATCGGACTTTTTCAGGGACTCTGAGAGAACCATGCAAACCTCATCTCCGCTTGCACGCTATGAGCAAGCGCTGTCACAGGGTGAATTTCGCCCGGATGACGTACAACGGGAAGCTATTACCCGCTTAGATGCCATTCAGCAAGGATTGGTCGCGCGCCAGCAAACCACGCCACCAGCCAGTAAAGGCTTGTTTGGTCGTCTTTCTAAGCTGATGAATAAAGAAAAAAGCAGTAAAGAAGCGCCGGTGCGCGGCCTGTATATGTGGGGCGGGGTAGGACGCGGCAAAACCTGGGTGATGGACCTGTTTTTTCAGTCTATTCCTGGCGATCGCAAATTACGCCTGCACTTTCACCGTTTCATGCTGCGTGTCCATGAAGAATTGACGCAATTGCAGGGGCACAGTGACCCGCTGTTGATTGTTGCCGATCGCTTCAAGGCTGAAACCGACATTCTGTGCTTTGACGAATTTTTTGTTTCCGATATCACCGACGCCATGCTGCTCGGCACCTTGATGGAAGCGCTGTTTGAACGGGGTATTGCGCTGGTCGCTACCTCGAACATCCCACCCGATGATCTCTACCGCAACGGTTTGCAACGTGCGCGCTTTCTGCCGGCGATTGAGCAAATTAAGCGTCATTGTGACGTGATGAACGTTGATGCGGGAATCGATTATCGTCTGCGTACCCTGACGTCGGCGCATTTGTGGAGCTTCCCGCTCAACGACGAGACTCATGCGGAAATGGAGCGCATGTTCCGTGCCCTGTCGGGTAAACCGCGCAGTGACGCGCCAGTGCTGGAGATTAACCATCGTCAGATGCCGACGCTGGGGGTACAGGATGGCGTGCTGGCGATTGATTTCCTGACGCTCTGTGGCGAAGGACGCAGCCAGCATGACTATATTGAGCTGTCGCGCCGCTTCCACAGCGTTTTGCTGTATGATGTGCCGGTGATGATTTACAAGACGGAAGACCAGGCACGCCGCTTCCTCGCGCTGGTGGATGAGTTCTACGAACGTCATGTGAAACTGGTAGTGGCGGCTGAAACCTCGTTGTTTGAGATTTATCAGGGCACGCGTTTGAAGTTTGAATATCAACGCTGCCTGTCGCGTTTGCAGGAGATGCAGAGCGAAGAATACCTGCGCCTGTCGCATTTACCCTGATGCAACGCAAAAAACCTGACGTGGGGCGTAAAAAGGTTCGATCTTTGTGGTCGACTTCTCTATAATCTTGCGACCCCACGTTACGGCAAAGGTTTTTCTTCCCAGGAACCTTTGTGATCCGGTAACTCTACCTGAGGGGGTGGGCTTGCTGGGCGAAATGGTCGTGTGAGCCTCAATCGTTAACTTGGCGTTTGGGATTTCACCAACGTGTAACTTTATTTGGGTAAGCTTTTCAATGAAAACTTTTACAGCTAAACCAGAAACCGTCCAACGTGACTGGTATGTTGTTGACGCAACTGGCAAAACCTTGGGTCGCCTGGCGACTGAACTGGCGCGCCGTCTGCGTGGTAAGCACAAAGCGGAATACACTCCGCACGTTGATACCGGTGATTACATCATCGTTCTGAACGCAGAAAAAGTTGCTGTAACTGGCAACAAGCGTAACGACAAGATTTACTATCACCACACTGGTCACATCGGTGGTATCAAGCAGGCGACCTTCGAAGAGATGATTGCCCGCCGTCCTGAGCGTGTGATTGAAATCGCGGTTAAAGGCATGCTGCCGAAAGGCCCGCTGGGTCGTGCTATGTACCGTAAACTGAAAGTTTACGCAGGCAACGAGCACAACCATGCGGCGCAGCAACCGCAAGTTCTTGACATTTAATCGGGATTACAGGCAATGGCTGAAACTCAAAACTACGGCACTGGTCGCCGCAAAAGCTCATCCGCTCGCGTCTTTATCAAGCCGGGTAGCGGTAACATCGTAATTAACCAGCGCTCTCTGGAGCAGTACTTCGGTCGCGAGACTGCACGCATGGTCGTGCGTCAGCCGCTGGAGCTGGTTGATCTGGTTGGTAAACTGGACCTGTACATCACCGTTAAAGGTGGTGGTATCTCTGGTCAGGCAGGTGCGATCCGTCACGGTATCACCCGCGCTCTGATGGAGTACGACGAGTCTCTGCGTTCTGAACTGCGTAAAGCGGGCTTCGTTACCCGTGATGCGCGTCAGGTTGAACGTAAGAAAGTCGGTCTGCGTAAAGCACGCCGTCGTCCGCAGTTCTCCAAACGTTAATTGTTGCTGCTTCGGCAGTGTCAGTTGGCACAAAAAACCCGCTTCGGCGGGTTTTTTGCTTTTTCCGGACAGGAATTGCCGCCACAAAAACGCGAGCTTTGCCCGCATTTTGCCTGCAAATCACTTTCCACGCCCCACAAGCTGCTTAAAATCTGGTAAACTGACTGTCACTTTGCGCCCGCGAGCCGGAGCGTTGTGGATGTTTTTTCCGCCAGGATGGGCGAAAAATGCCGCAAACGCTGGCTGTGTGCGAATCTGATAAGCAGGTGAGTCGCCGTGTGGTTGGCTATTCGCAGTATTTTTTTGTGAACAAACTTGGAGGTTTTCATGGCTGTCGCTGCCAACAAACGTTCGGTAATGACGCTGTTTTCTGGTCCGACTGACATTTTCAGCCATCAGGTACGCATTGTACTGGCTGAGAAGGGCGTCAGCGTGGAGATCGAGCAGGTTGAAACGGATAACCTGCCGCAGGATCTGATTGACCTCAACCCGTACCGCACAGTACCAACGCTGGTAGATCGTGAACTGACGCTGTATGAATCTCGCATCATCATGGAATACCTTGATGAGCGTTTCCCGCATCCGCCGCTGATGCCTGTCTATCCGGTTGCCCGTGGTGAAAGCCGCCTGATGATGCACCGCATTGAGCAGGATTGGTACAGCCTGATGCGCATCATTGAAACCCGCACCGGTGCAGAAGCCGATGCCGCGCGTAAACAACTGCGTGAAGAGCTGCTGGCGATTGCACCGCTGTTCTCACGTACGCCGTTCTTTATGAGCGAAGAGTTCAGCCTGGTTGATTGCTATCTGGCGCCGCTGCTGTGGCGTTTGCCGTCTATGGGTGTTGAGCTGGCTGGCGCAGGTTCTAAAGAGCTGAAAGGCTACATGACCCGCGTATTTGAACGTGACTCTTTCCTCGCTTCACTGACCGAAGCAGAACGTGAAATGCGCCTTCAAGCCCGGGGCTAATCTATGGAAATGTCGCAACTAACGGCCCGTCGTCCCTACCTGCTGCGTGCGTTCTATGACTGGTTGCTTGATAACCAGTTAACGCCGCATTTGGTGGTCGATATTAATTTGCCTGGCGTGCAGGTGCCGCTGGAGTACGCGCGTGATGGTCAGATTGTGCTGAACATCGCTCCGCGTGCGGTAGGTAACCTGGAGCTGGGCAACGATCATGTCCAGTTCAACGCCCGCTTCGGTGGCGTGCCGCGTCAGGTCTCAGTACCGATGGCGGCGATTCTGGCTATCTACGCCCGTGAAAACGGCGCTGGCACCATGTTCGAACCGGAACCGGCCTATGAACTGGCTGCGCAGGATGAACTGGAAGGTCAGGAAGAAACCATGATGTCGGTGATTGATGGCGATCGTCCTGATGATTCGACTGACGATGAAACTCCGCCAGATGATGAGCCGCCGCCGCGTGGTGGTCGACCTTCACTGCGCGTGGTGAAATAAAAAACGGGCCAGATGGCCCGTTTTTTTATGCCTGCGTCTTAGTAGACGTCACGCAGATAGCGTTTATCTTTCTTCAACTGATCGACATAAGCTGCCGCACGTTCGCTGGACAGGCCGCCAAACTGGCGTACCACTTCATACAGCGCCGCATCGACATCTTTCGCCATGCGTGATGCATCACCACACACGTAGAAGTAAGCACCGTCCTGCAACCAGGCATAAAGCTCAGCACCTTTCTCCAGCATACGGTTCTGCACGTAAATCTTCTCTTCCTGATCGCGTGAGAACGCCAGATCAAGGTGAGTTAGCAGACCGCTTTGTTGCCACTCGTTCAGCTCATCCTGGTAGATGTAATCGTGTTCCTGATGCTGGTCACCAAAGAACAACCAGTTTTTGCCTTCGGCACCGGTGGCCTGGCGCTCCTGCAAGAAGGCACGGAACGGTGCAATACCGGTACCCGGACCCACCATAATCAGCGGTGCCTTATTGTTGGCAGGGACGCGGAACGCTTTGTTGGGCGAAATAAAGATTGCCGGTTTTTCGCCGCGACGTACACGCTCAGCCAGATAGGTAGAGCAGACACCGTTACGAGCGCGGCCATCACTGTGGTAACGCACTGAAGCGATGGTCAGATGCACCTGATTCGGATGGGCTTTCGAGCTGGAGGAGATGGAGTAAGCACGGTGTTGCAGCGGGCGCAGCATCGCGACAAATTCCGGCACCGACAGGCTGCGCGTCAACTCCAGTTGCAGCAGGTCCAGCGTATCTTTGCCCCACAGCCACACGCCGAGGGTATCTTTGTCGTCGTGTTGCAGGACGTGGCGCAATTCCTGGTTAGTGGTGTTCTGGCCGACCCACTCAATCAGTTTGCGCGACGGCTCAGAGATTTCAAACTGGTAAGTCAGCAAATCGCCAAGGTTACGCTCGAAGCCCGGCACTGGGGTTTCATAGTCTGCATTCAACTGGGTCAGCAGCAGCGTCACCAGCGCAGGGTCATTCACTGGGATTACGCCCAGTGCGTCGCCTGCTTCGTACTTTAGCCCGCTGTCCGTCAGGTCAAACTCGAAGTGACGGATATCTTTGCCGGACTGCTCGCCAGAAAGACGTTTGTTGGTTACCAATGCCGCAGCATAAGGATTCTGTTTGTTGCTGCCCGGAATGACCGGTGCTTCCGGTGCGCTTTCCAGCACCGTACCGCTGCTGCCCGCGCTGGCGGCAAACTGCGGCATGGCTCCACCGATCCATGTACTGGATGGCTCTTCGTAATCGATATCGCAGTCAATACGATCAACCACACGCTTCGCACCCAACTGTTCGAGGCGCATATCGATGAATTTACCGGCCTGGCAGAAACCGTCATAGCCGGTGTCACCGATCGCCAGTACGGCGAAGTGCATCTGCTCCAGACGTGGCGCGGTGCTGGCAGAAATGGCCTGCCAGAACAGCTGAGCGTTGTCCGGCATTTCACCTTCACCGTAGGTAGAGGTGACGATCAGCACATGACGCATGGTGGCGAAGAGATCGATATCCACCTCACCCAACGCCTGCACCACAGGCACCAGGCCTTTGGCTCGCGCGGCTTTCGCTGCGGTCTGGGCCAATGCTTCCGCGTTGCCCGTCTGTGAACCGAACAGGATATGCAGTTGGGTTGTCGTTGCAGCACCGGCCGCAGGGGCGGCCTGCTGCTTATCTTCTAACACCAACAGGCGTGAGTGGAGACCAGCGAGAAAACCCGCCAGCCAGTATTTCTGATCACCGTTAAACGGTGCATCTTCAGGAATGTAAGGAATCTTCATGGGTACTTTTACTCAATCCCGTTCATATTCAGTCAGTAATACACAAATCTGTTGATTCAGCTATCAGGATAATTTTCCGACAGCCGCCGCGATTTCTGGCAATGCCGCACGGGCAAACAACTCTTCAAAATCAGGCAGATGACCCAGCACCTCACGGTTACAGGCATCCTGATAGATGATCCAGCCATAGGTAGCCAGGCTGTCCATCGAACGGATGTTGCGTTGCGTCAGCGCGGCTTTGTAATCCGACATACGTTTGGACGCGATCAGGCTCGCCAGTTCATCATCGTTGTAGTTCTCGATAGCAGAGCGTGCATGACGTTGCAGCTTGCTTACCAGCGAGAAATCTTCTGTCATCAGCAGGTTACGTACCGCTTTCTCAACCGCCGGGTCTTCCACTGAAGTGCCTTTCGGCAGCTTGCTCAGTGCCAACTGCTGCGCGAAGCTCAGCACGGTATAGTTGTTGAGCAGCACGAACATTTCAAGCGTATCGGTAGCACCGTAAGCCGGTACTGCGCCATCAGCGATGGTTTTGCCCGCACGCCAGGCTGATTTGAACTTCGCGACCTGATGCGCAGCCAGCGAGGTTGACAGTTCTTCCAGCAGATCCTTACGCGATTTCGCCTTCAGAATCTCACCACCGTCCTGATAGAGCAACAGCGAACGTGGCATGACATACACAAAGTGGTGGCACTCGGTTTCCCAGTTTGACAGCAACCATGCGGCACGCGGTGAGTTAGTGGCTTCCAGATGCCAGTTCAGCATGGTCAGCACCGCTTGTTTGTGCACTTTCGCCATTTCGTCTTCATCAGCGATGGAGCCAAACAGCACCGAGTCTCCGGCGGCGTGTGCCGCCAGTGAGCCGTACGGGTCGTACTGGTAGGCGAAGCCGCCGCTCATGCCATTACCAAAGCCTTTACCGAAAGTACCGAGGTTGAGAATGGCACCGTTGGTCATGTATTCACAGCAGAAGTCACCCACGCCTTCAACCACGGCGGTTGCGCCAGAGTTACGTACGGCGAAACGGTCACCCGCCTGGCCTTGTACGAACAGACGTCCACCGGTGGCACCAAACAGGGCAAAGTTACCGATCAGTACGTTGCCATCGCTATCCTGTGCGCCGCCGCCCGGTGACATCACCACCAACTCGCCGCCACACTGACCTTTACCGACGCCATCGTTACAGGTGCCGTAGTGCTTCATTTGCATACCGTCGTTGCAGAATGCACCGAACGACTGACCGGCAGAGCCGGAGGTTTGGATCTGCACGGTGGCCGGTGCCAGGTAGTGGCGGCCACGGTCATCTTTCAGCACCGCCGGGATAGCGGCTTTTTGTTCGGCTGACAGTTCATGGTTCAGCATACGTTCGATATCAATGGCCAACTGACCACCGATGCTCTTGTTACGGTTGTTCAGCGTGATGCCTGCGCCAAGCGCGATCTCACGACTGCCTTTCGCGACCAGCTGATCTTTCAGCTCTTCAACCCAGCCGTTGTCCAGTTCGAAATCTTTTTCCAGATAGACGGGTTTAGCGATTTTCTGCTCTGGTACGACGGTCAGCATGGCACGCAGGTCCAGTTTGCCGACTTCCAGCGGGTGATCCATCAGGTGCAGCAGATCTGAACGGCCGCGTGCTTCACGCAGTGAACGCAGGCCGAGGCGAGCGAGGAACTCACGTACTTCCTGTGCCACGTTGATGAAGTACTGGGCCAACTGACGCGGATCGCCATCAAAGGCTTCGGCGTTGGTCGTCAGACCGGCCGGGCATTTGACGTTACAGTTTTTCGCCATTACGCATTTCAGCATCATCAGCGCGGTCGTACCGAACTCGAAGCTGTCGCCACCGAGCAGGGCGGATTTGATCACGTCGCTGCCGGTTTGCTGCGCGCCAGAGCAACGCAGTTGTACTTTGTCACGCAGGCCGTTGGCACACAGCGCCTGATGCACCTCGGCGATGCCGATTTCCGCCACGCGGCCGGTGTATTTCAGGCTGGTAACCGATGCCGCACCAGTACCACCGGTATTACCGGCGACGTTAATGACGTCAGCACCGGCTTTCGCTACGCCAACCGCGATGGTGCCGATACCTTCGGAAGACACCAGTTTAACGATGACGCGCACGCGTGCGGCTTTACAGTCGTGAATCAGCTGTGCCAAATCTTCGATAGAATAAGTGTCGTGATGCGGCGGTGGAGAAACCAGCTCCACACCCGGTGTACCGCCGCGTGCTGCGGCAATTTCTACCGTAACTTTCGGTGCCGGTAACTGACCGCCTTCGCCTGGTTTTGCCCCCTGGCCAATTTTGATCTCCAGCTCTTCCAGCATCGGATCGGCGAGGTAAGCCGCCCAGACGCCGAAGCGACCAGATGCCAACTGCTTGATGCGTGAGGCGCGGATGGTGCCGTGACGTGAATAGTGTTCACCACCTTCACCGCAGTTACTCATCCCGCCCACCATGTTGGTGCCGTGTGCGACGGCTTCATGCGCCGGGGCGACCAGTGCGCCGTGGCTCATCGCGCCAGAGGCAAAGGTACGGGTGATTTCGTGTGCAGGCTGAATCTCTTCCAGCGGCAGCGAAGGCAGCGCGGTGAAGATGCGTGACAGGTAGTCAGCCGCTTTACCGTAAGCGGTGACACTCAGCGCGCCATTCACGACTTCGCTTTTTTCGATTTCATCGGCAAAACGGGTTTTCAGCGCACGCGCCAGCGCAGCCAGACGCTCGCTTTCTGGTTTCAGACCGGCAATGGCATCAACCAGACGCAGCGTAAACTGGTTCAGGCTGCCATTAACCGCTTCGCATTGCAGACCACGGGTGGCGAAGCCATTGTTCACCAGCGAGTAGCGGCCCAGTTTGCGACCAAACTCTGCTTCGCTGTCGACGTGGGTCAAATCACATGGCAGCGCGAGGATATCACGCAGCGCCGCCGGACGACGTTTACGCTCGGCATACATCAGGCTGGAGAACTGGCGGTAATCCGGCGTGATGGTAAAGCTGTCGATGACATCATTCGGGATACGTTCGAAGCTGCTGTCTTTGAACGCTTCTGCTTTGATGTTGAATGCGTTGTCCAGTTTCGCCAGCGTCATCAGACGGATAAAGTTGTCCTCTTCGCGGGCTTTGTCCGCAAAGCGAATCGGCTGTTCCGTCATATCAATAAAGGTACGGACAGCGATGGTGCCATAGGAGTGACCGGCACCCTCGGCGCGCTCTTTAAACAGGCCGAGTAACGGGACTTCCGCTTCACCCTGGATTTTCAGCGCGCTTTGATGCCAGTCCACCGCCATTTGGGCGATAGCCGGGAAGCCTGCACCGCCAACCGGGGTTTTGATATTCGGGAAATATTTCTTCAGCACCGGATCTTCGGTATCGAGGAAGTTCGGTTCGAAGAATTCACCACAGCTGTAGCTTTCCACGGTACACAGGCCCACTTTGCCCATGGTTTTCATCAGCGCTTTTTCTGCGGCTTTGGCATAGCGTTTAAAGGCTTTGTTGCCTTCTTCACCTTCGCCGAATTTCTCTTCAGCACGCATTTGCACGCCGAGCGGATAAATAGCGGAGGCACCGAAGCCGAGTGCTGCGGCAATGTGGTGAGAGGAGATGCTCTGACCACTTTCGACCACCAGCGAGACATCCAGACGCAGGCCTTCCTGCACCAGACGCTGGTTGATGGCGGATACCATCAACAACATCGGGATCGCCGCATGGGTAGAGGAGATATGGCGGTCAGTCAGCACCGCGATTCCGCCCTGCTGACGAGCAAAGTCCACGACCTTCTGAGCCAGATCGTCGATGGCTTTTTCCAGTGCGGCAGCGTTGGCTGCACGGCTGACGATATCTTTACCGATTACCGGCTCGTACAGCATCTCAAAACGCTGATAAGGCGCAACTTTCTGCTCACGCAGACGCAGCATGTCGAGGTGCGTCAGGATAGGCGTCGGAACGATGATCTGTTGGCCTTTGCTGCGACCCAGATGCGGTTTGGCACCCAGAGCCACGCGCAGCGTCATGCCATCCGCTTCACGGATAGAATCGAGCGGTGGGTTCGTCACCTGCGCAAAGCGCTGCGAGAAGTAGTGCGCCATGCCGCCTTCATGATCGGACAAGCCGTTGATGGCATTGCCGTAACCCATCGCAGAGATTTTCTCAGCGCCGGTTTGCAGCATCGGGTCCATCATGAATTTGAAGCTTTCCTGGTTGTAGTAGTAGGCCACAAAACGCTGATAGGTTTTGAGGTCGCCACCATAACGCAGCGGTGACCCCAGTTTTTCTGCCGGGATCTCGGGCAGTTCTTTCAGGTCGACACGCGCCGCGCTCAGCAGGGCAGGGTAATCTTTCTCAGTCGCCAGTTTTTCCAGTGCTTCTACGGTGGTGTAAGAGCGTTTTTCACGGTGATCGTAATACAGCATGCCGCCCGCTTCGATACGGCCACGACGCAGTACGCTTTCTGGCGGGAAGGCAATCTGGCCCGCTTCGGACATAGCACCGATATATTCAGCCGTTTCCACAGAACGCAGAGGACGCAGGCCGAGGCGGTCCAGACGTGCGCCGATCACTTCGCCGTTACCGAAGATCAGTGCTGCCGGGCCATCGTTCTTCTCTTCATACAATGAGAAGTATTCCAGCATGGCGCGCACTTCAGTGGAGAGCGATGTATCGTTCTCCCATGCTGGCGGCATCATGGAGACGACGGCATTGATCAGGTCGAGATTATCTTCCATCAGGCGGCTGTGGATGCTCTGGTCGAGGCGTGAGCTGTCTGACTGGCCTTTCGGACGCACAATTTTTTTGCCGCGTGCCAGCGCCAGCGCTGATTCGGCAATGCGGTTTTTACGGTCTGTGTTCAATTCACCGTTATGCGCCATCAGACGGAACGGTTGCGCCATCGTGGTGTGCGGGTCGGTGTTGGTGGAGAAACGGGTATGGAAGAACAACCCACGCACCTGATGGTCCGGGTCGGTCAAATCTTTGAAGTATGGGATCACTTCGTTGGAGTTCAGGCGTGCTTTAAATACCTGAGTGCGCGAGGAGAGCGACAGCGGATACAGACCGCCAAATTCGCTTTCAGTAAAGGCCTGCGCTTCAATGTCCAGCAGCGCACGATAGATGCGTTGCTCAAATTCGTTCTGGCTGGTGATGTCCTGTGGCGCAGCAAACACCCACTGCACAATCGGCAGCTGGAATTGCAGGGCGGCAGGGCGCGTTACGCTACCGTCCAGAGGCATGTCGCGTTTTACCAGCACCGGGAAGTTATAGGCGGCCAGCGTTTCTTCCACCAGACGCTCGGCGTTGGCACGCAGTTCGGCATCTTTCGGAACGAAGAAGTTACCCACGCCAAAACGGCCCGCTTCCAGCGGCTGACCGGTGATTTTCCGGAAGAAGTGCAGAGAAAGGTCGACGTTGACGCCTGCGCCATCGCCCACGCCTTCAGCTGACATCCCGCCACGGTGCGGCACGGTGCACAGCGCACTGTGTGCCATTTGCAGGATCTCATGAGTCTGCTCGCCGTCCTTACGGGTAATGAAACCTACACCACAGCTATCACTGCCCGCTGTTGGATCATACAAGCCATAGGGATTAGGTTTTTGAGTGGACATTGAGGTCTCCTTAAACTGCTTTTGACATTACCTGCATTATTTCAAGTACAGAGCACTGCTGAGTCAGCTCACAGGCGCTGTATCAATTTCTGCTCCGCTCGGCAATGAGCGGGCGTCGCAACACCGAGCAATTCCTCTCAAGACATAGTATGGACGTCCTTGATGAGCTGCTCTTTAATCCGGGTCTCTTAACTGGAGATAACTTGCATCTAGAGGGAGTCTTCTTGCTGCATAGATATGCCGAGACACTGGCCCGACAGGAAAGCATCCAGCGGAATTCCAACTTATCGGGAAAGCGTACTCAGGTCAAATAGCCAGCTTTATTGAGGGTAATATGCTTTTTTGTCGCTTAACTTGATGATTTTTATTATTAATTTGGTGAAAAAGTTGACGATGTACCCCCGCGTAATCCCGCAGGAAGTGTGAGCCGTCTCACTGTGGTGCAGCCATCAAATCTCTGCACCATGCTGGGGAAGGAAATGTTTTCAGCATAAAATGCTGTTTGGACCACTTCGTGCACAGGATGTATCTGTTTTTCTTATGGCGTCATATTTGAATCAGACCAGGGGTCGTCATTAGTAAAATTAATCATCAGAGGCGTGCTTAAAACAGCGCTTAAGTTGAATGGATATGCAAAAAGTAACAGCAACCATCGGACGATATGGCTGCCAGGGTATTGATTCGCACGAGGTGCTGAGAAATGGGCCGCAAAAGCGCGGCCCTCCAGATTATTCAGTTGGCGGAATTAGTCAAGCGCTTTCAGCATAATGGCGGGAACGTCGGCGAAATAGTCCGGCAATGCACCATAACGGGGCATAACCTCAGCGATTGGGTAAGGGCAACCAGCGCGGAGCGCGGATAATTGCGCTATCATGAGCCAGATTTCGTTCAGGGAGCGGGTAATGAAACAGATTCGTCTTTTAGCGCAGTACTACGTTGATTTAATGGTCAAACTGGGACTGGTACGCTTTTCGCTACTGTTGGCTTCGGCACTGGTGGTGCTGGCGATGGTGGTCCAGATGGCCGTCACTATGGTCCTGCGCGGTCATGTTGAGAGCATTGATGTGGTGCGTTCGGTGTTCTTTGGTCTGCTGATTACCCCCTGGGCGGTCTATTTCCTCTCGGTAGTGGTTGATCAACTGGAAGAGTCGCGTCAGCGTCTCTCCCGCCTGGTGGATAAGCTGGAAGAGATGCGCACGCGCGATCTTGAGCTGAATCAGCAGATGAAAGAAACCATTACCCAGCTCAATCAGGAGATTGCCGACCGTATTAAAGCCGAACAGGCGCGTGAGCAGGTGATGGATAAGCTGCGCGAAGAGATGGCTCGGCGTGAGCAGGCGCAGATTGAGCTGGAGCAGCAATCCTCCTTTCTGCGATCATTCCTTGATGCGTCACCGGACCTGGTGTTCTACCGCAATATCGACAAGCAATTCTCCGGGTGTAACCGGGCGATGGAACTGCTGACCGGATTGAGTGAGAAACAGCTCATTGGCCTGACGCCGCGCGATATTTACGACGAAGATGCCGCAACCAAGGTGCTGGAAACGGATGAAAAAGTATTCCGGCACAATGTCTCCCTGACTTACGAACAGTGGCTGCAATATCCCGATGGGCGTAAAGCCTGTTTCGAAATCCGTAAAGTGCCTTATTACGACCGCGTTGGGAAACGCAGTGGTCTGATGGGCTTTGGACGTGATATTACCGAGCGTAAGCGCTATCAGGACGCGCTGGAGAACGCCAGCCGTGAGAAAACCACCTTTATCTCAACTATCAGCCACGAGCTGCGTACGCCGCTTAACGGCATTGTTGGCCTGAGCCGCATTCTGTTGGATACCGACCTCAATCAGGAGCAGTTGAAGTACCTGAAAACCATTCACGTCTCCGCCATCACCCTGGGCAACATCTTTAATGATGTGATTGAGGTGGACAAAATCGAGCGACGTAAAGTGCAACTCGATAACCAACCGCTCGACTTTACCGGCTTCCTGGCGGACCTGGAAAACCTCTCTGGTCTGCTGGCACAGCCGAAAGGGCTAAAGTTTGTCATGTCGCCTGAACTGCCGCTGCCCCATAAAATTTCGGCGGATGGCACCCGACTGCGGCAGATCCTGTGGAATTTGATTGGTAACGCGGTGAAATTTACCCAGCAGGGCGAGATCGTGGTGCGCGTTGCCTATCACCAGGATGAGACGCTGCATTTTGAGGTGGAAGACTCCGGCATGGGGATCCCACAAGAGGAACAGGACAAAATCTTCGCCATGTATTATCAGGTGAAAGATCAGCATGGTGGTAAACCCGCCACGGGCACGGGGATTGGACTGGCAGTATCACGTCGTCTGGCACAGGCGATGGGCGGCGATATCACGGTACGTAGCGTTCAGGGGCAGGGTTCCTGCTTCACCGTCGAGATAAAGGCACCACGGGTCGCGGAAGAGGTTGAGGACGACAATCTGGACGATGCGATGCCACTGCCGGCGTTGCATGTCCTGTTGGTTGAGGATATTGAACTGAACGTGATTGTGGCGCGTTCGGTGCTGGAGAAGCTCGGTTGTAGCGTGGAGGTGGCGATGACCGGCACCGCCGCGCTGGAGATGTTCGACCCGCAGGAGTTTGATTTGGTGCTGCTGGATATCCAGTTACCGGATATGACCGGCCTTGATGTGTCGCGTGCCATTCATCAGCGACACGCCGGAGAGATGCTGCCACCGTTAGTGGCTCTGACCGCCAACGTGCTGAAAGATAAAAAAGAGTATCTGGATGCCGGTATGGATGATGTGCTGAGCAAACCACTGGCCGTCCCTGCACTGACCGCGATGATTAAAAAGTTCTGGGATTATCAGACGGAAACCGACACCCCGATGGCTGAACCGTCAGAAGAGAAAAACCGGACGCTGCTGGATGTGCCCATGCTGGAACAGTATATCGAGCTGGTGGGGCCTGGGTTGATTACGCAAAGCCTGACGATGTTTGAAAAGATGATGCCAGGCTATCTCGACGTGCTTGACTCGAACATGATGGCGCGCGACCAGAAAGGCATTGCCGAAGAGGGTCACAAAATCAAAGGTGCAGCGGGTTCGGTCGGTTTGCTGCATCTGCAAAAGCTGGCCAAACAGATCCAGTCACCCGAATTGCCTGCGTGGTGGGACAACGTTCAGGAGTGGATCGACGAATTAAAACAAGAATGGCAGCATGACGTGAATGTCTTACGTGAATGGGTTGCAGCGCGGGAAAAGTAACAAGGACCAGAAAAAAATGACCCCAGTCGAAACCGGGGTGCGCGAATACTGCGCCAACACCAGGGAAAATGGCGCTGCTGCTATTATTTGAGGTCTATCCTGAGCAACAGCGTGGTATTGGTTAACGCTTCAAAACCACCTTAGCAAATTCGTCACCACTTGTGACAAGATTCATTAAATTGTGTGATGTTGAGCAGCGTTTAAATACAGAAAACATTAATTTGCTGACACAGTCAAGCAAGGAATCAATTTCTTTGACTCATTGCATTAATTTTGACCAGTCGTTCTGTTTTTGGTCGGGTTTTAACTCGCTGAAGTGACGTAAAAACCCGGCAAGTGCGACGAAAGTCGCCTGGTCAGGAAAAATTCGCTTTTTTTCGTAGTAAATGCATGAAATATGGCATGAAACACGGTTGGTGGCGCGGGTTATCCAAAACGTTTTGGAAACCATCGATAGAAAGTTCCAGATTCAGGTTTTAACGATGGATGTAAACCAAAAAGTAGGCAAATTGCTTAACCATAATTCGAAGATAGCGCAAAGCCCTTGCGGATAATTTACACATTTTTTTCGGAATGCTCTCAATAATCAATGAGAGGGATCAACCACTGTGAAATTTCAATGTTAAGTATCGTGAACCAATTTGCGTGATCTTGATAACATTTAATGAAGTGTCTGTCAGCAACTTTTCCGATGAGTATTTAAGCATGGAACCGATTCCTTCATAGCGGAAGTGCTTGATGTATTTGGCTCTATTAAAGGAACGATGGTTGCGCAGGCAATGAATTTGTTCGATAAATCAACTGGTCAGGCAGCGATTCTTCGTATTCGACTATCATCGAATGCTATGGTGACCTTGGTGATTGATTAATACAGGGAACAGGTAAGAGATAATTTGATGGCTAAGAATAAAGGGAAACTTTGGCAACGTGTAAAAGTGTGGATCGCAAAATTTCTTCTCGCCTGGCTGGGTATTTGGCTGGCAGGGATTTTGCTATTTTCCTTCTTGCCGGTGCCTTTTTCCGCAGTGATGGTTGAACGACAGCTGGGTGCCTGGCTGCACGGCAATTTTGGCTATGTGGCGCATTCGGATTGGGTCAGCATGGATGAGATCTCACCGTGGATGGCGCTGGCGGTCATTGCCTCTGAAGATCAAAAATTTCCAGAACACTGGGGATTTGACGTTGCCGCGATTCAGTCGGTGCTGGATAACGAGGGTGATGAACGGATGCGTGGTGCTTCGACGCTATCGCAACAAACCGCGAAAAACCTGTTTTTGTGGGATGGACGCAGTTGGGTTCGTAAAGGGCTGGAAGCGGGATTGACGGTAGGAATCGAAACGGTCTGGACCAAGCGACGCATTCTTACGGTCTATCTGAATATCGCCGAATTTGGCAACGGTGTGTTTGGGGTAGAAGAGGCATCCCAGCGCTATTTTCATAAACCCGCCAGTCGCCTGACTATGGCAGAAGCGGCGCTGCTGGCGGCGGTATTGCCTAATCCGATCCGTTTTCGCGCCGACGCCCCTTCAGGTTACATCCGTCAGAGACAGCAATGGATTATGCGCCAGATGCGGCAACTGGGTGGGGAAGGTTTCCTTAACCGCTACAAATTGCACTGAAGCGGTTAATCCTCATCAAAACCGGCTTCAAACAATTCAATTACCGCTGCCAGCGCCTGGGTTTCTTCCGGGCCGCTGGCTTCAATCTCAATATGGCCGCCTTTGGCGGAATCCAGCATCAGCAGCGCAATTACGCTGCTGGCTTCCGCTTCCGTTCCTGCTTCATTACGCAGCAGCACTTCTGCGTCGAAACTTTGCACCAGTTCAAACAACTTCATCGCCGGGCGCGCATGCATGCCCAATTTATTACGAATCTCAACGGTTTGCTTCACGGTCATGATTTGCGTTTTTCCAGGGTGCGATGACGGGATTGCACATTTTTACCGCGCGAACGGAAATAGTCGGCCAGTTGTTCGGCGATATAGACCGAACGATGCTTACCACCGGTACAACCGATTGCGACAGTGAGATAGCTACGATTATTGGTTTCCAGCATGGGGAGCCACAATTCAAGGTAGCTGCGTGTCTGATAGATAAAGTTGTGCACTTCAGTATGCCGGTCGAGGAACGCGGCCACCGGGCGATCAAGGCCGGTCATCGGACGCAGTTTTGGGTCCCAGTGTGGGTTAGGCAGAAAACGCACATCAAACACATAATCGGCATCAATCGGAATGCCATGCTTGAAGCCAAAGGATTCAAACACCATCGTTAGCTCGCGTTCGCGTTTACCCAGCAGACGGGTGCGAAGCATTTCAGCCAACTCATGCACCGACATCTCGGAGGTATCAATGATCAGGTCAGCCCGTGAACGCAGTGGTTCAAGCAGGTCGCTCTCCTCATCAATCGCGCTTTCCAGTGACAAATTCTTACTGGAGAGTGGATGCAGGCGGCGTGTGTCGCTGTAGCGACGGATCAGCGTGTTGCGATCGGCGTCGAGGAACAGCAACTGTGGCGAAAACGAGTCCGGCAGGTTGTTAAGCGCGGTTTCGAAAATCTCCGGTGATTCCGGCATATTGCGCACGTCGATACTGACGGCAGCAGAGATGTTGCGTTCGCTTAAGGTATTGGCCAGTTCTGGCAGCAATACCACTGGCAGGTTATCGACACAGTAAAACCCCATGTCCTCAAGCGCACGCAACGCGACTGATTTTCCTGAGCCTGACCGACCGCTAACGATCATCAGCACCATCACATTTCTCCCGTTTTAAACCGGCGCATTGGCCGGTAAAAGTATCTGTCGCTTAAGGGTGGTCTTCCTGCGCTTCTGTGATAATGGCATAGAGTTCTTCATCGCTCTGCGCAGCGCGCAGACGGCGACAGACGGTTTTATCTGCCAGACGTTTTGCCACCAGCGATAATGTATGCAGATGGGTTTTACACTGGTCTGCGGGCACCAGTAGCGCAAACAGCAGGTCCACAGGCTGGTTATCCACCGCATCAAAAGCGATAGGTTGATCGAGGCTAATGAACACGCCTACGGCGCGCAGCGTGTCCTCCTCCAGTTTGCCATGTGGAATGGCAATACCATTGCCAATACCGGTACTGCCCATGCGTTCACGGGTGAGGATCGCTTCGAAAAGCGTCTGGTGAGGCAGATTGAGCTGTTTGGCTGCCAGTTCGCTGATTATTTCCAGCGCACGTTTTTTACTCTGGCAGTGTACGCCGCTGCGGGTGCAGTCCAGCGTAAGGACCGAGCTCAATTCCAGTGTCAGATCGTTGTTCATCATCGTTTCACTTGCGAGTTCACATAGCCGCGAGGATCACCCACTTTACCCCTTATCACGGGAAAAATGCAGTGTCTCCTGTTGGCGCTTGCGCAGATGACAAAACGGGGCGGTCAGCCCGCCCCATTCTGTGCTCTGAGTACCGAACCTATCAGTACTCTGCAAGCGTGAAGGTTAGTGTTTTTTCAGTTTATCTTTATGTTTGGTCAACTGACGGGAAAGCTTGTCGATCAATCCGTCAATCGCCGCGTACATGTCTTCCGCTTCCGATGTCGCGTGCAATTCACCGCCGTTCACATGCAGTGTTGCATCAGCAATCTGCGTTACCTTTTCCACTTTCAGAACAATATAGACCTGATTAATCCGATCAAAATAGTGTTCCAGTTTGGCAAATTTGCTATTTACAAATTCGCGCAGCGGCTCGGTAATCTCTACATTCAGTCCGGTAAGGTTTATTTGCATAGGTCTTCCTTCTCAATACATTCAAACCAGCTGCTTGCGCTGATTCGAGGGCGGGATGGACAAAGACTCGCGATACTTAGCAACCGTACGGCGGGCCACCATGATGCCCTGTTCAGATAACATGGAGGTCAGTTTGCTGTCGCTCAAGGGTTTTGCGGGATTTTCCGCAGAGATCAATTTTTTCACCAACGCACGAATTGCCGTCGAGGAGGCTTCGCCGCCACCTTCGGTATTCACATGACTGGAGAAAAAATATTTCAGTTCAAAGATGCCACGCGGGCTATGCAAGTACTTCTGCGTGGTAACACGGGAAATGGTGGATTCATGCATATCCACGGCCTGGGCGATATCCGCCAGCACCATCGGACGCATGTACTCCTCGCCCTGTTCAAAAAACGCCTGCTGCTGCTCGACAATACAGCGAGTCACTTTCAGCAGCGTGTCGTTACGGCTCTCCAGGCTCTTAATCAGCCATTTGGCTTCCTGTAAATTGCTGCGGATAAACTGGCTGTCGCTGTCATTACGCGCCGCACCGCCCATCGCAGCGTAGTGCTGATTAATTTTGAGACGCGGTACGCTGTCGGCATTTAGCTCAACTGTCCAGCGGGTGCCGACCTTGCGTACCAGTACATCCGGGATGACATACTCAGGCTCGCTGGTGTTGACCGACTGACCTGGGCGCGGATCAAGCGACTGAATCAGCAACATTGCCTCTTTCAGCACATCTTCTTTCAGACGCGTCATGCGCATCAGGCTACGGAAATCGTGATTGGCCAGCAGATCAAGATGATCGCTCACAATCAACCGTGCTTCCGCCAGCATCGGCGTATCGGCGGCATATTGGGACAGCTGCACCAGCAGGCAATCACGCAAATCGCGTGCGCCAACGCCGACCGGATCAAAACGCTGTACGCGTTTCAATACCGCTTCCACTTCTTCCAGCGTCAGTTCTTCATCACCGATGCTGTCGCAAATATCCTGGAGCGTCACGGTGAGATAACCGGTGTCGTCAATGGCATCGACAATCGAAGTCGCAATGGCGCGGTCGGTATCGGTGAACGGTGTCAGCTCAACCTGCCACATCAGATAATCCTGCAACGACTGCGTGGTTTCGCCCTGATAGACCGGCAGCTCATCATCCTGGTAATCGGTACCCGTACCGGAAGGCGTTCCGGCGGTGTAGATTTCATCCCAGGTTGCATCGAGCGGCAGCTCTTCCGGCATGTCCTTCTGTTCCAGCGCCTCGCGGGTGTCGAGGGCTTCGCTTTCCTGATATTCGCGTGCGTCTACTTCTTCATGGAGTTCTGATTGTTCGAGCAATGGGTTGCTTTCCAGCGCCAGTTGTAATTCCTGCTGGAGTTCAAGCGTAGAGAGTTGCAGCAAGCGAATTGCCTGCTGCAACTGGGGTGTCATCGCCAGCTGTTGGCTGAGCCTGAGTTGCAAACCTTGCTTCATAATCCGGATTGAATTTCCTAAGCAAACGTCGGAGGTTCCGACACCTTATCAGAGTCTGAACTCTTCGCCCAAATAAACACGCTTAACCTGCTCATCTGCAAGTATTTCATCGGGTGTGCCGTGAGCAATCAGATGCCCCTGGCTGACGATGTAAGCGCGTTCACAAACGGCAAGGGTTTCGCGTACGTTGTGGTCGGTAATCAGCACACCCAACCCACTGTCGCGCAGATGTTCAATGATCTTCTTGATATCAATGACGGAAATCGGGTCAACACCGGCAAATGGTTCATCCAGCAGGATAAACTTAGGATTGGCAGCCAGCGCGCGGGCAATCTCGACACGACGGCGTTCACCGCCGGAGAGTGCCTGGCCCATGCTGTCACGCAGGTGTTCGATGTGGAACTCTTCCATCAGTTCGTTGGCTCGATCCTGACGCTGCTCTTCGCTGAGATCGTCACGGATCTGCAATACGGCCATCAGGTTGTCGTAAACGCTGAGGCGACGGAAAATCGAGGCTTCCTGCGGCAGATAACCAATGCCGCGACGGGCACGCGCATGCAGCGGCAGAATGCTGATGTCTTCATCATCAATCACAATACGACCGGCATCGCGCGGCACAATTCCGACCACCATGTAGAAGGTGGTGGTTTTACCGGCCCCGTTGGGGCCAAGCAATCCGACAATTTCGCCGGATTTAACTTGCAGGCTAACGTCTTCTACCACGCGGCGGCCTTTGTAGGCTTTCGCCAGGTTTTCAGCGATCAGTGTGGCCATAGAAATTAGTTACTCTTCTTTTGGCTCTGGGATGAACCGTTTTTGTCCTGCAACTGCGACGGCACCAGCACGGTGGTCACGCGTTTGCTCTGGCCCTGACTGTAGGCCTGCATTTTCTGTTCTTTCACCAGATAGGTGATGCGATCGCCTTTGATATTGCTATCCAACTGTTCAATGTAGGCGTTACCCGTCAGCTCAACAAAGTCATTCGCCAGTTCATAGTGCAATTTGGCCGCATGACCCTGTACCGGCTTACCGTTGTCCTGCATCTGATAAAAGGTTGCCGGGTTGCCCCAGGCATCAACGATGGTTTTTTTGCTGTCACCACCCGGGCGAGTGACGACGACTTTGTCGGCGGTGATCTTGATCGATCCCTGAGTCACGATGACGTTGCCGGTAAAGGTAGCGACATTGCCTTGCAGATCCAGCGACTGATTCTCTGAATCGATATTCACGGGTTTGTCAGAATCCCCGGTTAATGCCAGAGCGGGCAAGCTGGTGGCTAACAGGGCGCTGACCAGCAGTAATTTAAGGCTGTTGTTTTTCATTTTGGATTTCATAGGAGGATTTGACCTTTTCAATCAACTGGGCATTTTTCGTCCGTAAGTTGCCGCGCATCTTCATGCCAGTAGAGTTAAAACTGCGGCCATAAAGGGTGACCTGATCGTCTGAGGTAACATCCTGGGTGACGAGATTGACCACCGCATTATCGGTTTTAATGCGTTCCAGCTCCGAATCCTGCGTCAGGGTGTTCACTTCAACGTGGCCGTAAAGATAAAGCATACGATCTTTGGTGAGCTTTGCCTTATCGGCGCGCACAGACCAGGTCGGAATTTTATTCACGTCGTAAGTGGTCATCACCGGATTATCGAACCAGCTCAGTTCATCGGCAGCAAAGTAGGTCACTTTATCCGAAATCAGTTTGTAGGCCAGCGCACCGTCTGGATTGTACACCACGGTGTGAGAAGTCGAACTGGTGTAAGTCGGCTCCTGGTCGTTGGTGGTAACCGGCGCTTTGCTCTCATCCTGGTTGGTAAGATTCCAGCCAATCAGCACCAGAGCGATTAGGGCCAGAATCAGCGTTATCCAACGCCTGCTTTTACTCATACTGATTGCCCTTTGGCATCCTCAAATTTGTTCTGCGCCATTAAGATCAGATCGCAAAGTTCACGTACCGCACCGCGGCCACCGGCAATGCGGGTGACGTAATGCGCGCGCGGCAACAGAATCGGGTGCGCATCGGCGACCGCTACGCTCAGACCCACGCGGGCCATTACCGGCCAGTCGATCAGGTCATCACCGATATACGCCACCTGTTCCGCAGATAATGACAGTTTATCCAGGAGTTCGCGCCAGGCCAAAAGCTTATCCGATTGTCCCTGGTAAAGATGCGTAATGCCGAGGGTTTTGCAGCGATCTTCCATCAGTTTGGCATTGCGGCCGGTAATAATAGCCACTTCAATGCCGGAGGTCAGCAGGCAACGAATGCCATAGCCATCGCGCACGTTGAAAGCTTTCAGTTCTTCGCCGCTGTTGCCCATATAAATCAGGCCGTCTGACATTACGCCGTCCACATCACAAATCAGCAGGCGGATCTGCGCTGCGCGCGCCATCACTTCTGCGCTTACCGGACCATAGCAGGTCTCGATTGCAGCTGTTTCAACACTCATGTTCTTTTCCTGTTCAGACAACGCCAGCGCGCAGCATGTCATGCATATGTACCACACCGAGCAGGCGATCGTCATCGGCCACCAGCAGCGCAGTGATGTTTTTGTTTTGCATCAGATTAAGGGCGTCAACGGCCAGCAGGTTGGGACGTACGCGAATACCGCCGCGTGTCATCACATCTTTGATGCTGGCTGACTGGAAATCGATACCCATATCAAACACCCGACGCAAGTCACCATCGGTAAAGATGCCTTCGATTTTCATCAGGTCATCAACGATCACCGTCAGGCCGAGATTTTTACGCGTGATCTCCAGCAACGCATCACGCAGTGAGGCATCCCGAGAGACATGCGGGATCTCGTCGCCGCTGTGCATGATGTCGCTGACATGCAGCAGCAGTTTACGTCCGAGAGCTCCACCGGGATGGGACAGTGCAAAATCTTCCTGGGTAAAGCCACGCGCTTCCAGCAGCGCGACGGCCAGCGCATCGCCCATCACCAGCGTTGCGGTGGTGCTGGTGGTTGGGGCCAGCCCAAGAGGACAGGCTTCCTGTGGCACTTTGACGCACAGATGCACATCGGCGGCACGTCCCATCGCGCTGTCGGCACGGCTGGTGATACAAATCAGCTGGACTTTCTGTCGCTTAAGAACCGGGATTAGCGCGAGGATTTCGTTGGATTCGCCGCTATTAGAAATGGCCACCACCACATCATCGGTGCTGACCATGCCAAGGTCACCGTGGCTGGCTTCCGCCGGATGAACAAAGAACGCTGGCGTTCCGGTGCTGGCGAACGTGGCGGCGATTTTTTTGCCGATATGTCCGGACTTGCCCATACCCATCACCACCACTTTGCCCCGACAGGCAAAGATCATTTCGCAGGCGCGGGAGAAATCGTCATTGATATATTGATCGAGTTGCTCAAGTCCTTCGCGCTCAATGCGCAGCACCGCTTTGCCCGCCTGTTGAAAGTCAAAATCCAGTCGCTGATGTGACATGCTCAGTCTGTCCTTATTAACTTGGGGTAAACATGGGGCTAAGCCACAGCCAGCACACCCACACGATAAATCCAGCTAACAACAAGGTGCCTGCTGCCCGGCCAATTCGGCGTCGCGGTTGCAGGCACAGCAGGGCGAACAACACGCTAACCCCCAACATGACCCAGTAATCCCGGGCAAACGCGTGGGGATCAATACTGCCCGGATGAATCAGCGCAGGCAGGCCCAGTACGATAGCCAGATTATAAATGTTGGCACCGATCAGGTTGCCGATGGCGATATCGTCCTCGCCTTTCATGGCCCCGGCAATCACAGTCGCCAGCTCTGGCAGGCTGGTACCTACCGAGATCAGCGTCAGGCCCATCACCAGTTCACTCACCCCGAAATAGTCGGCAAAGACCGTCGCGTTATCGATCACCATCCGGGTCGACATAGGCAGGATTAGCAACGCCACAGCAAGCCACAGGAAGGCCACGGTATTACCGGTTTCATCGCGTGGTAGCTCGGCTAATTGTTCGCGCGTCAGGGTGTCATTGTTCTCGCGTTCGGCACGGCGCGCGATGCGGATCACCACCAACAGATAAACCAGCGCAATCAGCAACAAAGCCACACCATCGAGGCGGCTAAGATGATTATCAAACAACATGATGCCGCTCAGCAGTGAGACCAGCAGCATTAACGGGAGTTCGCGACGAATCAGATTGGAGTGGACGGTTAAGGGGTGCAGCAGCGCCGCGCCGCCCAGGATTAGCAAAATATTGGTGATGTTCGAACCCAGAGCTGTGCCTACTGCTAAATCCATCTGCCCATGTTGCGCGGCGGAGAAAGAGACGATCAATTCTGGAAGCGAAGTGCCGATGCTGACCACCGTCATACCGATGATTAATGGCGGGATGCCAAAGGATCGACTGAGGATCGCGGCACTGAAAACTAATCGGTCAGCACCGTAAGCCAGTAAAATCAATCCAATGAACAGCAGGGCAGTGGCTACGAACATGAAAAATCCTTGATGGCCGGGGGTGTCGGCACACCTTGACCGACGGGTAAAAACATTAGCGCATTGAAACAGGCGCTGATTTTGACTGTCTGAGAGGCAAAAGTAAATTTTAAGGCGGTTTTCGCCACACCGGGTGGGTAAGTTTCTGTAAAACTCTCGTGCATTGCGGCCTTACAGGCTACCATCCCCGGACACGATAACGCCCGATCCCCATTAAGAGGTAAAGATGATCCAGCAACAAGCGAATCTGGTTGAGGTTCGTGGCGTGAGCTTTTCGCGCGGAGATCGCACCATCTTCGACGACATATCCTTAACGGTACCGGCGGGCAAAGTTACCGCCATCATGGGGCCGTCAGGTATTGGTAAAACCACATTACTTCGTCTGATTGGTGGCCAGCTGCAACCGGATAAAGGTGAAATCTGGTTTCACGATGAGAACATTCCCTCATTGTCGCGCAGCAGATTGTATGAAGTGCGTAAAAAAATGAGCATGTTGTTCCAGTCGGGGGCACTTTTTACCGATCTTAGCGTCTTTGACAATGTCGCCTGGCCGTTGCGTGAGCATACGCAATTACCGCCGGAGCTGCTGCACAGCACGGTGATGATGAAGCTGGAGGCGGTGGGGCTGCGCGGCGCGGCACAACTCAAACCGGCGGAACTGTCGGGCGGTATGGCACGGCGTGCTGCCCTGGCGCGCGCGATTGCGCTGGAGCCGGATCTGATCATGTTTGATGAACCCTTTGTCGGTCAGGATCCGATCACTATGGGTGTGCTGGTGAAATTGATTGATGAGTTGAACCATTCGCTGGGCGTAACCTGCATTGTGGTTTCGCACGATGTGCCAGAGGTCTTGAGCATTGCGGATCATGCCTATATTGTTGCCGGGCAAAAAGTTATTGCTCAGGGAAGTGCGCCTGAATTGCGACAAAACGCAGATCCACGCGTGCGCCAGTTTATTGAGGGGCATGCGGATGGCCCGGTGCCATTCCGCTTTCCGGCCGGGGATTATCTGGCTGATTTGACCCAAGCAGGGAGAACCTAAACTGATGTTGTTACAGGCGCTGGCGTCACTTGGACGTCAGGGGATAAACACCTGTGCGGCGTTTGGTCGCGCAGGAATGATGTTGTTTCATGCGCTGGTGGGTAAACCGGCGTTTCGCAAACACGCGCCATTGCTGATTAAGCAACTCTACAGCGTGGGCGTCATGTCACTGCTGATCATCATGGTTTCCGGGTTGTTTATCGGTATGGTGCTGGGATTGCAGGGCTATCTGGTTCTCACCACCTACAGCGCGGAAACCAGCCTTGGCATGTTGGTGGCGCTGTCGCTGCTGCGTGAACTTGGCCCGGTGGTCACCGCCTTGCTGTTTGCCGGGCGCGCAGGATCGGCGTTGACGGCGGAAATTGGCCTGATGAAGGCGACTGAGCAGCTCTCCAGCATGGAGATGATGGCAGTCGACCCGCTGCGCCGCGTGGTGTCACCGCGTTTCTGGGCTGGTTTTATCAGCATGCCGCTGCTGGCGTTGATTTTTACGGCTGTGGGGATTGCGGGCGGCGCGTTGGTGGGTGTCAGCTGGAAGGGGATCGATCCAGGGTTCTTCTGGTCCGCGATGCAAAATGCCGTGGATTTCCGTACTGATGTCATCAACTGCATTATCAAAAGCGCAGTCTTCGCCATTACGGTAACCTGGATTGCGCTGTTCAATGGCTATGATGCCATCCCGACCTCGGAAGGGATCAGTCGGGCGACGACGCGTACCGTGGTGCACGCTTCACTGGCGGTACTCGGATTGGATTTTGTGCTGACAGCACTGATGTTTGGGAAATGATGCAATGCAAAGCAAGAAAAACGAAATTTGGGTAGGCGTCTTCATGCTGCTGGCTCTGCTGGCAATGCTGTTTCTCAGCCTGCGTGTTGCTGACCTGAAGTCGCTGGGGACTGAACCTACATGGAAGCTGTATGCCACGTTCGATAATATCGGCGGCCTGAAAGTCAGCTCGCCGGTCAAGATTGGCGGCGTGGTGATTGGTCGAGTGACCGATATCTCTCTGGATGATAAAACCCTGTCGCCGCGCGTGACGATGGCGATCAGCGATCAATACGCTGACAAAATACCGGACACCAGTTCACTGGCGATCCGCACCCAGGGATTACTGGGTGAACAGTTTCTGGCGTTGAATCTGGGCTTTGATGACCCGGATCTCGGATCAGCGATGCTGAAAGATGGCGGTACGCTGCGCGATACCAAATCGGCGCTGGTGCTGGAAGATTTAATTGGCCAGTTCTTGTATAAGAGCGGCGACAATAAAAACGATAATAAACAACAGGGTGCGGAGAGCGCACCCGCAGTAACGGAATAATCCCAAGAGGTACAACACGATGTTAAAACGTTTACTGATGATTGCCATGCTGGCCATCGTTCCCCTGGCCGCTACGGCCGCGGACCAGAGCAATCCCTATAAACTGATGGATGAAGCGGCGGCGAAAACCTTTACTCGCCTGAAAAACGAACAGCCGAAGATCAAGCAGGACCCGAACTACCTGCGCGATATCGTGCGCCAGGAATTGCTGCCGTATGTCCAGATCAAATACGCCGGTGCATTGGTGCTGGGCCGTTACTATCGTGATGCGACTCCTGCGCAGCGTGATGCTTACTTTGCCGCTTTTGGTGATTATCTGGCGCAGGCTTACGGTCAGGCTCTGGCCCTGTATCACGGTCAGACCTACCAAATCCAACCGGAACAGCCGATTGGCGATGCCAATATCCTGGCAATTCGTGTCACGATTATTGATCCTAATGGTCGCCCGCCGGTTCGCCTTGATTTCCAGTGGCGTAAGAACACCCGCACCGGTGACTGGCAAGCCTATGACATGGTGGCTGAAGGCATCAGTATGATCACCACCAAACAGAATGAGTGGGGCGATCTGCTGCGCACCAAAGGTATTGATGGTCTGACCGCGCAGTTGAAAGCCTCAGCAGCGCAGCCTATCTCTCTGGATAAGCAGCAATAATGAGCGAACCATTACGCTGGCAGCGCACTGGCAGCACACTGGCCCTGAGCGGCAAACTGGACCGTGATACGCTTCTTGCCTTGTGGCATCAGCGTGAAACGGCTATGGCAGGCATCGATACCATTGATGTGGCTGCGCTGGATCGTGTTGATTCGGCAGGTCTGGCGTTGTTGGTGCATTTACGTGAAATCGTTCGTGCGCAAGGCAGCACGCCATGCTTTAGCGGTATTACCGAGAAACTCCAGTCACTGATTACGCTTTATAACCTCCAGCAGATAATTGTTTCTGCGGAACAAACCGCCTAATCATTATCCACATCTATAAAGCCCCTGATGCTTTCAGGGGCTTTTGCGTATTTAAGAGTCAGGAACTTTCCTCTAAGATGTCTGGCTTATTCTTATTAACTTGAAGCAAAGAGCGATGGAAAATAGTGAAGTTCAGGCTGTGCTGATGCAGGCGCTGCCGTTAGACGAAGTACATGTCCTCAGCAACGATGGCAGCCACTTTCAGGTGATTGCCGTCGGTGAGATGTTTGGCGAGCTGAGCCGGGTTAAAAAACAGCAGGCGGTTTACGCGCCTCTGATGGAATATATTGCGGATAATCGCATTCATGCGGTTTCTATTAAAACTTATACCCCTGCCGAGTGGGCGCGCGATCGGAAACTTAACGGTTTCTAAGTGCACAAGCCTGCTCAGGCGGGCTTGTTGGGATGGATATTGAGAACCATGTTAATGGACAAATTTCGTGTGCAAGGCCCGACCCGTTTGAGTGGTGAAGTCACCATCTCCGGGGCGAAAAACGCTGCGCTACCTATTCTGTTTGCAGCGCTGTTGGCTGAAGAGCCAGTAGAGATTCAGAATGTGCCGAAACTGCGTGACATCGACACCACCATGAAGCTGCTGAGTCAGCTGGGTGCGAAAGTTGAACGCAATGGTTCGGTACACGTTGATGCGCGCGAAGTTAATGTCTTCTGTGCGCCTTACGATCTGGTTAAAACCATGCGAGCCTCCATTTGGGCGCTGGGGCCGCTGGTTGCGCGCTTTGGTCAGGGACAAGTGTCACTGCCGGGCGGCTGCGCGATTGGTGCACGTCCGGTTGATCTGCACATTACCGGCCTTGAGCAGCTGGGTGCGGAGATCAAACTGGAAGAGGGCTATGTCAAAGCCTCGGTTGATGGTCGTCTGAAAGGCGCGCATATCGTGATGGACAAAGTGAGCGTGGGTGCCACCGTGACCATTATGAGCGCAGCGACCCTGGCGACCGGTACCACTATCATTGAAAACGCCGCGCGTGAACCGGAAATTGTCGATACGGCAAACTTCCTCAACACCCTGGGTGCGAAAATCAGTGGCGCAGGTACTGATAAAATCACCATCGAAGGTGTAGAACGCCTGGGTGGCGGCGTGTATCGCGTACTGCCAGACCGTATCGAAACCGGTACTTTCCTGGTGGCGGCGGCGATCTCGCGTGGCAAAGTGCTGTGCCACAATACCCAGCCTGATACGCTGGATGCCGTACTGGCTAAACTGCGGGATGCCGGTGCGGATATCGAAACCGGTGAAGACTGGATCAGCCTTGATATGCATGGTAAGCGTCCGAAAGCGGTCAATGTTCGCACTGCTCCGCATCCGGGCTTCCCGACTGACATGCAGGCGCAGTTCACGCTGCTTAACCTGGTGGCAGAAGGTACTGGCGTGATCACCGAGACGATCTTCGAAAACCGCTTTATGCACATCCCTGAGCTGATCCGCATGGGTGCGCACGCGGAAATCGAAAGCAACACGGCGATCTGTCATGGCGTTGAAACTCTTTCTGGTGCTCAGGTGATGGCGACTGACTTACGTGCGTCGGCCAGCCTGGTATTGGCAGGTTGCATTGCGGAAGGCACCACGTTGGTTGATCGCATTTACCATATCGATCGTGGTTATGAGCATATCGAAGATAAGCTGAAAGCGATGGGTGCGAATATCGAACGCGTTAGCGGCGAATAACGATCTTATCGGCTTGAAATAAAGAAACCAGTCGCATGATGCGGCTGGTTTTTTTTGTCAGAGATCCGGGCAAGAGGCTTCAGGATCTACAGGCAATTCAGGATCTTTTTCAGCGGGCAGGCGTACTTTGCGATCGCGTAAGCAACGTGTCTTAGGATCATAATACCGGCTCGGCCAGATCTCTGAGGGATGAATATTGAGTGCTCCGGCAATCAACCATTCACCTTTCGGCCAGGGGCGAACGATTGCATTGGCCAGCGTTGATGAGCTCAGACCTGACTGTCGTGACAATTCCGCCATTGTCATCCCCTTTTTTCTCAGGCGGGCGATAATGTCAGCCGAATGCCAGTCTTTTCTCCTTATGCGCATAAACTTCTACTCCTTGTCCATGTTGCCATCTAATCCAACGGGAGAATATGCCTTTCCTTCGCAAAGGTAGCTGGAAAGTTACAGATATTTATAGCAAAAAGATTCCAGAAATTTCCAGTAAGTTTCAAGTAATGATCAATAACTGCGTGATATTTCGCAAAAGTTTTGCAAACGATGTAAAAGGATGGAGCAGAAGTGAGAGCGAGAAGGGGCCAGAAACGGCCCCATAGAGATTAAAAATCGCGTTGGACGGACATATGGGCCAGGGCCTCAAGTGCGCTACGCCACGGCGTTTCCGGCAGGATTTTCAGCGCAGCGATCGCTTTATCAGCCTCTTCTTCCGCGCGTTGGCGCGTCCACGCCAGCGAGCCGCATTGTTGCATCGCTTCCAGCACGGGTTCCAGCAGATGGCGGCCATTACCCTCTTCAATGGCGCGACGAATCATCTGCGCCTGCTCAGGCGTGCCGTGGTGCATGGCATGCAGCAAGGGCAGCGTCGGTTTCCCTTCACTCAGATCATCACCGGTATTTTTGCCCAGCGTCTCACCGTCGGCGCTGTAGTCCAGCAAATCGTCAATTAACTGGAAAGCGGTGCCAATATAGCGACCATAATCCTGGAGCGCTTTTTCTTGTGCCGGGGTGGCTTCAGCGAGAATGGCGGACGCTTGCGAAGCAGCTTCAAACAGACGGGCGGTTTTGCTGTAAATCACCCGCATGTAATTCTCTTCAGTGATATCCGGATCGTTGACGTTCATCAGCTGTAACACTTCGCCCTCGGCGATCACGTTTACCGCTTCAGACATCAGTGCAAGGATCTTCAGGGATCCCATGCTGGTCATCATCTGGAAAGCACGGGTGTAGATAAAATCACCGACCAGCACGCTGGCAGCGTTGCCAAAGGCGGCATTGGCCGTCGCTTTGCCACGACGCATATCGGATTCATCCACCACATCGTCATGCAGCAGCGTGGCGGTGTGGATAAATTCGATCAGCGCCGCATTGGTGATATGTTGCGAACCCTGGTAATTCAGTGCGCGTGCTGACAGCACCGCAATCATCGGGCGAATACGTTTTCCGCCGCCGCTGATGATGTAATAACCCAACTGGTTAATCAGCGAGACATCTGAATTCAGCTGGTCGAGGATGGTCTGGTTGACGGCCGCCATGTCCTGCGCGGTTAATTCATTAATCTGTTCTAAGTTCATTCGTCTGTTCAGCTATGACTCGTTTCTCGGCATGGTAAGCGCTTTTACCCAGCGTGAGTTCAGGTAATCTGTTACTGATTGTACTTGAAAAATCGCCTCGATAAACGTTTGCATTCATCCTGCGCTTTTTTTCTGCAAGAGAGTGCAAAGTGCACTTGTCTTCTGCTGGAGATTTGCGTAGAATTCGCGCCCTATTGTGAATATTTATAGCGCCGCCTGATAAACAAAAAGGCATGCGCAGAAGCGGAGTTTTATATGTACGCGGTTTTCCAAAGTGGTGGTAAACAACACCGAGTAAGCGAAGGTCAGACCGTTCGCCTGGAAAAGCTGGACATCGCAACCGGTGAAACCATCGAGTTCGACCAGGTTCTGATGATTGCAAATGGCGAAGACGTGAAAATCGGCGCGCCACTGGTTTCAGGCGGCGTGATCAAAGCAGAAGTTGTTGCTCATGGTCGTGGCGAGAAAATTAAAATCGTTAAGTTTCGTCGTCGTAAGCACTACCGTAAGCAGCAGGGCCACCGTCAGTGGTTCACTGATGTGAAAATCACTGGCATCAGCGCCTAAGAGGAGATCTGACAAATGGCACATAAAAAGGCTGGTGGCTCGACTCGTAACGGTCGTGACTCCAATGCAAAACGTCTGGGTGTTAAACGTTTCGGTGGTGAATCTGTTCTGGCAGGTAGCATCATCGTTCGTCAGCGTGGTACCAAATTCCACGCTGGTAACAACGTAGGTTGTGGTCGTGACCACACCTTGTTTGCTACCGCAGACGGCAAAGTTAAATTCGAAGTTAAAGGTCCGAACAACCGTAAATACATCAGCATCGTTGCTGAGTAAGGTTGTCGTGACGCAGACGGTTAACGTCTGAACGAACGAATGAAAGGCCCCGCAGCTTTGCGGGGCTTTTTACATTCTGCTGCGGAGCGCGCGTAAGCCTGCATCCTGACGCAGATTGCTGTACAATTTATGTACACAAGGCATTGCCCATCCTGTATTATCCGCCGCCGGTCAGCGCAGAAGACCCTGGCGGACCCGTTCGCAGTTGGGAACCCGCTGAGAACGTTAGTGTGACGGAGAAAGAAAATGAAGTTTGTTGATGAAGCGACGATCCTAGTGGTCGCGGGTGATGGCGGTAATGGTTGCGTCAGCTTCCGCCGCGAAAAATACATTCCGAAAGGTGGTCCGGACGGTGGTGACGGCGGTGATGGCGGCGACGTTTACCTGCTGGCGGATGAAAACCTGAATACCCTGATCGATTATCGTTTCGAAAAATCTTTCCGTGCTGAGCGTGGCCAGAATGGCCAGAGCCGTGACTGTACCGGCAAACGTGGTAAAGACATCATCGTCAAAGTCCCTGTGGGGACGCGTGTCATTGACCAGGGCACCGGTGAAACGCTGGGCGATATGACACGCCACGAGCAGAAGTTGATGGTCGCCAAAGGCGGCTGGCATGGTCTGGGCAATACCCGTTTTAAATCCTCTGTGAACCGTACTCCGCGCCAGAAAACGATGGGTACGCCGGGTGAAAAACGTGACCTGCAACTGGAGCTGATGCTGCTGGCTGACGTCGGTATGCTTGGTTTGCCGAATGCAGGTAAATCGACCTTTATTCGTGCTGTTTCTGCCGCTAAGCCAAAAGTTGCTGATTATCCGTTTACCACCCTGGTGCCAAGCCTGGGCGTGGTGCGTATGGACAGCGAAAAAAGCTTTGTGGTCGCCGACATTCCGGGCCTGATTGAAGGTGCTGCGGAAGGTGCGGGCCTGGGTATTCGTTTCCTGAAACACCTTGAACGCTGCCGCGTGTTGTTGCACCTGATCGACATCGCGCCGATTGACGAGTCTGATCCGGTAGAAAACGCGCGCATCATCCTCGGCGAGCTGGAAAAGTACAGCGATAAACTGTATCAGAAGCCGCGCTGGCTGGTGTTCAACAAAACTGACCTGCTGAGCCGTGAAGAAGCGGAAAGCCGTGCTAAAGCGATTGCAGAAGCACTGGGCTGGGAAAATAAATACTATCTGATTTCCGCTGCCAGCCGTGATGGCGTCAACGACCTGTGTTGGGACGTGATGAGCTTCATCATCGCGAACCCGAAAGAAGTCGAAGAAGAAGCGAAAGAGCCGGAGAAAGTTGCCTTCATGTGGGATGATTACCACCGTGAAGCGATGGAAAACGCGCAGGAAGTGGAAGAAGACGAAGACTGGGATGACGACTGGGATGAAGATGACGACGAGGGCGTCGAAATCATTTACCAGCGTTAATTGCTCCAGCAAAAAGCGGCCAGATGGCCGCTTTTTTGTTGCCGATGCGTAGCGGCGCGATTTATCGCGCAATACCCTACACAATGCCGGAAACACCCGCGCGATAAATCGCGCCGCTACGGCAGAAAGGATGGCATACCAGGTCAAATTACCCGAGCACTGCCACCGTCAAACGGCTACTACAGCACAACTGATCGCGTCCATTGCGGATCTCGATCTGCCAGCTTTGATTACGTGCACCGAGATGCAGTGGGCGGCAGATACCGCGCACTTCGCCGCTGCTGACCGCGCGGTGATGACTGGCACTCACCTCAATCCCCACCACGCTTTTTCCCTCTTCCACGCTGAGATAGCCGGCAATCGATCCCATCGATTCCGCCAACACCACCGATGCGCCACCGTGCAACAAACCAAATGGCTGCTGCGTGCGTGCATCTACCGGCATGATGGCCTCCAGGTAATCGTCGCCGATCACGGTAAACACAATGCCCAGATGTGCCACCAGTGAGTTCTCACCCATCCGGTTCAGTTCATCCAGTTCTATCGATCGTTTCCAGATTGCCATGCATCAGGCTCCCAGCGTCGCGCCACCGTCCACCACGATATCCTGGAGTACCACATGGCTGGCGAGATCGGAAGCAAGGAACAGAATGTTGGCAGCGATCTCCTGCGGTTTGGCGATCTTACGCAGTGGGATCCCGAGTTTATATTGATCCTGGAAACCGTTGATCATCTCCTGCTCCGCCTCCGGGGTATGCCACAGGCTGCGCTGCATATCGGTATCGGTCGATCCTGGTGAGACGATATTGCAACGCACGCCGAGCGGAGCCATCTCCAGACCTACGGTGAGGCACAGGCTACGTAGCGCCGCTTTGGATGCGCCATAGGCAGACATGCCAAGGCGTGGTGCATGGGCGGCATTCGAAGCGATGGTGACGATAGCGCCGGCCCGTTGCTGGCGGAACACCGGCAGCGTCTGCTGGAACATATTGAACGCACCACCGGCGTTGACGGCGAGGCAAGCCTGCCAGTCCTCAAACGCCAGCTCTTCGGTGCTGCCAATACGCAGAATGCCAGCACCGTTTACCAGCACATCGAGACGCGGTTGATCCGCCAGCAGACGCTGGCAGACGGTTTTCACTTCAGCAGCATCAGCAACGTTCATCACCTGACAGGCAAACGGATAGTCTGCCTGATCAAAACGCAGATCGAAGCCCACCACCTGCGCGCCCGCCTGATGAAAAGCCAGCGCCGTATGGTAGCCGATGCCTTTACCGGCCCCGGTTACCCAGACAATTTTTCCACGGAAATCAAACGGCAGGCTCATTTCGTCGACTCCCGCGACAGCAGTGCCCACCAGCCGTCAATGCTGGGATTCTTCGCCAGGCTAACGAAATCGATATCGCTGTGCACCTGACGCCAGCGCGCTGCCAGCGCCATCACGCGTACGGAATCAAGACCGTAGTCGATCAGATTCTCATCATCTTCCGGCACATCGTCATCTTCCAACAGCGGCAGGATCAGCGCGCGCAGATCATCTTTGCTCAGCGGCAGCGGCATCAGATCAGCGGTCATCACCACTTTGCCGCTACGGCCAGCGGTGTAGGTCAGCGCCATCAGATGTTCTTCACGGGTAAAATCAGCCAGCGCATCGGCCACCATAAATGGCTGGATGTTGCGCATAAAGGCGTCAGTGGCGGTGGTCAGGCAACCGATATGGGCGTAAACGCCGGTAATGATCAGCTGATCGCGGCCCATCTCTTGCAGGATCGACTCCAGCGGAGAACGATGAAAGGCGCTGTAACGCCATTTGGTCAGTACATGATCGTGCTGATCCGGTGCCAGAGCATCAACGATCTTCTGTTGATCGGGATGCTTGTTGAGGCCGGGTCCCCACATATCATTCAGTAGCGCACGATCTTCATCGCTCTGCTGGTTAGGCTGCGCGGTGTAGAACACCGGGATGCCTTGCGCTTTGCAGTAAGCCCGCAGCCGCGCGATGTTTTCGACAACCTGATTCACCAGCGGGCTGTTTTCGCCCCAAAAATTAAGGAAATAGGCCTGCATATCGTGAATCAGCAGCGCCGCGCGTTGCGGCTCCAGCGCCCATTTCACCTTGTTGGCAGGCAACTCGGTGGCGGTCGGCAGCGGATAAGAGGTCAACTTTGGAATAGCCATACAATCTCCGGAACAGGTCAGGCTTGCGCTTGTTGGTCGGCAAGTTGTTGGCGCAGACGTTTTTTATCTACCTTACCAACCGGGGTCAGCGGCAGGGCGTCTACGCAGGTAATACGATCGGGTAATTTGAACTCGGCTACGCCCAGTTCGCGCAGATGGCGACGCAGCACCACCGGCTTAATCGGCTGGCTGGCGACAATAAAGGCGCAGCTCTTTTCACCCATCAGCTCATCATTCATCGATACCAGCGCAGCGTGAATCACATCCGGGTGACGTTGCAGCAGGTTTTCGATCTCCTCTGCGGCGATCTTCTCTCCGCCACGGTTGATCTGATCTTTTTCGCGTCCCTGTACGGTGATGTAACCCTGCGGGTTAATCTCAATCAGATCGCCGGAACAGTAAAACCCGTCGGCATCAAAGCTGGCGGCGTTATGCTCCGGGCTGCGATAGTAACCACGGAAGGTATAAGGACCGCGTGTCATCAGACGGCCCACTTCACCCACCGGCAATGCATTGCCATCGGCATCGGCGACCCAGACTTCATCATCATCAGAAATTGGACGTCCCTGGGTGGTGAGGATGGTTTTCTCGTCGTCGTCGAAGCGTGTGTAGTTCACCAGCCCTTCCGCCATACCGAAAACCTGTTGTAACCGGCAGCCAATTTCTTGTTGGATGCGGGAAGCCAATGTCTCACCCAACTTCGCACCACCCACCTGCATCCGTTCCAGTGAGGCCAGCTGTTTGTTGCTGCCCCATTCCTGAATCGCCTGCAACCACAGGCTCACCGCAGGCGGCACCAGGCCGGTATCGGTGATCTGATGTTTTTCGATCAACGGAAAGCACAGTGTTGCGCTGGGATCGGCGGCCAGTACCACCTGACCACCGGCATAAAACACGCCGAGTGCGCCGGGTGAACTCATCGGAAAGTTATGTGCCGCAGGCAGTGCCACCAGATAGCGGGTGCGGTCGGTCACGGCGCAAATATCCACGCTGCCACGAATGCTGTAGTAGTAATCGTTGTGGGTACGCGGGATCAGCTTCGGCGTACCGGTACTGCCGCCGGAGAGCTGGAAGAAGGCCACTTCATCACCCGCACTCGGCGTTGGGGTGAAATCACCGGCGCTTTCCGCCAGCAGCGTTTCCAGGGTGTTTTCCGGCTGGGTGTCATTGCGCAGAATCACCTGCTGCAACGAGGGATGGCTGCGGCACAGCACATCGATAAAGCTATCATCAGCGAACAGCGGATGGGTACGATCGGCAATCAGCAGCACCGGTTCAATCTGCGCCGCGTAGGCGGTCATTTCTGTGCGCTGATGGCTGAACAACGCATTGACGGGTGCCACGCCGATTTTAAATAAGGCAAACAGGGTCAGATAGAAATCCGCCACGTTGCCGAGCTGCACCAATGCGGTATCGCCGGTTTTCAGGCCGCGACGTTGCAGGGCAGCCGCCAGGTTGTCGGTCAGCTGATCCATTTCGCGATAACTGATTTGGCGTTCGCCGTCGATCACCGCGATGGCGTCATTCTGTTGCTGACGCGCCAGGATGTCGGTCATTGGTACGTCGAGCCAGTAGCCTTTTTCGCGGTAACGGGCGGCGAGTTCGTCAGGCCAGCGGTTGTAGGGAATACTCATGGTCTTTCCTTTATTGCAGTCCAAAGGCGCGCAACATGGTGTCCAGCTTCACGCCGGTTTCACGCCATTCTGATTCGGGTTGAGAGTCGGCCACAATTCCGGCACCCGCGAACAGACGCACGCGGCTGTCATGTACCGTGCCGCAGCGGATGGTGACGACCCATTCGCCATTGCCTGCGTCATCGCACCAGCCGACGATGCCGCCAAACAGCTGACGATCGAACGGTTCCAACTGTTGGATCAGCTGTTGCGCTTGCTGATGCGGGAAACCGCTGAGAGCCGGAGTCGGATGCAGCAGGCAGGCGAGGGACAGGGCATTCTCGCGCGGATCCTGCACTTCACCATCAATCTGCGTGGCGAGATGCCATAACGTTGAGGTGGTGATGAGCGAGGGCACTGTCGGCACCGACAGCAGACGGCTGCGCGGTTGCAGCGTGGAGCGCATCGCATCGGTGACCAGCTGATGTTCGTGCCGATCTTTACTGGAGTTCATCAACGTTTCGCCGGCTGCGCGGTCGGTTTGGCTGTCGCTATCGCGACGTGCGGAACCGGCGAGAGGACAAGAGCTGAAGTCACGCCCCTGCTTGCGCAACATCAGTTCCGGACTGGCTCCCAGCAACACACCACCCTGCGGCAGCGGCAGATGGAAATGGTAGCTGTTAGGGTTTTGCGCCATGACCCGCTGCATCAGCGCAGCGCTATCCACCGGTTGTTCAGTCACGATATCCATCAGGCGCGACAGGACCACTTTATCGAGATCGCCACGTTGTGTGGCCGCCACCGCATCTGCCACCATTTGGGTAAAGGCGTCGTGATCCGGCACTGCCGCACGGCGGCGCACGGCGGGCAGCGCACTCAGTTCGGTCGGTAACGCGGCCAGTAAATCGGCACGCTTAAAGGTCTGATGGGATTCAGGAATAAACAAAGCGGCAGGTTGGCTGACATCAAACGGGATCGCACCGACCAGAATCGGTTTCTCGATACCCTGTTTTTTCGCCGCCGCAAAATGCTGGCGCAGCTGTTGCTGAAAATCACCGTCTAACGCAGCAGCATCCTGAACCGGTTCGGTCAGGGTGGTGTAGCAACCCTGAGTCACCAGGCTGCGCCAGGGAGATGTGAACAGGAATCCGCGACAAAGTGCGGAAAAATCCTTCAGCCAGGCATTTTCAAACGTGGAGGATTCCACCATAATTTTCACCTATAAATGATAAGATTATTAAGAATGATTATCATTTTTATTATGGCCCTGTAACCTACGTCGAATGGTCCAAAGAGTCAATCAGTTCGCGGGTGTTCCCTTATCTTTAAGCGTTTTCCGGCATTTACGCCGGGGGCGGAAATAAGCTAAATGATGGATGAAAACTTATGAATAAATGCGGTTTATGGGGCATGGTTGTCCTGTTGTTCATTTTACAGGCTTTTAGTGGACTTGCGCGTGCCGAACAGGGCTGGCCACGCAAAATTCAGACCGAACAGGGCGTGGTGACATTGACCAAAGCCCCCCAGCGTATTGTCTCAACCAGCGTCACCTTGACCGGTTCACTGCTGGCGATTGATGCGCCGGTGATTGCATCGGGTGCTACCGCCCCCAACAGTCGCCTCTCCGACGATCAGGGCTTCTTCCGTCAGTGGGGCGAGGTGGCGAAACAACGCGGCGTCAAACGCCTGTATATTGGTGAAGCCAACGCTGAAGCGGTGGCAGCCGAAGCACCGGATCTGATTATCGTCAGCGCCACGGGCAACGACTCCGCCATCAAGCTGGTGAGTCAGCTTTCTGCCATTGCACCGACGCTGGTGATTAACTACGACGATAAAAGCTGGCAGGACCTGATGACGCTGCTCGGTGAGGCCACCGGTCATGAAACTGAAGCGGCGCAGCATATTAAAGCCTTTGCCGATCGTCAGGCCGCGCTGAAAAAAGCCATCACATTACCGCCGCAGCCGGTTTCCGCCCTGGTGTGGAATGGCGATGGACGCGCGGTGAATTTGTGGACCGCTGAATCGGCGCAGGGCAAATTGTTGCAGCAACTGGGCTTCACCCTGGCGATGCCCCCGGCCAATATTCAACAAAGCCACAGCATGGGACAGCGCAAGGACATCATTCAGCTCGCGGGTGAAAACGTTGCCAGCGGCCTGACGGGACACAGCTTCCTGTTATTTGCTGGCGATGACAAAACCCGTCAGTCGGTGCTGGCTAATCCGTTCCTCGCACAAAACGCCGCTGTGACGCAGCAACAGGTTTATGCAATGGGCGTTGACAGCTTCCGCCTTGATTACTTCAGCGCCAGCAACCTGCTGGCTCGCCTGGAAAAACTGTTTGTGAAGTCATGATGCTTCTTCCGCCAGCGTTACGGCTGGCGGTTGATAGCGACGTAACGATCCCATCACCAGCCACATCAGCACGCCCAGCAGGGTGGCAGCAAAGCCAAACACCGCGGCCGCCTGCTGAGGTAACAGCCAGGCACCGATCCCGCCAATCAGCGCCGCGCCCAGCGCATCCCCGGTGACGTTTTGTGCCGTCCATAAGCTGTTAATACGTCCCAGCAGCGCATCAGGGGTTAATGCCTGAATCAGGGTGTACTGCACCAGGCTGGTAATGGAACTGAAGTAACCAAACGCCACCAGGCAGAGCAACGCGAGGGGGAAGTCTGGCATCAGGCCAAACAGCCCGAGCGCCAGAAATGAGGCGATAGCGCTACTGAGAATCAATAAACCGGGACGTGCGGCCTGTGCTAACCGACCACTGGTGACAGCGCCGATTGCGGCACCCAAAGGCACGGCAGCGAACATCAATCCCAGTCGGTCGGCACTCACCTCCCAATGCGGAGCCAGCGCCGGATAGAGCACGCGAATCGCGCTCGCCAGCGTCACCAGTGCGCCCATCAACGCCGCCATCCCCACCAAAGGCGTGGTAAAAAGAAATTGCACACCGGTTGCCAGCGATTTCAGGGGGTGCTCGCGCGGCTGTGGTGGCGGAGGTAGCATCGGCAGTTTTAGTAAGGTCAGCACGGTCAGTAAGGTCCCCAGCGCCGCGAGGACGAAGTTCCATACCACGCCGCCACTGGCAATCACCATGCCGGCTATCGCCGGTGACAGGATGGAGCCGAAACGTACCGAAAGCATGGTAATTGCGCCCGCCTGCATCAAATTCTCGCGTCCGACCAGCGCCGGAGTCGCGGCCAACAGCGCGGTGACGCCAATCGCACCGAAAAAGCCATCCCACAGCCCCAGCAGATACACCGCAGTCAGTGAGGGTTCAGGCAACGCCGCGTTGATCGCCAGTCCGACAAAGCCCAGACCACAGGTCGAGCGGGCGAATAAAATCAGTTTCTTACGTTCATAACGATCGGCCAGTACCCCGCCGGCTAGCAAACCAATAAACATGCCGCAGGCGGCTACCGTAACGCCGAGTCCAACCAGCAGGGGGGATTTTGTCATCTGCTGAATTTGTACCGGCACCGCCACCGCCAACATGCCGAGTGCGACAATCGAGATAAAGCGGGCGATAAATACCGCGCGAAACGCCGGATGGGATTTAAGCAGGGAGAGATCGATAAAGTGGGAGGGTTTGTTCATTTCTTCGCCTTTTTGCACCAATTTTCCTCATCTTCCGCGAGGCGAGTCATGATAACATAGACAAATACGAGTAATAACGATAACAAATATCATTATCACATTTACCCTACGCACGCGATTACGTTGATCATTAAAGGTTCATAACGCTATGCACCAGACTCGCGCACTTGCAGGATCAGGGATGCTGCTGGTGCTCCTTATTGCCCTGAGTTTAATGCTGGGGGCAAAATCCATCTCTCTTTCCGATGTTTATCATGCCGTGACCACCACCTGTGGTAGTGCGGATTGCGTTATCGTTCGCGAGGCGCGTCTGCCGCGTACCCTGGCCGGATTGCTGGCGGGCGTGGCTCTGGGGCTGGCCGGCGCGTTAATGCAAAGCCTGACGCGTAATCCACTCGCTGACCCCGGTATTCTTGGTGTCAACGCCGGAGCCAGTTTCGCCGTGGTGTTGGGGGTGGCATGCTTTGGTGCCAATGCGCCGTCCGAATGGCTTGGTTTTGCTTTTGGCGGTGCGCTACTGGCTTCATTGCTGGTGTCGATGACCGGCGCGATAGGTGGCGGGCGCGTCAATCCGGTGCGTTTAACCCTGGCCGGTGTCGCGTTAAGCGCGGTACTGGAAGGGCTGACCTCAGGCATCTCGCTGCTCAATCCTGACATCTATGATCACCTGCGTTTCTGGCACAGTGGTTCGCTGGATATTCGCGACTTCAGCATCCTGCGTACCCTGTGGCCAGCCGTTGCCGTCGGAAGCGTGGTGGCTTTCTGTTTGTCGCAAGCGTTAAACAGCCTGAGTATGGGCGGCGATATGGCGACCGCGCTGGGTACGCGCGTGGCCCGTACCCAGGTACTGGGGCTGCTGGCGATTGCGCTGCTGTGCGGTGCAGCCACCGCAGCGGTTGGACCGATTGCGTTTGTTGGGTTGATGACGCCGCATCTGGCGCGCTGGCTGGTGGGGAATGACCATCGCTGGCTACTGCCTGCTACCGCGTTGGTGACGCCGATCCTGCTGTTAACGGCGGATATTATTGGTCGCCTGCTGGTGCCAGGTGAGCTGCGCGTTTCTATCGTCACCGCCATGCTGGGAGCACCGATGTTGATTGTACTGGTGCGGCGCAAACTCGCGCGAGGTGTTGTATGACCCGGCGCGTCATGTTTCATACCTTCTGGTTGCTGCTCGGTTGCGGATTGCTCGCGTTTCTGGCGATGACACGGGGTGCTCTGCCGGTCAGCGGTGAACAAATCTGGCAGGTGATGCTGGGGCAGGGTGCCAGCAATATCAAACTGATCGTGCTGGAGTGGCGTCTGCCACGCGTGTTGATGGCGTTGCTGATTGGCGCAGCGTTGGGCGTGAGCGGCGCGATTTTCCAGTCACTGTTGCGTAATCCATTAGGCAGCCCGGATATTCTTGGCTTTAACACCGGTGCCTACAGCGGTGTGCTGGTGGCGCTGGTGTTGTTCAACCAAAACGCCTCGGCGATGACGGCTGCTGCGATGATTGGCGGCATTGCCACTGCCGCGCTGGTTTACCTGTTTGCCTGGCGTAACGGCGTGGAAACTTTCCGTTTGATTATCGTCGGCATCAGCGTGCGCGCGTTGTTGATGGGGCTTAACAGCTGGTTGATTATCAGCGCTTCGCTGGATGCTGCCCTCAGCGCCGGTCTGTGGAGCGCCGGTTCGCTGAACGGTATTACCTGGACAAAAACGCCGCCGGTGATCGTGGTGTTACTGCTGGCGCTGCTGTTGGTGGCGCTGCTGGCCCGCCGGATGCGTTTGCTGGAGATGGGGGATGACACCGCCTGCGCCCTTGGCGTGCCGGTGGAGCGTAGCCGCCTGTGGTTGATGCTGCTTGGCGTGGTGCTGATCGCTGCTTCAACGGCGCTGGTCGGCCCGATCTCCTTTGTGGCGCTACTGGCACCGCAGATTGCGCGCCGTCTCGGCGGCGGCATGCCGCTGGCCGGATTGTGTGGTGCGCTGTTGCTGATTGCTGCCGATTTCGCAGCCCAGCATCTGTTCTTACCTTATCAATTGCCGGTGGGGGTGATTACCGTCAGCATCGGCGGCCTTTATCTGATTGCTTTACTGGTGCGGGAGGCACGACGCCAATGACCGAAATCTCCAGTCGTCTCTATGGCGAAGGGTTGACGCTGGGTTACGACAAAAAAGTGGTGGCAGAAAATTTGTCGGTGGCGATCCCGGAAGGGGAACTGACGGTGATTATCGGCCCGAATGCCTGTGGCAAATCAACCCTGTTGCGCACCCTGAGTCGTCTGAATACGCCGTTAAAAGGTCAGGTGTTTTTGGACGGAGAAGCCATTGCGCGCTATCCCACCAAAGAGGTGGCACGCCGCCTGGGCCTGCTGCCGCAAAGTTCTAACGCCCCGGCAGGCATCAGCGTCACTGAGCTGGTGGCGCGTGGACGTTATCCACATCAGGCGCTGTTCGGGCGCTGGCGTGCTGAAGATGAAGCTGCGGTGCAGCAGGCGATGCTGGCGACCGGGGTGTCTGATCTCGCTGATCAGCAGGTGGATACCTTGTCTGGCGGTCAGCGTCAGCGTGTGTGGATTGCGATGGTGCTGGCGCAGCAAACGCCGTTGTTGTTACTGGACGAGCCGACCACCTGGCTGGATATCACCCATCAGATTGAATTGCTGGAATTGATGCAGGATCTCAATCAACAGCATGGCCGTTCGTTGGTGGTGGTGCTGCATGATCTGAATCACGCCTGCCGCTATGCCACGCACCTGATTGCTATGCGTCATGGACGGATTATCGCGGAAGGGAAACCGGCAGAGATTGTCACGCCCGCGTTGATTGAGCAGGTATACGGCTTGCGCTGCGTGATTGTGGAAGACCCGGTGGCGCATACGCCAATGATTGTGCCGCTGGGACGGCCGTAGCGGTGTGATTTATCGCGCGGTTCCGTGCGCGGTGCTGGAAAAAATCGGCGCGATAAATCGCGCCCTACATTCTGGATCAGAGTTTGCTCAGTAGCCGTTGTAATAACGGTCCGATTTGCTCAAACATCTTCGGTGAAATGATATCGACGTGGGCGCAATCCATCGGCCACACCTCCAGCTCGCCGACATAAGGTGCCCAGGCGCGACGTGCATCCTGTCCCGGCTGTTGCGTCTGTTCTGCGAGGAACAAGGTTGCGCGGCCACTGAAGCTGGCGCTGCGTGCCGTTGCCAACAGACGTACTGAACTGGCGTAGTTGGCTTCGATAGTGTCAAACATCACCTGCATCTCTTCACCCGCCTGATGCCGTTGCGCCGCAATAAACTGCTCGCGCTCGCGGTTCACTTCGTCCAGCACTGCCGGGTCCAGCACGTTTTCGCCGCGTTTTTCATCCCAGTTCTGCGTCTCTGGCGGCCAGGTATCAAGCAGGCCGAGGAACGCTACCTCTTCACCGGCAGCCGCCAGCCGTGCCGCAATCCCCTGAGCCAGCGTACCGCCAAGTGAATAGCCGAGGAAATAATAAGGGCCGTGCGGCTGTACCTCGCGCAGGGTGCGCAGATGGGCGTCGCACACCTCGTCCAGATGCGTGCTTTGATTCAACGGGCTGGCGGTGTCCGGCGACTGAATGCCGATCAACGACCAGCGCGCATCAAGGTAGCGTTGCAGAATGCTGAATTGCCACGCAAAGCCAGAGGCCGGATGGAAACAGAACAAATTTGGCCCAGTGCCCTGGCGCAGCGGCAGCACGGCCTCAAAACCGGCCTGCTGGTGGGATTGCGCATCACTTAACAATGCAGCCAGCTTCTCGACGGTGGAGGCAACCATGATCTGTCCGACGGTCACCGGCTGCCGGAGTTCACGGCGCAACTGGGCAGCAAGGCGCATCGCCAGCAGTGAATGACCGCCCAGGGCAAAGAAATCATCCTGGGCGCTGATGCTGTCGCGTGCCAGCAACTGACAAAACGCCGCAGCCAGTTGGCTTTCCAGGCCGGGATGCGGTTCACGCCCGGCGCTGGCGCTGCTCGCCTGCGGCAGCGGCAGGGCTTTGCGATCCAGCTTGCCGTTGCTGCTGAGCGGGAAAGCCTCCAGTTGGACAATCGCCACTGGCACCATATGGGTGGGTAGTTGCTGGGCCAGCGCGTTACGCAGGGCCTCACCGTCTACAGCATGATCGGCAATGACATAACCCACCAGTTGGCGGGCATCGCCTTGTGCCGTGGCCCCCCCCAACACCACGGCGTGCGTCACCGCTTGCTCAATGCCGGGCTGAGCGCACAACACATGATCGATTTCGTTGAGTTCGATGCGCTGACCACGAATTTTTAACTGGTCGTCACTGCGGCCAAGATATTCCACCGCGCCGTTGTCGAGCCAACGCGCCACGTCGCCAGTGCGATACATGCGTTCACCCTTGCCGGCCGGATCGGCGACAAAGCGGCTGGCGGTGAGAGCGGGACGCCCCAGATAACCGTGTGCCAGTTGAATGCCGGTCAGATAGAGATCGCCCGCCACACCCGGCGGCACCGGTTGCAGACGCGCATCAAGGATACGCAGGCCGGTGTTCCAGACCGGATAGCCAATCGGCACGCTGGCACCTTCAACCGCCGCCAGTGACTCGCCGAACGCTGGATACCAGCTCACATCCACCGCCGCTTCAGTCGGACCGTATAAATTGTGCAGCGGCACCTGAGTCAACTGCTCCCACTCGCGGGATAAATCGGTTGGCAGTGCTTCGCCGCTACAGAACACGCGGCGCAGGCTGGCACAACTGTTAATCGCGGCATCGTCCTGCAATGCGGCGACAAACGCCGCCAGCATCGAAGGCACAAAGTGGGTGGTGGTGACCTGATGTTGCGCGAACAACTGTTGCAGAGCTTCCGGGTCGCGATGGGCTTCCGGTGGGGCCATCACCAGTTGGGCACCGACCAGCAACGGCCAGAAGAATTCCCACACCGAAACGTCAAAGCTGCTCGGGGTTTTCTGCAACACCACATCGTCAGCCTGCAACGGATAGTGATTTTGCATCCATAGCAGACGGTTAACGATCGCCTCATGACCGACCAGCACCCCTTTGGGACGCCCGGTAGAACCCGAGGTATAGATGATGTAGGCACCGTCCTGCGGTTGCGGCGCGCTGAGCGGGGCTGGCGCATCCGTGTGATTAAACAGCGCATCGAAATGTAGCTGGCTGACGTCGGAGATGGCAGCAAAACGTGGTGCGAGTGACGCTGAGGTGATTAACGTTTGTGGTGTGGCATCTTCCAGCATCAGTTGCAGGCGATCATCAGGGTAGCCGGTATCAAGCGGCAGATAAGCCGCACCGAGCGTAACGATCGCCTGGAGTGCCAGCGACAACTGCACCGAACGCGGCAGCGCGACGGCAACAATATCACCCCGTGCGACACCGGCGGCGCTTAGCTGTTGTGCCAGCGCAAATACCTGCTGCTGCATCTGACAGTAGCTGAGTTGATGCTGTGCATCGGCCAGCGCTGGCGCATCCGGGGTGCGGGTTACCTGCTGAGCCAACAGCGATGCCAGAGTCTCGGCAGGCACCGGGTGAGGGGTATGGTTAATATCCGCCAGCCAGTGATGTTCTGCTGCGGTCAACAGATCCAACTCGCCGCACGGGCGCTGCGGTTCCGCGGCCAACTGGGTCAGCAGCAGCGCAAAACGGCTGGTGTGGCGTTGCAGCGTCGCCAGATTGTAGCGTTCCGCATTCGCCAGCAACTCCAGCGTCAGCTCACCCTGTTCACTGATATAGATGGCGATTTCCAGATCGCGTACCGGACCAGAAGCCAGTTGATGGGTGATGCCCTCCACACCGGCGAAATCCAGCTGATAATCAAACATCTTCAGGTTGATCACCGGACCGTAGATCGGATCGCCATCGCCAAGGCGTCCCAGATCGCGTTGCACCTGTTCAGCGTCATAGCGCTGGTGGCGGCGCATTTTCTTCACTTCACCCGCCAGTTGCGTTGCCAGTGCGGCCAGTGGCTGTGACGGGTCGTAATGGATCGCCATCGGTAACACGTTAATCACCGGCCCGGTGGCGCATAGCGCGGCCGAACCGATACGCCGCATAAAGATGAAACCTGCGGAAAAATCGTTTTGCCCGCTGAGGCGCGCCAACCATAAGCCAACCAGCGCGAAGGCGAGATCGGCGGCGCTGTGCTGCGGATGTTGGCTGACCAGCGTCTGGAAGGAGGCGTGATCCATCGTCAGGCTATGGCGCAGCAGTTGGGTGCTGGCGCTTTGTCCGGCCAGCGGTTGCGCCGCCAGTGAGGCAGGGGCGGGCAGGGATGCCCCTTTTTCACGCCAGAACTGGCGATCACGTTCAAAGGAGGAGGATTGCTGATAACGCTGATACTCCTCCACCACTTCGCTAAAGGGGATAAACGGCGTGGGTTCTGGCTCCTGCTGGCGCGCCCAGGCGCTGTACAGGTTGGCGATGCGCCGCGTCAGGGCGGTAAAACTGAAGCCATCCACCACCAGGTGGTGATAACGCTGATACCAGAACCAATGCTGCTCGCCGAGGCGATACAGGCAATGATGATATAAGGGGGAACCGCTCAGCACGCGCAGATCGCCATTCATATCGTCACGCATCAGCGCGCGGGCTTTGTCTGCGGGATTCTCGTCTGAGCGCAGGTCAACCACTTGCGGTGCGGTGAAATGCTGGATCTGCGGCCATTGCAGCGCTTCGCCGTCTACCTCGCCAAACGCCATATTCAGCGTATCGGCCTCCTGCATCCCATTGATGATCGCTTTGCTCAGCAACTCACTGTCAATATCGCCCTGCAATTCAATAAAGTGCGCGACCGCATAGGCGTTGTGATGGGGCGACAGCTGATCGGCAATCCAGATGCCGGGCTGTGCTGCCACCAGCGGCAGGGTTTGTTGTTCGGTATGGGGTCGATTCATCAGGGATTCAGACATTGTCGCTCCGGTTGGTGTCCTGCGTCACTGGGCGGATATTCCCCCAGTTCTGTTCCAGCCAGTTGAGGCAATCAGGCTGTGGCTGCGGGCCATACACGGCGAGCCAGCCAGCGGGGAGGGCGCTGAACGCGGGCCATAAACTGTATTGTTGCTGCGGATTGCGCAGCACCAGACAATCCTGCTGCGGATCGTCGAAGGGATTGCGATGTTCCATGTCGGCTCCTGAGTCCGGGCGAGATGAATTTATGTCGGGGTGCGCCACAACGCCTGTAAACCATCAATCAGGCCACCACGCCAGCACAGCGCGTCGTGTCCCCCTTCTACTGGCTGGTAGTGCACCTGATAGCCAGCGGCCTGCAACTTCTGCTGTAGTTGCTGATTTGCCTGCAAAATCAGTCCTTCACGTTTACCCGCTTCCAGCCAGAAACGCAGCGGCTGGCGCGGTGCCAGACCTTGATCCAGTTGCTGCAACAGCCAGCCATGCGGATTACCACGCTCCGGCCACCAGAAGGAGCCCGACAAACTGATGGCGTTGCCAAACTGCTGCGGCCAGTGCAGCGCCGCAAACACTGATGCCAGACCGCCGAAGCTCTGCCCGGCGACCACGGTACTGGTGGCCTGCGGTTGGTACGGTGCCCACTGCGCGACCTGGGGAAGTAATTCTTCCTGCAAGGCTTGCCAGAACAGCGGGTTACACGGCAACTCACGGCTGCGGTGCTCACGATCAATGATGTCGATAAACAGATAGACGGCAGCAGGCAATGCGCCCTCATCGGTGAGTTGTTGCAGCGGTCCGGCAATCGGCATGCTGTTGGCCCAGAACTGACCGTCGAGCAAAATTGCCAGTGGCCGTGACGCGGGTTGGGCCTCGCCGGTGCAATAGATCCACACCCGGCGACTGTTGCCGAGTAAGTGGCTGTCCCAGCGATATTCTTGCAAAGGGATTGCAGGGGCGTGGCCTTCATCTATCGCACGCCATAGCTGCTGATTGGGTGCCAGCGGCAGATGCAATGGGGATACCCCCATGCCGCGTCCACCAGACCAGCCTCGCAGGGCATTGAGCGGATCCGCCTGGGCGGTCGGGAATTTGTCGCGCCACCAGTTGCGCAGCGTGTACATATCGACATCGCCGGAAAAATCCGTCGCCTGCTCATCTGGCATCAGGCAGTAGCTGCCACGCCAGTTGGCTGGCAGGGTGGTTTGCCAGTACCAGACATCGGTATTGGCTACTCGCATCAGGGATTGTGGGGCGCGGCGCTGGTGGTGATCGGTCACACCGGTGATGTTAATCCATACCCGCTGGATAGGTGACTGCGTCTCGTTGCCCTGCGGATCGCGCCAGAGGAAAGTGACCTGGCACTCGCCGTTCACTTCGCCTTCCACACGCGGGATACCTTTACGTTGTTGCTCCTGCCACCAGGCTTCACTGCCGGTTAGATCATTTAGCCAGGTCATAGGTGCTGCCAGTCGCCATTTACTCAAGGATTCTTTCACAAAGGTTATAAATAATACTATTGATAATTATTTGCATTTGCAATAGTGTGTTTCCGCTCATAAATGAGCACGCTCGTTCCGCCTGTCAACTTTCCCATTAAGGAAAGGATGCGCAACGGATAGCACTGCCAGGCTTGGAACGGGGTTTTGATAAGGACTGTGACCTTCTCACCGGCTCGCCAGCCACCTTTGCTGGCAATCCAGGAACGAAAAAATGACAAAATATTCGCGTTTATCATTAGCCATTCTGATTGAACTGGGCCTACTTTCCAGCAGCGCCTGGGCAGCAGATACCTCCAGTAGTACGACTACCAGCACAGACGCCAGTTCACATGATGGCGGCACCATGATGGTGACCGCCGAGCAACAGACGCTACAGGCTCCCGGTGTTTCCACCATCACCGCTGATGAAATCAAAAAGCATCCGCCAGCCCGTGACGTCTCTGAAATCATTCGAACCATGCCGGGTGTTAACCTGACCGGTAACTCCACCAGCGGCCAGCGTGGCAACAATCGCCAGATCGATATTCGTGGCATGGGGCCAGAAAACACCCTGATTATGGTTGATGGTATGCCGATCACCAGCCGTAACTCGGTGCGACTCGGCTGGCGTGGCGAGCGTGATACCCGTGGCGATACCAACTGGGTGCCACCCGAGTTGATCGACCATATCGACGTGATCCGTGGACCGGCAGCGGTGCGCTACGGTAACGGCGCGGCGGGCGGTGTGGTGAACATCATCACCAAAAAATACACCGATCAGCAGTGGCACGGTTCCTGGAATACCTATTTCAACGTACCGCAGCATAAAGATGAAGGCGCAACCAAACGCACCAACTTCAGTCTGCAAGGGCCGCTGGGCGATGATTTCAACTTCCGTTTATATGGCGGTTTAGCCAAAACTCAGGCTGATGCTTACGATATCAACGAAGGCCATGCGGCAGATCGTACCGGGACTTACGCGGGCAGCTATCCGGCGGGACGCGAAGGTTCAGTCAATAAAGATATCAATGCCTTATTAAGCTGGGCGTTTGCGCCGATGCAGACCCTGGAACTTCAGGCGGGTTATAGCCGTCAGGGCAACCTGTATGCCGGTGATACCCAGAACACCAACACCAGCACGCTGGTGAAAAGCCTGTACGGTGACGAAACTAACCGCCTGTATCGTCAGAACGTCTCGCTGAAGTGGACCGGTGCCTGGGATAATGGCGTCAGCACCAATACCTGGGGACGCTACGAGAAAACCCGTAATACCCGCATTAATGAAGGCCTGGCAGGCGGCACCGAGGGGATCTTCTCCAACAGTGGTTTTAACACCATTCAGTTGGATGACATCATGCTGCACAGTGAAATCAGCATCCCGTTTGAATGGTTGATCAACCAGACGGCGACCCTGGGCACTGAATGGAACCAGCAGCGTATGAAGGATCCGTCTTCAACCACGCAGGCGGCCAACTACGGTAGCGTGCCGGGTATCTCCAATACCGGACGTAGTCCTTACTCACAGGCTGAAATCTTCTCGTTGTTTGCTGAAGACAATATGGAAGTCACGGACAGCACCATGCTGACCCCAAGCCTGCGCTTCGACCATCATTCGATTGTTGGCAACAACTGGAGCCCATCACTGAACCTGTCGCAAGGTCTGGGTGATGATTTCACGTTGAAGATGGGGATTGGCCGTGCTTATAAGGCACCAAGCCTGTATCAGACCAACCCGAACTATCTGTTGTACAGCAACGGCCAGGGTTGTGCTGACGCCTCCAGCGCCTGTTATCTGCAAGGTAACAAAGACCTGAAAGCGGAAAACAGCATCAACAAAGAGATTGGTCTGGAGTGGAAACACGAGGGTTATCAGGCCGGTTTGACCTGGTTCCGTAACGATTATCGCAACAAAATTGAAGCGGGTATGGTGTCAACCGGTACCGCTTCCAACGGCACCACTAACATCTACAAATGGGAGAACGTGCCAAAAGCGGTGGTTGAAGGGCTGGAAGGAACGGTTAACATTCCTTTCTCCGATACGGTGACCTGGAATAACAACTTCACCTACATGTTGCAGAGTAAGAACAAAACTACGGGCGACCGTTTGTCGATTATTCCGCAATATACCCTGAACTCGACACTGAGTTGGCAGGCAATGGAAGATCTGTCACTGCAAACCACCTTTACCTGGTATGGTAAGCAGGTGCCGAAGAAGTATGACTATCATGGCGATCCGGTTACCGGCAGCGCCACCGATCAGGTTAGCCCTTACTCCATCCTCGGCATGAGCGGTACTTATGATGTGAACAAGTACGTCAGCGTGACAGTAGGTATCGACAACCTGTTCGACAAGCGCCACTGGCGTCAGGGTAATGCCCAGACTACCGGTAACTCAACTACCGGCGCTTACCTGTACGGTGCGGGTGCCAATACCTACAACGATTCAGGCCGCACTTACTACATGAGCCTCAACACCCAGTTCTAATTCAGCAACTGAGGCAAATGGCAGCGGGCAATCAGTCCGCTGCCATCTTTACGGTTCAGTAACTCCAGACGACCACGATGCATCTGCACGATGCGCAGCACGATATTCAAGCCCAGCCCACTGCCGCCATAACGTTGATCGCGCCGCCGAAAGGCTTTGGTTAACTCCTCTGCCGCGCTGGCTTCGATGCCTGGCCCTTGATCCCAGACTTCAACAATCACTTGTTGTTGTTCCTGACGTAACACCACCTTCACTTCACTCCCTTCCGGGCTGTAGCGCGAGGCGTTTTCCAGCAGATTGCGCAGCATCAGGCGCAGCAATACCGCTTCGCCCTGCTGCGCTACGTCGGCACCCTGCGGCCAGTGCAGCTGCTGCTGGCGTTGCTGATAAAGTTCGGCCATCTCGGGCTGGAGCGGTTGCATGATGTCTTGCTGCCAGTGCAGCTGTTGATAATGACCACTGGCCAATGCCTGACCGGCGCGTGACAGCATCAACAACTGTTCGACGGTGTGCATCAGCTGGTCAATACGCGCCACCAACATTTCGCTCTGCGGTACATTCTGTTGTTGCAGTAATTCCAGATGCAGACGTAACCCCGCTAACGGTGTACGCAACTCGTGGGCGGCATCGGCGGTGAATAAGCGCTCCTGCTGAATGGTATGGTCAAGGCGTGACAACAGCTGATTAATGGAGGTGGTCACTGCCACGATCTCTTCCATCTCAGAGTAGATCGGCAAGGGGGACAGGTTATCGGCAGAGCGATGTGCCAGGCTGTTTTGCAGTGACTTCAGTGGGCGGATAATCCAGTTGATTGCCCAGAAGGAGAACAGCAGCGTCAGGCACACCATCACCAGCGAAGGCAGCAGTAACGAGGCTATCGCTTCACGGATTTCATTTTCAACGTGTTCATTGCGCGCTTTGGCGGAGAGGGTTTCACTCACCAGAAAGCCAATCTGCTCCCGGCTTTCGTGCCATAGCCACACGGCGCTCATGATCTGGCAGGTGAGCAGAATCAGCGCCAGCATAATCAGTAACCGCTGACGCATGCTGTTCATTCGCGCACTTCCAGCCGGTAACCCACACCACGGACGGTTTTGATGCGGTCTTTGCCGAGTTTGCGGCGCAGATTATGGATATGGACTTCCAGGGTGTTGGAGCCGGGATCATCATTCCAGCTGTAGAGATCCTGCTGCAAGGTTTCACGGTGCACGTTCTGCCCGACCCGCATCAGCAGGCGCGTCAGCAGCGCGAACTCTTTGGGGGTGATCTCCAGCGGCAGGTTTTCCAGCAACACCTGTTGAGAACTGAGGTTGAGGGTCAAATCGCCCTGCTGAAGCAGGTTGTCGCTGTGCCCCTGATAGCGCCGAATCAATGCGCGTGCCCGGGCCTGTAACTCGACCAGCGCAAAAGGTTTTACCAGATAGTCATCGGCACCGGCATCCAGCCCGTCTACGCGATCTTCCAGCGCATCGCGAGCGGTGAGAATCAATACCGGCACGTTGATGCCGTCACGTCGCCACTGGCGCAACAAGGTTGCGCCGTCACGATCCGGCAGACCGAGATCCAACACGATCAGGCTGTACTGGCCGCTGCGCAGCAAGGCATTGCTCTCTGCGGCGTTGGCGGCACAGTCCACGGCGTAACCCTGAGCGCTCAATGCCTGGGCCAGGCCCGATTGCAGCAGCGCATCATCCTCAACGATTAACAGTTTCATCAGTTGTTCTGGTAAATATCCTTGTAGAGGCGGCTCTCAAAACGTACCAGTGGGATACGTCGCGTCTTCTGATCTTCCGGTGGCACAGCATAACCTGAAAGGTATTGCACAAAGGCGACACGCGCGCCGCTGGCTGTGGTGATAAATCCAGCCAGATTATAGACACCCTGAAGTGAACCGGTTTTGGCCGAGACTTTGCCATCGACACCCGCTTCATGCAGACCACCACGATATTGTAGCGTGCCGTCATAACCCGCAAGCGGTAACATCGAGATATAATTCAGCGTCGAATCATTTTTGGCAATGTATTGCAGCACCTGCATCATGGTATCCGGTGCGATCAAATCATGGCGTGACAGGCCGGAACCGTCTACCTGAATGCTGTTACCGAGATCAATACCGGCTTTTTCGCGCAGGATACGCCGCACCGCGTCAGAACCGGCGCGGAAGGTGCCAGGCACGTTAAAGTAATGATGGCCGATGGTACGGAATACGGTGTCGGCGATCATGTTGTCCGATTTCTTCAGCATGGTGTGCAGCAGATTATGCAGCGGCGCAGATTGTGTTGAGGCCAGCACCGTGCCCGGCGATGTAACCTGCGTCTGGCGTACCAGATGACCGCTGTAATCAATGTCTGCGGCGCGCAGTTCATCGCGCAGAATCTCTCCGGCCCAGGCGGCACCATCCTGAACGGCAAACGCCAGCGGGAGCGGTTCGGCACGTTGACGCATGCAGCCGGTCAGGGTGTAACGATTCAGTTCACCTGGCACCACATCCAGCTCACAATATTGTCCTTCACCGCTGTTGCGGCCCAGGGTGCGTACCTGGCTGAACATGTGAGCCGGATAATAAGAGGCGATGCGCACAAAGGCATTTTCGCCCGGCGTGTTGGCGCTGTAGAGCGAAACGGAGAAACAGTTCTTATCAACAATAGCCGCGCCCGGCGGGGCGCTGAAGCATTGGGTCAGGTCGTTCCACGGCCAACCCGGTGCCATATCATGGCTGGCGAAGACCGAGGTATCGATCACCAGGTTGCCTTTAATATGGGTGATACCCTGCTTTTTCAGTGCGGCAACCATGTTGCGCAGATCCTGACGGCTGAGCGTCGGATCACCGGCAAAGCGCGCCACCAAATCGCCATTCAACGTACCATCGCTAACGGCGCCTTTGGTTTCCAGCGTGGTCTGAAAACGGAAGTCGGGTCCGAGCTCCAGCAACGCCGCCAGCGCGGTGACCACTTTCATGGTACTGGCGGGCAGCGCCATCTGTTTGCCATGAAAGTCGATTATCGGGGTTGATGCGCCCACTTTTTGTACCATCAGCGCCAGGTTTGCGCCGTCTGGCAAATACTGCATGTATTCTTCAACGGGGGCTGCTTGTGCCTGCAGCATAAACGCACAGGTTAGTCCGGTAACAAGTCGTGAAAATCGCATAATCTCGCGGTAACTGACGGGTGAAGGCGACAATACTACGTCCCCGGACGGTGCAAAGTAAACGATGACCCACAGGGAACTCTGGGGTAAAATACGTATCAAAATGCAAAACCGATCCTGACCCGGAACGCTTTCCGGGTCAGGATTCTTTTGCTTGTGAAATGAGGTAACGCGCCGCAGAAGCTGTTTTCTGCTGTCACCTGTCAGGATGACGCCGTTAACCAGGAAAGATGACGAGGAGCTAAAATGAATCAGATTCCGATGACGTTGAAAGGCGCTGAGAAGCTGCGCGAAGAGCTGAACGAACTGAAAACCGTTAAGCGCCCGCGCATCATCGCCTCAATTGCCGAAGCCCGTGAGCACGGCGATTTGAAAGAGAATGCCGAATATCATGCCGCCCGCGAAGAACAGGGTTTCTGCGAGGGTCGTATTCAGGAGATCGAAGCTAAGCTCTCCAATGCGCAAGTGATTGATGTGACTCAGATGCCGAAAACCGGCCGCGTCATTTTTGGTGCGACCGTGCAGGTGCTGAACCTTGATACCGACGAAGAATCCACCTACCGCATCGTGGGGGATGATGAAGCCGATTTTAAACAAAATCTGATTTCGGTGAACTCGCCAATGGCGCGTGGTCTGGTCGGAAAAGAGGCGGATGACGTCGCCATCATCAAAACCCCGGGTGGCGATGTGGAATATGAGATCCTGAAGGTGGAATACCTTTAAGATATTGCTACGCTTTGAAATGCATTGCTGCATATTGTAAAGAAAGGAAAAAGGCCGCATAGCGGCCTTTTATCCCATGCAGGAGCATGGCACTTTCTTTGCCCGCCTTATGAGCGAGGCAGAGAAATTTTGCTCTCTTTTGCAGGGCGATACAGCACCAGCGTTTTGCCGATGACCTGTACGTTGCAAGCTTTCGTTTCGCGAATGATTGCGTCAACGATCAACAGTTTGGTTTCACGATCTTCCGAGGCAATTTTTACCTTGATTAATTCGTGATGTTCCAGCGCCTGTTCGATCTCGGCGAGCACGCCTTCAGTCAGGCCATTTCCGCCCAGCATAACAACGGGTTTCAATGGATGGGCAAGACCTTTCAGGTGCTGTTTTTGTTTGGTACTCAGATTCATCGTATTTTTTTGCTTACTTAGGGATTGAAAACGGTTCATTCTACCGCCATCTCGGGTATATCGCCAAATCAACGCAACCGATGCGTGCTGATTTATCGCTACGATGACGATTTAACTGGAAAAATTATGACGGGTAAAAAGCGTTCGGCCAGTTCCAGTCGCTGGCTTCAGGAACACTTTAGCGATAAATATGTGCAACAGGCACAGAAAAAAGGGTTGCGTTCGCGCGCCTGGTTTAAACTTGAGGAAATACAGCAGGGTGACAAGCTTTTCAAACCCGGTATGACAGTGGTAGATCTGGGAGCTGCACCCGGTGGCTGGTCGCAATATGTGGTACAACTGATTGGCTCTTCTGGCCGTATTATTGCGTGTGACCTGCTGCCCATGGACCCGATTGTTGGGGTCGATTTTCTGCAAGGCGATTTTCGTGACGAAGCCGTGCTGAAGACGCTTCTGGAACGTGTTGGTGACGAAAAAGTGCAGGTTGTCATGTCGGACATGGCTCCGAACATGAGTGGTACACCGGCGGTTGATATTCCACGTTCCATGTATTTGGTAGAGTTAGCGTTGGAAATGTGTCGGGATATCCTGGCACCAGGCGGCAGTTTTGTAGTGAAAGTGTTTCAGGGAGATGGCTTCGATGAATACCTGCGGGAAATTCGCTCCCTGTTTACGAAAGTGAAAATTCGTAAGCCGGATGCTTCGCGTTCACGTTCGCGCGAAGTGTACATTGTGGCGACAGGGCGCAAACTATAACCTGATTGACAGGAATCAAAGCAAGGCGACCAATGCGTTTACACCGATGAGTATTCTGACTTTCAGGGTAAACAAGCAAAATCATCAGCGCCGCGATTCCAGGTATGAAGGATATATAGTACCCTACGCTGTCTGTTAACACCGTTGTAATATGAGGTTAATCCCTTGAGTGACATGGCGAAAAACCTGATTCTCTGGCTAGTCATCGCGGTTGTGCTGATGTCAGTATTCCAGAGCTTTGGGCCCAGCGAGTCGAATGGCCGTAGGGTTGATTATTCAACCTTCCTGTCGGAAGTGAACCAGGATCAGGTCCGCGAGGCACGTATTAACGGGCGTGAGATTAACGTTACCAAAAAAGACAGTAATAAATACACGACCTATATTCCTGTCAACGATCCCAAGTTACTCGATAACCTGTTGACCAAAAACGTCAAAGTGGTTGGCGAACCGCCGGAAGAGCCGAGCCTGCTGGCTTCGATCTTCATCTCCTGGTTCCCGATGCTGCTGCTGATTGGCGTGTGGATCTTCTTTATGCGTCAGATGCAAGGTGGCGGCGGGAAGGGCGCGATGTCCTTCGGCAAGAGCAAGGCCCGCATGCTGACCGAAGATCAGATCAAAACCACTTTTGCGGATGTGGCCGGTTGTGATGAGGCCAAAGAGGAAGTGGGTGAGCTGGTCGAATATCTGCGTGAACCGAGTCGCTTCCAGAAACTGGGCGGTAAAATCCCGAAAGGCGTACTGATGGTTGGTCCGCCGGGTACGGGTAAAACGCTGCTGGCAAAAGCGATTGCCGGTGAAGCCAAAGTGCCTTTCTTTACCATTTCCGGTTCTGACTTCGTTGAAATGTTCGTCGGTGTGGGTGCATCTCGTGTGCGCGACATGTTCGAACAGGCGAAAAAAGCCGCACCTTGCATCATCTTTATCGATGAGATCGATGCAGTGGGTCGCCAGCGTGGCGCAGGTTTAGGCGGTGGTCACGATGAACGTGAACAAACGCTGAACCAGATGCTGGTTGAAATGGACGGCTTTGAAGGCAACGAAGGTATTATCGTTATCGCGGCTACTAACCGTCCTGACGTGCTGGACCCGGCGCTGCTGCGTCCTGGCCGTTTCGACCGTCAGGTGGTGGTCGGTCTGCCAGACGTGCGTGGCCGTGAGCAGATTCTGAAAGTGCATATGCGTCGCGTGCCGCTGGCAACCGATATTGATGCTGCCATCATCGCGCGTGGTACGCCGGGCTTCTCCGGTGCTGACCTGGCGAACCTGGTCAACGAAGCTGCATTGTTTGCTGCCCGCTCCAATAAGCGTGTGGTATCGATGGTTGAATTCGAGAAAGCGAAAGACAAAATCATGATGGGTGCGGAACGTCGCTCTATGGTGATGACGGAAGCGCAGAAAGAATCGACTGCCTATCACGAAGCGGGGCACGCGATTATTGGTCGCCTGGTGCCGGAACACGATCCGGTACATAAAGTGACGATTATTCCGCGCGGTCGTGCATTGGGTGTGACCTTCTTCCTGCCGGAAGGCGATGCGATCAGCGCCAGTCGTCAAAAACTGGAAAGCCAGATCTCTACGTTGTACGGTGGCCGTCTGGCTGAAGAGATTATCTACGGTGTGGAACACGTATCGACGGGTGCATCAAACGACATCAAAGTTGCCACTAATCTGGCGCGTAACATGGTGACCCAATGGGGCTTCTCAGAAAAACTCGGTCCACTGCTGTATGCAGAGGAAGAGGGAGAAGTGTTCCTCGGACGTTCTGTGGCGAAAGCCAAGCATATGTCTGATGAAACGGCGCGTATTATCGACCAGGAAGTTAAACACCTGATCGACAGCAACTACCAACGCGCACGCCGTATCCTGGGTGAAAACATGGATATTCTTCACGCGATGAAAGACGCGCTGATGAAGTATGAAACCATTGATGCACCGCAGATTGATGACCTGATGGCACGCCGTGAAGTGCGTCCACCTGCTGGCTGGGAAGATCCAGGCAGCAACTCTTCTGACAACAACGGTACGCCGAAGGCGCCACGTCCGGTTGATGAACCGCGTACGCCGAACCCAGGCAACACCATGTCAGAACAGCTCGACAAATAAGAGGCGCAAACCTCGACAAAAACCCCGGCCGGTCCGGGGTTTTTTACATCCCGCAGTTCCGTAATTCCTCAAGGAGGCTCTCGCCATGAAGTTGTACGCCCGTGATACCCATCTCGATCTCTCGTTTCCCCATGTGATGGGCATTTTGAATGTCACGCCGGACTCCTTCTCCGATGGCGGTAAGCACAATTCATTGGTGGATGCGCTGACGCACACCAATGAGATGGTCAATGCCGGGGCAACCATTATTGATGTTGGTGGTGAATCGACCCGTCCGGGAGCCGATGAGGTGAGCGTTGAGGAGGAGCTGGAGCGGGTTATCCCGGTGGTGGAAGCCATCGCCCAGCGTTTTGAGGTATGGATTTCTGTCGATACTTCAAAGGCTGAAGTGATCCGTGAATCTGCGCGAGTGGGTGCTCACATCATTAATGACATTCGCTCATTATCTGAACCCGGTGCGTTGCAGGCTGCGGCTGATACCGGATTGCCGGTGTGCCTGATGCATATGCAAGGTGAGCCGCGCACCATGCAGCAAGCACCCCAGTATCAAAACATCGTCAGTGAAGTGGACGCTTACTTCACAGAACAGATTACGCGTTGTGTCGACGCCGGTATTAAAAAAGAGAATCTGCTACTCGACCCCGGCTTTGGTTTCGGTAAGAATCTCAGCCACAACTATGAGCTACTGGCTGAACTGAGCCATTTTCATCATTTCGGTTTGCCGTTACTGGTGGGGATGTCGCGTAAATCAATGATTGGTCAGTTGCTGAATGTCGGCCCGGCGCAGCGCCTGACCGGCAGCCTGACGTGTGCGGTCATTGCCGCCATGCAAGGCGCGCACATTATTCGCGTGCATGACGTGAAAGAAACTGTTGAAGCGATGCGTGTGGTTGAAGCGACACGCAGAGCAAAAGGATAAAAAGGCATGAGTGATCGTAAATATTTCGGTACGGATGGGATTCGCGGCAAAGTGGGGGAAGCGCCAATTACCCCGGATTTCGTTCTGAAGCTGGGTTGGGCGGCAGGAAAAGTGCTGGCCCGTCACGGTTCTAAGAAAGTGTTGATTGGGAAAGATACGCGTATTTCGGGCTACATGCTGGAATCGGCTCTGGAAGCCGGGCTGGCAGCGGCGGGCCTGTCTGCGGCGTTTACCGGTCCGATGCCGACGCCGGCGATTGCTTATCTGACACGCACTTTCCGCGCCGAAGCTGGCATTGTGATTTCTGCTTCACATAACCCGTTCGACGATAACGGCATCAAATTTTTCTCTGCTGAAGGCACCAAATTGCCAGATGAAGTGGAAGAAGCGATCGAACTGGAGATGGAAAAACCGATCACTTGTGTTGAGTCTGCTGAGCTGGGACGTGCCAGCCGCATTGTCGATGCTGCCGGGCGCTACATCGAGTTTTGCAAAGGCACCTTCCCCAGTGAACTGAGCCTGAATGGCTTAAAAATCGTGGTGGATTGCGCGAACGGGGCGACCTATCACATTGCGCCAAACGTGCTGCGTGAACTGGGGGCTACGGTGATTGCCATCGCGACTCAACCGGATGGTATGAACATCAATAAAAATTGCGGCGCAACCGATTTGAAAATGTTGCAGCAACGCGTGCTGGAAGAGAAGGCAGATATTGGCCTGGCTTACGATGGCGACGGCGACCGCATCATGATGGTTGACCATTTAGGCGCGAAGGTTGATGGTGACCAGATCCTCTACATCATTGCGCGAGAAGGTTTACGTCAGGGCCAACTGCGCGGTGGCGTAGTAGGGACGCTGATGAGTAACATGGGCCTCGAACTGGCGCTGAAGCAGCTTGGTATCCCGTTTGTGCGTGCCAAAGTTGGCGACCGCTACGTGCTGGAGAAAATGCAGGAGAAGGGCTGGCGTCTGGGGGCGGAAAACTCCGGCCATGTCATCCTGCTGGACAAAACCACCACTGGCGACGGCATCGTTGCAAGTTTGCAAGTACTTACTGCAATGGTGCAAAACCACATGAGCCTGCATGACCTGTGTAGCGGCATGAAGATGTTGCCCCAGGTGTTGGTCAATGTTCGCTTCAGCGGCAACAACGATCCTTTACAAAGTGATGCCGTCAAAGCGGCCAGCGCAGAAGTGGAAAAAACGCTGGCGGGTCGTGGTCGCGTGCTGTTACGTAAATCCGGCACTGAGCCACTGATTCGGGTGATGGTGGAAGGTGAAGATGAAGCGCAGGTGACCGCGCTGGCGCACAAAATTGCCGATGCGGTGAAGGCGGTTTAAGTGCCTTTCAGGCGGTAAGATTTTTCTCTTTCCGCCTGTAAAATCACCATGATGGCGCTTTTTTCCGCAATTGATGAGGTTCGTGAAAATTGCGCTTGCAGAGCAATGTGCCTTTGGTTAGTATTCACACCCGCTTCTGATGGGTGATGACGAGACTCCCCATCGATACTGGTTGAAGCTTTAACTGTGCGGTTTACGCGCAAGGAAACAGGTTGATTATGTACGAAGCTCTTTTAGTTGTTTTCCTTATTGTGGCGCTGGGCCTTGTTGGTCTGATCATGCTGCAACAAGGTAAAGGCGCTGATATGGGAGCATCATTTGGTGCAGGCGCTTCTGCGACGCTGTTCGGTTCTACCGGGTCTGGTAACTTTATGACTCGCATGACCGCAGTGCTGGCGACGCTGTTCTTCATCATCAGCCTGATTCTGGGTAACCTGAACACGAATAAAACTTCCAAAGGAAGCGAGTGGGAAAATCTGACTGCGCCGGCTAAATCTGAACAGACTCAGCCAGCCAAACCGGCAACCCCGGGTAACGATATCCCGCAGTAAGATCGTCAGCTTGCAGTGCGACATATTATCGTCGCCGTCAGTGAAGTGCCGAGGTGGTGGAATTGGTAGACACGCTACCTTGAGGTGGTAGTGCCCGATTGGGCTTACGGGTTCAAGTCCCGTCCTCGGTACCAAATCTCAGTATGACTTGCAATTTTTGCATGTTCGGCGTAACATTCGCCACGTTTTCGGACGCGGGGTGGAGCAGCCTGGTAGCTCGTCGGGCTCATAACCCGAAGGTCGTCGGTTCAAATCCGGCCCCCGCAACCACTTTCCCTTAGAGTTCTTTTTCAAATATACTGTATGCATCGACGGACGCATTCGCAGTGAGTTTTGAAAAAAATTCTTCTGGATTGTGCTCCGAGCCGCATCGCGGCATACAGGGTCCAGTCACAAAAAGCCCCGATTTTTCGGGGTTTTTTGTTATCAGGAAATCGCAACACTGGGCTATTAGGCCCTTTTTTTATGTCTTGGGGGTGGGCTTGTCCACATTAGAGCAAAAATTGACAGAGTTGATCTCTGCTCCGGTAGAAGCGCTTGGCTACGAATTGGTCGGTATCGAATTTATTCGTGGTCGCACATCAACCTTGCGCATCTATATTGATAGTGAAGAGGGTATCAATGTTGATGATTGCGCCGATGTCAGCCACCAGGTCAGCGCTGTGATGGATGTGGAAGATCCCATCACCGTGGCTTACAACCTTGAAGTTTCCTCACCGGGTCTTGACCGTCCTCTTTTTACTGCTGAACACTACGCGCGTTTTGCCGGTGAAGAGGTAAGTCTGGTACTGCGTATGGCCGTGCAGAACCGCCGTAAATGGCAGGGCATCATTAAGTCTGTCGAAGGCGAGATGATCACGGTAACCGTTGAGGGTAAGGATGAAGTGTTCGCGCTGAGCAACATTCAGAAAGCGAACCTGGTCCCCCACTTTTAAAAGTCCGGATTGAGGCTAACCAGGATGAACAAAGAGATCTTAGCTGTAGTAGAAGCCGTTTCTAACGAAAAAGCCCTGCCGCGTGAGAAAATCTTCGAAGCGCTGGAGAGCGCTTTGGCCACTGCGACCAAAAAGAAGTATGAGCAGGAAATCGACGTGCGTGTCAGCATTGACCGCCGTAGTGGCGATTTCGATACTTTCCGTCGCTGGCTGATTGTTGATGAAGTGACGCAGCCGACTCGCGAGATCACGCTGGAAGCAGCCCGCTTCGAAGATGAAGCATTCAATCTGGGCGATTTTGTTGAAGATCAGATTGAATCGGTCACGTTTGACCGTATCACCACCCAGACGGCGAAGCAGGTTATCGTGCAGAAAGTGCGCGAAGCTGAACGCGCGATGGTGGTGGATCAGTTCCGCGAGCAGGAAGGCGACATCATCACTGGCGTGGTGAAGAAAGTGAACCGCGACAACATCACGCTGGATCTCGGCAGCAATGCTGAAGCAGTCATCGTGCGTGAAGATATGCTGCCGCGTGAAAACTTCCGCCCTGGCGACCGTATTCGCGGTGTGTTGTATGCCGTGCGTCCGGAAGCGCGTGGTGCACAGCTGTTCGTGACCCGTTCGAAGCCGGAAATGCTGATCGAACTGTTCCGCATCGAAGTACCGGAAATTGGCGAAGAAGTTATTGAGATCAAAGCGGCAGCGCGTGATCCCGGTTCTCGCGCCAAAATCGCGGTGAAAACCAATGACAAACGTATCGATCCGGTGGGTGCCTGCGTAGGTATGCGTGGCGCTCGCGTGCAGGCTGTCTCCAGCGAACTGGGTGGCGAGCGTATCGATATCGTGCTGTGGGACGATAACCCGGCACAGTTCGTCATCAACGCTATGGCTCCGGCTGATGTAGCGTCAATTGTGGTGGATGAAGACAATCACACCATGGATATCGCTGTTGAAGCTGGCAATCTGGCTCAGGCGATCGGCCGTAACGGCCAAAACGTACGTCTGGCTTCCCAGCTGAGCGGTTGGGAACTGAACGTAATGACCGTCGATGACCTGCAGGCGAAGCATCAGGCTGAAGCCCACGCGGCCATCGATATGTTCACCAAACATCTCGACATCGACGAAGAGTTTGCCACCATTCTGGTGGAAGAGGGCTTCTCTTCTCTTGAAGAGCTGGCATATGTACCGATCAACGAGCTGCTGGAAATTGACGGCCTCGATGAAGACACGGTAGAAGCCCTGCGTGAACGAGCAAAAAATGCGTTAACTACCCTGGCACTGGCGAAAGAAGAGAGCCGTGGCAATCAGGAGCCTGCTGAGGATCTGCTGAATCTCGAGGGTCTGGATCGTGCGATGGCTTACCGTCTGGCAGCGATTGGCGTTTGCACGCTGGAAGATCTTGCCGAGCAAGGTGTCGACGATCTGACAGATATCGAAGGGCTGGATGATGAGAAAGCCGGCGCGCTGATCATGGCCGCGCGTAATATCTGCTGGTTCGGCGATGACGCATAATTACAGGAAGGAACAGCATGACAGATGTAACCGTAAAATCGCTGGCCGCCGAAATTCAGACTCCGGTAGATCGCCTGGTACAGCAATTTGCTGATGCGGGGATCCGTAAGTCTGAGAATGACGCGGTGACCCAGCAAGAGAAAGAAACCTTATTGTCCCACCTGAATCGTGAACATGGTCAGGCCGGTTCAGGTAAACTGACGCTGCAACGTAAAACTCGCAGCACCTTGAATATTCCTGGCACCGGGGGTAAAAGTAAGTCGGTGCAAATCGAAGTCCGCAAAAAGCGCACCTATGTGAAGGGTGATGCAGAAGCCGAAGCGCAGGCTCAGGCTGAAGCTGAAGCCGAGGCGCAGCGTGAAGCGGAAGAGAAGGCGCGTCGCGAGGCGGAAGAACAAGCCCGTCGCGAAGCTGAACAAAAAGCGCAACGTGAAGCCGAAGAAAAAGCCAAGCGCGAAGCCGCTGACAAGGCGAAGCGTGAAGCAGCGGAAAATGACAAAGTGACTAATCAACCTACCGACGAACTAACCAAAGCCGCGAATTCTGATAAGGCCCGTCGTGAAGCCGAAGCCGCAGAACTGAAGCGTAAAGCCGAAGAAGAAGCGCGCCGTAAGCTGGAAGAAAACGCACGACGTGCGGCTGAAGAAGCCCGCCGTCTGGCAGAAGAAAAAGCTGCTGAGTGGGAAAAACCGGAAGAAGAGGATAAAGGCGACTATCACGTCACCACCTCGACCCATGCCCGCCAGGCTGAAGATGAAAACGATCGCGAAGTTGAAGGCGGTCGTGGCCGTGGCCGCACCACTAAAGCTGCTCGCCCTGCCAAGAAAGGCAACAAGCATTCTGAAGCCAAAACTGACCGTGAAGAAGCGCGCGCCGCTGTTCGTGGTGGTAAAGGCGGTAAACATCGCAAACCGAGCTCCCTGCAACAAGGCTTTAACAAGCCAGCTCAGGCAGTGAACCGTGATGTTATCATCGGTGAAACCATCACCGTTTCAGAATTGGCTAACAAAATGGCCGTGAAAGGTTCACTGGTCATCAAAGCCATGATGAAGATGGGCGCTATGGCGACCATTAACCAGGTTATCGACCAGGAAACTGCCCAGCTGGTTGCGGAAGAGATGGGTCACAAAGTGATCCTGCGCCGTGAGAATGAGCTGGAAGAAGCGGTGATGGACGATCGTGATACCGATGCTGCGCAGGAAAGCCGCGCACCGGTCGTGACTATCATGGGTCACGTTGACCACGGTAAAACCTCACTGCTGGACTACATCCGCTCCACCAAAGTCGCCTCAGGCGAAGCGGGCGGCATTACCCAGCATATCGGTGCTTACCACGTTGAAACCGAAAACGGCATGATCACCTTCCTGGATACCCCGGGCCACGCCGCGTTTACCGCGATGCGTGCGCGTGGTGCACAGGCAACGGATATCGTTATCCTGGTCGTGGCCGCGGATGACGGCGTGATGCCGCAGACCATTGAAGCTATCCAGCACGCGAAAGCGGCCGGTGTGCCGGTTGTGGTTGCCGTGAACAAGATCGACAAACCAGAAGCCGATCCGGATCGCGTTAAGAACGAGCTGACTCAGTACGGTATCATCCCGGAAGAGTGGGGCGGCGAGAACATGTTCGTCAACGTTTCTGCGAAAGCCGGTACCGGCATTGATGACCTGCTGAACGCAATTCTGCTGCAAGCGGAAGTTCTGGAACTGACTGCTATCCGTGAAGGTATGGCAAGCGGCGTGGTGATTGAATCGTTCCTCGACAAAGGTCGTGGTCCGGTCGCTACCGTTCTGGTGCGTGAAGGTACCCTGAATAAAGGCGATATCGTGCTGTGCGGCTTCGAATATGGCCGTGTGCGTGCGATGCGTGACGAGCTGGGCCGTGAAGTGTTGGCTGCTGGTCCGTCAATTCCGGTCGAAATCCTCGGTCTGTCCGGTGTTCCGGCTGCGGGTGATGAAGCCACCGTGGTCCGTGACGAGAAGAAAGCGCGTGAAGTTGCTTTGTATCGTCAGGGTAAATTCCGCGAAGTGAAACTGGCGCGTCAGCAGAAATCTAAGCTGGAGAACATGTTCGCCAACATGACCGAAGGCGAAGTGTCCGAGCTGAACATCGTACTGAAATCCGACGTACAGGGCTCTGTGGAAGCGATCTCCGACTCCCTGCTGAAACTCTCCACCGACGAAGTGAAGGTGAAGATTATCGGTTCGGGTGTAGGTGGTATCACCGAAACCGACGCGACGCTGGCTGCGGCTTCCAACGCGATCATCCTCGGCTTCAACGTGCGTGCTGATGCTTCGGCTCGTCGCGTAATTGAAGCGGAAAGCGTGGACCTGCGTTACTACTCCGTCATCTATAACCTGATTGACGAAGTGAAAGCGGCGATGAGCGGCATGCTGGCTCCGGAATACAAACAGCAGATCATTGGTCTGGCTGAAGTTCGTGATGTGTTCAAGTCACCGAAATTTGGTGCGATCGCGGGCTGTATGGTTACCGAAGGCAACATCAAACGTCACAACCCGATCCGTGTTCTGCGCGACAACGTTGTTATCTATGAAGGCGAGCTGGAATCCCTGCGTCGCTTCAAAGACGATGTTAACGAAGTGCGTAACGGCATGGAGTGTGGTATCGGCGTGAAGAACTACAACGACGTTCGTGTCGGCGATATGATCGAAGTCTTTGAAGTGATTGAAGTTAAACGCACCATCGATTGATCATCATCTGATGTGTTGCAATTTGGGAGGCCGCTGGCCTCCCGAATTATTTGGGAGAAAGCATAATGGCGAAAGAATTTGGCCGCCCACAGCGCGTTTCACAGGAATTGCAGAAAGAGATCGCAATCATCCTGCAACGCGAAATTAAAGATCCGCGCCTTGGTATGATGGTGACGGTTTCTGGCGTTGAAGTGTCACGCGATCTGGCTTATGCCAAAGTGTTTGTCACTTTTTTGAATGATAAAGACGAAGAAGCGGTGAAAAACGGTCTGAAGGCACTCAAAGAGGCTTCAGGTTATATCCGTACTTTAGTCGGTAAAGCGATGCGTCTGCGCATTGTGCCCGAGCTGACCTTCTTCTATGACAACTCGTTGATCGAAGGTATGCGCATGTCAAACCTGGTCACCAACGTTGTCAAAAATGATGCTGAACGCCGTGGCGATCATGCAACGGACGACGACAAGGAGGATTGATGAGTCGTCCTCGTCGTCGCGGTCGCGATGTGCATGGTGTATTGCTGCTGGATAAGCATCAGGGTGCGTCCTCTAACGACGTGCTGCAAAAAGTAAAACGCATCTTTAATGCGAACAAAGCGGGCCACACCGGCGCGCTGGATCCGCTGGCAACCGGCATGCTGCCCATCTGTCTCGGTGAGGCCACCAAGTTTTCGCAGTATCTGCTGGATTCGGATAAGCGTTACCGGGTGATTGCTCGCCTGGGTGAACGTACCGATACCTCTGATGCCGACGGCAATGTGGTCGAAACCCGTCCGGTCAGCTTTACTCAGGCTGAGCTGGATGCGGCACTGGAAAGTTTTCGTGGCGATACCCAGCAGGTGCCGACCATGTTTTCGGCGCTGAAGCATCAGGGGCGTCCGTTGTATGAGTATGCACGCCAGGGGATTACCGTTGAGCGTGATGCCCGTCCCATCACCGTGTATGAACTGCTGTTTATTCGCTGGGAAGGGGATGAGCTGGAGCTGGAAATCCACTGCTCTAAAGGTACCTATATTCGGACCATCATCGACGACCTCGGCGAGAAACTCGGTTGTGGTGCCCATGTGATCATGCTGCGTCGTTTGCAGGTTTCCCGCTATCCGGCAGAGAAAATGGTCACGCTTGAGCAGTTGCAAGCGTTGTTGGAACAAGCCACAGCGGCAGAAATCGCGCCTGCTGAACTGCTCGATCCGCTCTTGTTACCGATGGATAGCCCGGCTGCGGATTTTCCGGAAGTGAATCTGCCCGATGCCGTTGCCGCTTTCTTTAAGCTGGGCCAGCCGGTGCAGGCCGAAGGGGTACCTGCGGCGGGCCTGGTGCGAGTCACGGAAGGCGAAGCGCGTAAATTTATCGGTATGGCAGAGATTGACGAGCGACTGCGTGTTGCGCCACGCCGTCTGGTGGTAGAATTTCCGCAATAATGCGGTTCGCCCAACGGGGTATTTGCGTTGCCGCTGGGCGAAGAGTAGAATAGCGCGGCTTTAAAAGCGGGCTGCTGAATTAGAGATCGGCACCCATACATTCATTAATAACTGGAGTTTATTATGTCTCTAAGCGTAGAAGCTAAAGCAGAGATCGTTGCCAAATACGGTCGTGGTGCTAACGACAGCGGTTCAACTGAAGTTCAGGTTGCTCTGCTGACTGCTCAGATTAACCACCTGCAGGGTCACTTCTCTGAGCACAAAAAAGACCACCACAGCCGTCGCGGTCTGCTGCGCATGGTATCCCAGCGTCGTAAGCTGCTGGACTACCTGAAGCGTAAAGACGTTGCACGCTACACCAGCCTGATCGAAAACCTGGGTCTGCGTCGCTAAGTCTGAAGAATCTGATCAAGGGTGTAGCGCAGACAGTATGCAAAAAAACGCATCTGATGATCAGATTTGTGCGAGTTTCGCGAAAAGGGGGCCTTTATGGCCCCTTTTTTCGAGCAATCGGCAGCAATCCGGTCCAAACTCATGTATTGTTGCTGAGAGTGATCTTCGCTTGCAGAGGTTCGCGCGGCTAATGAGAGGCTTTACCGCAAGGGCGGTTAAAGGTTGTCATTAGTCGCGAGGATGCAGCTGAAGATCGGTAATCCCCGGCGGGCCTGAGATGGGTCTGCCCCGACGTTAAGGACTTTAATTTTGCTGAACCCGATCGTACGCAAATTCCAATATGGTCAGCATACCGTCACGCTGGAAACTGGCATGATGGCACGCCAGGCCACCGCTGCTGTGATGGTAAGCATGGACGACACCGCGGTTTTCGTAACCGTTGTTGGCCAGAAAAAAGCTAAACCAGGTCAGGACTTCTTCCCGTTGACCGTCAACTATCAGGAGCGTACTTACGCTGCTGGCCGTATCCCGGGTAGCTTCTTCCGTCGTGAAGGCCGTCCGAGCGAAGGTGAAACCCTGATCGCGCGTCTGATTGACCGCCCGGTTCGCCCGCTGTTCCCGGAAGGTTTTGTTAACGAAGTTCAGGTTATCGCTACCGTTGTTTCTGTTAACCCACAGGTTAACCCGGATATCGTTGCGATGATCGGTGCTTCTGCTGCGCTGTCGCTGTCTGGTATTCCGTTCAACGGCCCGATCGGTGCTGCGCGCGTTGGTTACATCAACGATCAATACGTACTGAACCCGACGGCTGACGAAATCAAACAATCTCGTCTGGATCTGGTGGTTGCCGGTACACAGAACGCCGTGCTGATGGTGGAATCTGAAGCTGATATCCTGACTGAAGATCAGATGCTGGGTGCGGTGGTATTCGGCCACGACCAGCAGCAGGTTGTCATCGAAAACATCAACGCGCTGGTGGCTGAAGCCGGTAAACCGCGTTGGGACTGGCAGCCAGAGCCTGCTAACGATGCGCTGATTTCACGCGTTGCTGCACTGGCTGAAGCACGCATCAGCGATGCTTACCGCATCACTGATAAGCAGGAACGTTACGCTCAGGTTGGTGTTATCAAAGACGAAACCATTGCAGCGCTGCTGGCTGAAGACGAAACGCTGGATGACGCTGAAATCGGTGACATCGTGCACAGCCTGGAAAAGAACGTGGTACGTACCCGTATTCTGAACGGCGAACCGCGTATCGATGGCCGTGAAAAAGACATGATTCGTGGTCTGGACGTGCGCACTGGCGTGCTGCCGCGTACCCACGGTTCTTCGCTGTTCACCCGTGGTGAAACTCAGGCGCTGGTTACTGCTACCCTGGGTACTGCGCGTGATGCGCAGAGCCTGGACGAGCTGATGGGCGAACGTACCGACAGCTTCCTGTTCCACTACAACTTCCCTCCGTACTCGGTGGGTGAGACCGGTATGGTCGGTTCACCAAAGCGTCGTGAAATTGGTCACGGTCGTCTGGCGAAACGCGGCGTGCTGGCGGTGATGCCGAAGCAGGAAGATTTCCCGTACACCGTACGTGTGGTATCTGAAATCACCGAATCAAACGGTTCTTCTTCTATGGCTTCCGTGTGTGGCGCTTCTCTGGCGCTGATGGATGCTGGTGTGCCGATCAAAGCTGCCGTAGCCGGTATCGCGATGGGCCTGGTAAAAGAAGACGAAAAATTTGTGGTTCTGTCTGACATCCTGGGTGACGAAGATCACCTCGGCGACATGGACTTCAAAGTGGCCGGTAGCCGTGAAGGTGTGACCGCGCTGCAGATGGATATCAAAATCGAAGGGATCACCCGCGAGATCATGCAGGTTGCTTTGAACCAGGCTAAGGGTGCGCGTCTGCACATTCTGAGCGTGATGGAGCAGGCAATCAGCACGCCGCGTCAGGAGATTTCTGAGTTCGCACCGCGTATTTACACCATCAAGATCAATGCAGACAAGATCAAAGATGTCATCGGTAAAGGCGGTTCTGTCATTCGTGCGCTGACTGAAGAAACCGGCACCACCATCGAAATCGAAGATGATGGCACCGTGAAGATCGCCGCGACCGATGGCCTGAAAGCGAAAGAAGCTATTCGTCGTATCGAAGAGATCACCGCAGAAATCGAAGTGGGCCGCATTTACAGTGGTAAAGTGACCCGTATCGTTGATTTCGGTGCCTTTGTTGCGATTGGCGGCGGCAAAGAAGGTTTGGTACACATCTCTCAAATCGCTGACAAGCGCGTTGAGAAGGTGACCGACTATCTGCAGATGGGCCAGGAAGTTCCGGTTAAAGTACTGGAAGTGGACCGTCAGGGCCGTGTACGTCTGAGCATCAAAGAAGCGACAGAGCAGAAACCGCAGGCGGTCGAGACTACCGCTGCGACCGATGCACCTGACGCCGAGTAAGCGTTTCCTGATTAGCCTCTCCCTGCCGTTTGGTGGGGAGAGGTGTTTGTATCATCGCGAGGGCGGGAATCCTTGTGCACAGCAGGCGGATGACAGGATGGTTATCCCAATGTTTGTATTCGGGAGTGGGAAATGAAGCCTTTTTTGCGCTGGTGTTTTGTTGCGACAGCTTTGACGCTGGCAGGATGCAGCAACTCCAATTGGCGTAAGAACGAAGTTCTGGCAGTACCTTTGCAGCCCACACTGCAGCAGGAAGTGATTTTGGCGCGAATGGAACAAATTCTTGCCAGTCGCGCCCTGACCGATGATGAACGCGCACAGCTATTATATGAGCGTGGAGTGTTGTATGATAGCTTAGGTCTGAGAGCATTAGCGCGGAACGATTTCTCGCAAGCGCTGTCTATCAGACCGGATATGCCTGAGGTGTTTAACTATCTCGGCATATATTTAACGCAGGCAGGCAATTTTGATGCTGCCTATGAAGCGTTTGATTCTGTACTTGAGCTTGATCCAACTTACAACTATGCGCATTTAAACCGTGGTATCGCCCTCTATTACGGCGGTCGATACAAGTTAGCGCAAGATGATCTGCTGGCGTTTTATCAAGACGATCCTAATGATCCATTCCGCAGCCTGTGGCTCTACCTCGTTGAACGCGAGATGGATGTCGACAAAGCAAAAGTTTCGCTGAAACAGCGTTACGACAAAGCGGTCCGGGATCAATGGGGATGGAATATTGTCGAGTTCTACCTGGGCGACATCAGTGAAAAAACATTGATGGAACGTCTCAAGGCGGACGCAACGGATAACACCTCGCTCGCTGAACATCTCAGTGAAACCAACTTCTATTTAGGTAAGTACTACCTAAGTCTGGGGGAGAAGGACGACGCGAAAGCGTTGTTCAAACTGGCGGTGGCCAACAACGTTAATAACTTTGTTGAACACCGATACGCATTGTTGGAACTGGCGCAACTCGGCCAGGCACAAGACGATTTATCAGAATCTGACCAGCAATAGCTGACGAACTTTTATTGCCTGAATTACCCGTTAAGTCATCATCTTCCGGGATGAGGGCTTTTCTGTTCGTCGAAACTTCTAATTTGAGCCGGTTCACACTTTTCGATGAAAATGACTGAAAATTTTCATGACGAGTTATGTAGACTGGCCGCCGCAATCTAAGAGGCACGTGTACTACATGACTGATATTCAAACCACTTTTGCTGATCTGGGCCTGAACGAATCCATCCTGTCTGCTCTTAACGACATGGGATACGTCAAGCCGTCACCGATCCAGGCTGAGTGCATTCCGCACCTGCTGGCTGGCCGTGACGTGCTGGGTATGGCACAGACCGGTAGTGGCAAAACTGCAGCATTCTCTCTGCCGCTGTTGAATAACATTGATCCAAATTTGAAAGCACCGCAGATTCTGGTGCTGGCACCGACCCGTGAGCTGGCGGTGCAGGTTGCTGAAGCAGCAACTGAATTCTCCAAACACATGCGTGGCGTAAACGTGTTGGCCCTGTACGGCGGCCAGCGTTATGACGTACAGCTGCGTGCACTGCGTCAGGGCCCGCAAATTGTCGTGGGCACCCCGGGTCGTCTGCTTGACCACCTGAAACGCGGTACGCTTGATCTGTCCAACCTGCGTGGTCTGGTACTGGACGAAGCTGACGAAATGCTGCGTATGGGCTTTATTGAAGACGTTGAAACCATCATGGCGCAGATCCCGGAAGGTCATCAGACCGCTCTGTTCTCTGCCACCATGCCGGAAGCGATTCGTCGTATCACCAAGCGTTTCATGAAAGATCCGCAGGAAGTGCGCATCCAGTCCAGCGTGACTACCCGCCCGGACATCTCTCAGTCTTACTGGACCGCTTATGGCCGTAAAACTGACGCGCTGGTGCGTTTCCTCGAAGCAGAAGACTTCGATGCTGCGATCATCTTCGTGCGTACCAAAAACGCAACGCTGGAAGTGGCTGAAGCGCTGGAGCGCAGTGGTTACAACAGCGCAGCACTGAACGGCGACATGAACCAGGCACTGCGTGAGCAAACGCTGGAGCGTCTGAAAGATGGTCGTCTCGACATCCTGATCGCAACCGACGTTGCTGCCCGTGGTCTGGACGTTGAGCGTATCAGCCTGGTTGTTAACTATGACATCCCGATGGACGCAGAATCTTACGTTCACCGTATTGGCCGTACCGGTCGTGCAGGCCGTGCAGGTCGTGCGCTGCTGTTCGTTGAGAACCGCGAGCGTCGTCTGCTGCGTAACATCGAACGCACCATGAAGCTGACCATTCCGGAAGTTGAACTGCCGAATGCTGAGTTGCTGGGTGAGCGTCGTCTGGCTAAATTCGCGGCGAAAGTTCAGCAGCAGCTGGAAAGCAGCGATCTGGAAATGTACCGTGCCCTGCTGAGCAAAATGCAGCCGGAAGAAGATCTGGATATCGAAACCCTGGCTGCGGCACTGCTGAAAATGGCTCAGGGCGAACGTCCTCTGATCGTACCTGCTGATGCACCGCGTCCGCCGCGTCGTGAATTCCGTGATCGTGATGATCGTCGTGATTCCCGTGACTCTCGCGATTCTCGTGGTCCGCGTGACAGCCGTGATGGCGACCGTCCGCGTCGTGAGCGTCGTGATGTGGGCGAAATGCAGCTGTACCGCATTGAAGTGGGCCGTGATGATGGTGTTGAAGTTCGTCATATCGTGGGCGCGATCGCTAACGAAGGTGACATCAGCAGCCGTTACATCGGTAACATCAAGCTGTTTGCTTCTCACTCTACTATCGAGCTGCCGAAAGGCATGCCGGGCGAAGTTCTGCAACACTTCACCCGCACGCGTATTCTGAACAAACCGATGAATATGCAGTTGCTGGGCGACGCACAGCCGTTTGAGCGCGGTGAGCGTAGCGAACGTCGTGGCGGTGGTCGTGACTTCGGTGGTGAGCGTCGCGGTGGTAACCGTGAAGGTGGCGCACCGCGTGGTGAAGGTCGTGAAGGCGGTCGTCGTTTCTCTGAACGTCGTGAAGGTGGCCGTTTCAGCCGTGAAGGTAACCGTGGCCCTCGTCGCGAAGAAGCGGGTGCAGCAGCACCGCGTCGTCGTGATATCTAAGCGATAAACGCTGAATAACAAAATGGGACGCCTCGGCGTCCCATTTTTTTTCCTATTTCCTACACGCCGCCAGCAATCAGCACCCGTTCGCCGCTGACATAGGCAGACTCCTCCGATGCGAGGAACAGCGCGACCTGCGCCACATCCTCCGGTAAGCCAAAGCGTCCCAGCGGTGTTGCTGCAATTAACTGTGCTTTCAGTTCCGGGTGCATCTTCTTCGCCGCCAGTAAACCTTCGGTCAGGATAATGCCTGGGGCCAGGGCATTGACGCGGATATTACGCGGCCCAAGTTCTCGTGCCAGACCCTGTGTCAGGGTATCGATCGCGCCTTTGGTGGCGGCCCACAGCACTGAACCGGGCGTGCTGCGCTGGCTATTCAACGCACTCAGGTTGATGATGCAACCACCGCGTGACGGAAAATGCTGTGCTGCTCGCTGGCAAACCAGAAGCGTGCCGAACAGGTTTACATTCAGCTGTTGCTGCATCTCAACGACACTCAGCGCGGTGAAATCACCATGATGAAAAATGCCTGCGTTGTTCACCACGATGTCCGGGGCGCCGAATTGATCAATGGCGGTAGCAAAGAGCCGTGCAACATCAGCTTCACGCGAGACATCAGCCTGCACGGCGATGGCATCGCTACCCAGAGCACGGATATCCGTCACCACGTCAGCTGCGCCGACTTCATCCTGACGATAATTCACTACCACCCGGGCGCCGGCCGCCGCGAAAGTCATGGCAATGGCGGCACCAATGCCTTTCGAAGCGCCCGTCACCAGCGCAATTTTGCCTTCAAGTGCTTTCATTGTGTCTCTCCACCTGAGGTTTCGGGGAAGCATAAGAATGCGCTGTCCATACAATCTACCGGTAGCGCAATCCTGCAAGCTTTTTGCACGATCCTGCAAATCTCCATCCCAGGGAGCAGGCGTAACAACCACGCCAGGTTAGAATAGCGACTTGACGATCTTTCATCGCGGAGCGCCCAACGCATGATTCATCAGGAACAGTGGCAGCAACTGGTTGCCATGATAGCCCGCCACGCCCCGGCTGATGGCCGTCACCACAGTGCTATCGATTTTCTCTCTTTTGGCCGCAGTTCCAGACCCACCAGCCTGACGCATGTTGCCACCTGGGCCAGCTTTGCGCTGGTCGCGCAGGGACAGAAAGCGCTGCGCATGGGAGAGGATGTGATGCATTACGGGGCGGGCGATTTGTTGTTGGTGACGCTGGATATGGCTGTGCAATCCTGCGTGGTGATGGCGACGGAGGAGAAACCCAATCTGGGGGTGGGCATCACCATCAATGAGGCACGTCTGATGCGTTATCTGGAGCACTTTCCGTTGCATCAGGTAGCCGCCGCCACCACCAATGAGCGTGGCATCACGGTGCATAAAGTGGCCCCGCCGTTAGTGGATGCGGTCATTCGCCTGATTGAACTGCTGGATCAGCCACAGGACATCGCGGCGCTGGCACCGTTAATTGAGCAGGAGATTTTTTATCGTCTGCTGACCGGGCCGGAAGGGCCGCGCATTCTGAATATGGCGCTGGCAGAACGTCCGGGTAACAAAGTGGCGCGCGCTGCGCGTTGGTTGCGGGAAAACTTTCATCAGCCGTTAAAGATGGATCAGCTGGCAAGCAACGTAGGCATGAGCATTTCGTCACTGCACCATCACTTCAAATCGGTCACTGCCATGACGCCAATGCAGTATCAAAAGCAGCTGCGTCTGAATGAAGCGCGGCGTCTGATGTTGATGGAAAAACTGGATGCCGGAACGGCGGGCTATCGGGTGGGATATCAAAGCGCTTCACAGTTCAGCCGTGAATACAGCCGATTCTATGGCCAGTCTCCGGGACGGGATATCCGTCAGATGGCGGTGGGCCAGGAAGCGTACCCACCGCAATAACCGTTACAGCGAGCGAGCGGCTTCCATCGCGATAGCGAAGGAGCGAAGGCGTGCCTGCGGATCGAAAATCTGGCCATTCACCATGATTTCATCCGCCTGAGTTTCGCGCACCAGCGCCGCGAGGCCGTGGCGAACTTTATCGCTATCTCCGACGATCGACATGCTGAGTGCTTGCTGCACGCCGTACTGCTCTGACGGCGACCATAAGTTGTCCATATTCTCCACTGGTGCCGGGAGTGGACCCGGTTTACCGCGACGCAGATTGATAAATTGCTGCTGCATTGAGGTAAACAGGAAGCGCGCATTACGTTCGCTATCGGCGGCCACCACATTGACGCACACCATTGCGTAAGGTTTTTCCAGACGCGCTGATGGCTGGAACTTCTCACGGTACAGGTGCAATGCCTGGAGCAGCAGATCCGGGGCAAAATGCGAGGCAAAGGCAAATGGCAAGCCAAGCTGTGCGGCCAACTGGGCGCTGTAAAGACTGGAACCCAGCAGCCAGACCGGAATTTTTGAGCACAGGCCGGGCACCGGTTGAACCGGTGGACATTCACCCACCTCAGCATCAAACCAGTTCAGCAGCTCAACGACATCATCGGGGAAGCTGTCGGCCTGTGCGCTCGACAGATGGCGACGCAGCGCCAGCATAGTACGCTGGTCGGAACCCGGCGCACGGCCCAGCCCTAAATCGATACGTCCCGGATAGAGCGCCTCCAGGGTGCCAAACTGTTCGGCGATCACCAACGGTGAATGGTTCGGCAGCATAATGCCGCCGGAGCCGAGGCGCAGGGTTTCGGTGTTGGCAGCCAGATAACCAATCAATACGGAGGTTGCCGCGCTGGCAATGCCGGTCATATTGTGGTGCTCTGCCAACCAGTAGCGATGAAAGCCAAGGGCTTCAGCCTGACGGGCCAATGCCAGCGAATTCTGGAACGCATCGCGGGGCGTTGAACCCTGTGGAATAGGAGCCAGATCCAGCACGGACAGGCGAACTGTTTTTTTCTCAGACATGGGCACTCCAAATAAGTATGGCGCAGGTGTTCATCAAACCTGCGCCATCCAGTATTACGCATCAGTACCCATATTAAAACTGCTAATAACCGCAGGAATATAGCCGGAACGTGCCTTTCAGCGGCCTGTCGTATCCAGCGCCATCCCGGCCAGGCGTCGCCAGTAACCGTTGCTGTCGCTGCCGCGCGCCACCATTAAGGGCGCTTCACCGGCTTCGTTGGCGCGGAAGCGATCCACATCTTCCAGTGTGCTTTCATCCTGTGGCGATAAACGCACGATATCGACCCAGTTATGCATACCGGCCAGATCATTGCCAAGGTTGTAGCAGTAACCGCTCATGGTCTGGATACCGTTGAGCACGAACACCTGCTGGCCTTCCTGGGATAGCACGCGTCGGCCATTGGGATAATCAATGCAGCAGGTCTGGCAATCATCTTTGGCACGATTTTCCGAGCGGGCGGTAAAGCAGCGTGCGGATAACGCCAGCGGCAGATGGCCGTAACCCAGCACCTCTACCTCAAAACGATCACGTACGCCTGCCGTATCACACTGCTGCAACAGCTGGATCAGCCAGTCGCGTGACATCTCGACCGGCATGCACCAGCGCGTCATTCCTTCCTGCAACAGCAGCTGAAGCGTTTGCGCGTTGTAGACGTTGAGGGTCGGGCCAGCGACAAACGGCAACTGGCGTTCAGCCGCCATATTCACGGTGCCAATATCGTTGGCTTCAATCAGAAACTCGCCGTTTTCCACATAGCGTCGCAGCTCCTTGAGTTCCGAAGGCGATTGCAGCAGCGCCAGCGTGCTGATAACCACCTGCTTACCGTGCTGCGCCAGCGCCCGGCCCATCTCCATCCATTTCGCGAACGGCGTGGCGCGGCGTTTGCTGCATACCGCTTCCCCCAGATAAACGATTTCCGCGCTGGATTGCGCGGCACGTTGATAAAAATTTTCCAGTTTGTCGCTGGGCCAGTACCACAGCACCGGTCCGATTGCGTATTTCATGCTGACTCCTTACTGCCAGTCGCGATGGTAAGCGCCGAGCGTGGTCTGGCTACCTTCAGAAAGTTCTCCCAACGCCTGCATCCACGGGGTCTGCACGGCAAACTGTTCCGGTGCGGCGATACATCGATCAATCGCCTGGCGCCACACTTTCGCCACTTGCGCCACGTAGGCCGGGCTGCGCTGGCGTCCTTCGATCTTCACGGATGCCACACCGGCCCGCAGCAAGTCCGGCAACAGCGACAGGGTGTTCAGGCTGGTCGGTTCTTCCAGGACGTGATAACGCTGGTCATCGACTTCATAGCGCCCCTTACACAGGGTGGGATAACCGGCGCTTTCATCGGGGCCGTAACGGTCAATCAATACTTCATTCAGGCGTGACTCCATGCCATTTGGCGTCTGCTGCCAGCGCACGAATTTGGCGGGTGAGCAGGCTCCGGCGCTGTTGGGCGATTCACCCGTCAGCCATGAGGAGAGATAACAACGACCTTCGGCCATGATGCACAGGCTGCCAAAAGCGAACACCTCCAGCGGGACGGGTGTTTCACGCGCCAGCTGTTTCACCTGATGTAGCGACAGTACGCGCGGCAGCACCACGCGGTGCAACTGAAAATGGCGATGATAAAAACGGATCGCTTCCAGATTGGTGGCCGAAGCCTGTACCGACAGATGACGTTCAACCTGTGGATAGTGCTTCGCCGCATATTCCAGCGTGGCGATATCCGCGAGGATCAGCGCATCTGCACCATTCTGGGCAGCGATATCAATCGCTTGCTGCCAGCGATTCATGCCATCGGGATGGGCAAACGTGTTAATCGCCACATGCAGTTTGCGCCGATGCTGGTGCAGATAGCGCGCGGCTTCGGCCAGTTTTTTATCGGTAAAATTAAGGCCGGCAAAGTGGCGGGCATTGGTATCGTCTTTCAGGCCGACATAAACGGCGTCGGCGCCATGCTCCACCGCCGATTTCAGCGCAGGCAGATTACCCGCCGGGCACAGCAGTTCCATACTTTTTCCTCCCCCAGGTTCTGGACGGCGTTGAGTGTAGGTAAGCCCTCGCCGCAGAATGTTGATTTAAGGCAGTGAAACGGCCAATGGTGATGCAGAGTGAAGATTTTTCACACAACCAGACTGCGAATTCCTTGATCTCAGTGGATGCGAAGCCAAACGGATGTGGCAGAATAGGTAAAATTTTCTAAAGGGAGTGCAGATGGTGTTTACTCGCTTACGCGGCCTGATTGTTGAAAAAGGCCCAAAATTCCTCGGGTTACCGGTTTCATTGACCCCTTTTGCGCTGAAAAAAGCCGTTTTGCAACAACTCCTAAACTGGCAATTTCGCCATGCTTTGGCTGAAGGTGAGTTAGACTTTCTGGAAGGACGTTCCCTGGGGATCGAAATCAGCGACATCAATTTGCGCTGGATGACGACCTTGCAGGATGGGCGTCTGACCGTTTCACACGATACAGAGGCTGATGTCTGGTTTCGTGGTGAAGCTAACGATCTGTTGCTGGTGGCAGCACGCAAAGCAGACCCCGATATGTTGTTCTTTCAACGCCGCCTGGTGATTGAAGGCGACACGGAGCTGGGACTGGAGGTGAAAAACCTGATGGATGCCATTGAACTGGATGCCATGCCCACGCCGTTGCGCACGGGGTTGCAACAGCTGGCTGCCTTTGTTGAGGCAGGACTGAAACAGGACGCGAAGGCCAGTGAGTCGCGCGCGAGGATCTCATGTTAATTCGTACTGAAATTGGTGTTGATGCAGCCAGCATCGACAGCCTGTTAAAGCGCTGTTTTGCCAGCGCCGCCGAAGCGGAACTGGTACAACAGTTACGTGAAGATGGTTTGCTGACCCTCGGCGTGGTGGCGACTGATGATGAAGGCCAGGTATTGGGTTACGCCGCCTTCAGCCCGGTAACCTTGCAGGGTGAGGATCGCGGCTGGGTGGCGTTGGCACCGCTGGCGGTGGACGAGACGGTACGTAAACAGGGTATCGGTAAACAGCTGGTGTACGAGGGATTAGACGCGCTGAACGAATTTGGTTACAGCGCGGTGGTGGTGTTGGGTGACCCGGCTTACTACAATGCCTTCGGTTTTGAACCGGCAGCGCGTCATGGTTTGCATTGCCGCTGGACCGGTTCAGAAGCGGCGTTTCAGGTGTACAAGTTGGCCGACGATGCGTTCGTCGGGGCAGAAGGGCAGATCGATTTTGCCGAGCCTTTCAATCGCTTTGCGTAAACCAGTTCGTCAGGTTGAGCGGTTGTTGCGCTACCAGTTGTAACTTTTGCGCCCGGCTTAACTGTTTAACCTGATACTCCAGTCGTGATGCGGCGGCGCGATCCCCGGCATCACAGTGAAATACCAGCGTCAGCGGGCCTTTGCCGCGCAGTGATCGTGCTCCACGCCCCTGCTGATGCTGTTGTAAACGCCGGTTAACATCCGTTGTGATGCCGGTGTAAAGCATGCCTGCGGCGGTTTGCAGCATATAAAGCTGCCAGCCCTGCTCCATATGACTAACCTCGGAAAAATTGCTGGCAGGCAGTGTAGCGCGCATCCGGCGTTGCCGCTATTGGTCAGCACAGGCCTCTGGCCTGCAAGGGAGTTCGATTGTGTCCGACCATTCCCATCTGATTCGCTACCTGAAGAAACAGCATGCGCTGTCGCTGTGCGCGACAGACGGTGACGATCTCTGGTGCGCCAACTGTTTTTATGTTTTTGATGAATCCCGCATGGTGTTCTGGCTGATGACCGAGCCAGATACCCGTCATGGTCAACTGATGTTGGCTAATCCGCGCGTGGCGGGCACGGTTAACGGGCAGCCGAAAACCGTGTTGCTGATTAAGGGTGTACAATATCGCGGCCATATTCAGCGCTTAAGGGATGAAGCCGAGCAACAGGCCCGTCATGCCTACCAGAAACGTTTCCCCATTTCGCGAGCCGTCACGGCTCCACTGTGGGAAATAGTGCTGGAAGAAGTGAAGATGACGGATAACGCGCTGGGGTTTGGCAAAAAAATTGTCTGGCAGCGCGCGGATTAAGCGTTCTGCTACCCTCTATCCGTAGCGGCGCGATTTATCGCGCAATTTAGTGCGCGATGGATGATAAAACCGCGCGATAAATCGTGCCGCCGCGGGTTAATCCGTCGTGCCTCCGGTACGGCATTCGTTATTCAGTCTGAATACGGAATCCTGTCATGACTCAACTCACTTCAACTGCTGCGGCAACGCGTTTTGCCTGGTGGAAACCGCTGCTATTTCTGCTGGTGGTGATTGTTGGCCTCTGGTACGTCAAATGGCAACCCTACTACGGCAAAGCCTTCACGGCGGCAGAGACTCATTCGATCGGTAAATCGATTTTAGCCAACGCGGATGCGTCACCCTGGCGTGCCGCGCTGGATTACGCGATGGTCTATTTTCTGGCGGTGTGGAAAGCAGCGGTACTCGGCGTACTGCTCGGATCGCTGGTACAGGTGCTGATCCCCCGTAGCTGGCTGTTGCGTCTGATGGGCAAGAACCGTTTTGGTTCCGCATTGATTGGCACCGGGCTTGGGCTACCTGGCATGATGTGTACGTGCTGTGCCGCACCGGTTGCGTCGGGTTTGCGGCAGTCGCAAGTTTCCAGCGGTGCGGCGATGGCATTCTGGCTGGCAAACCCGATACTGAATCCGGCCACCCTGATTTTTATGGGTTTTGTCCTGGGCTGGCAGTTCGCGGCCATCCGCCTGGTGGCGGGGATCATCATGGTGCTGGGCATTGCCTGGCTGGTGCAACGTAGCGTGCCGCAGAAAGTCGGTGCACTTGAGGCCAGGGCATCGGTCCCCCCGGAAGAACCCTTTCTCCAGCGCTGGTGGCGGGTGCTGTGGCGGCTGTTCTGGAATACCATTCCGTTGTATGTGGCGGCGGTGCTGCTGCTTGGCGCGGCCCGCGTCTGGCTGTTCCCGCATGCGGATGGGGCCGTGGGTAACACGTTGTTCTGGGTGGTGGTGATGGCAGTGGCGGGATGCCTGTTTGTCATCCCGACTGCGGCAGAGATCCCGATTGTCCAGACCATGATGCTGGCCGGGATGGGCATCGCGCCCGCGCTGGCATTGCTGCTGACATTGCCAGCGGTCAGCGTCCCCTCATTACTGATGCTGCACCGGGCATTCCCGGCTCGCGCGTTGTGGATAGCCTTGTTGGGCGTCGCTTGCAGCGGAATGCTGGTCGGTGTGCTCGCCCTGTGGCTGGCGTAGATACCAGATTTTCTGATTGCGGCTGCCGCGCCATAGCAGCCGCGCATCTTTCTCCGCTTCGATAAATCGCCCATCGATTAACACGTCGATTTCGGCGATCACTTCCCGCTGCGCGGCGCTCAGTTCCGCTAACTGGTAGCCGGTCCACAGCCAGATATCCTTATCGGGGCATTCACGCCGCACCCGTTTCACCAGACGGCGGATATGCGGCACGTTATGGGGATGCAGCGGATCGCCGCCGCTGAGCGACAATCCCTGACGCGGAATGCGCCGATCTTTGAGATCGGCGATCAGCTGTTCTTCCATCGCCAGCGTGAAAGGCACGCCGGAGTCCAGTCGCCAGGTACTTTGGTTGTAGCAGCCGCGACATTGGTGTTCGCAACCGGCGACAAACAACGTGCAGCGTGTGCCCGGACCGTTAACAATATCGACGTCATAATAGCGATGGATATGCATCATCCCAGTTGTCCCGTATCCAGATGTTTCACGCGGCGCTGCACCTCTTCCTGTTTACCGGCGTTAAACGGACGTGCATCCGGGCTACCGAGATAGCCGCACACGCGCCGTGTCACCGACACCCGCGCCGGATCATGATTGCCGCAGCAGGGGCAGGTAAAGCCTTTGCTGGTGCAACTGAATTCGCCGCTGAAGCCGCATTCGTAGCACTCATCAATGGGCGTGTTGGTGCCGTAGTAGGGCACGCGGTCGTAGCTATAGTCCCAGACATCTTCCAGCGCCTTGAGGTTATGCTGGATATTGGGATATTCGCCGTAACAGATAAAACCGCCGTTGGCGATCGGTGGGTAAGGCGCTTCAAAGTCGATTTTGTCGTACGGATTAACCTTCTTCTCGACGTCGAGATGGAAGCTGTTGGTGTAATAACCTTTGTCGGTGACGCCCGGCACCACGCCAAACTCGGCGGCATCAAGGCGGCAAAAGCGGTCACACAGGTTTTCGCTTGGCGTGCTGTAGAGGCTAAAGCCATAGCCGGTTTCCGCTTTCCATGCATCCACCGCTTGACGCAGATGGGCGACGATCGCCACCCCTTTGGCGCGCAGATAATCGGCATCATACGGATGCACTTCGTTACCGCTCAACGCATTGAGGGTTTCATGCAGGCCGATATAGCCAAGGGAGATGGAGGCACGGCCATTGCGGAAAATTGGCCCGATATCGTCATCGGCCTTCAGGCGTACGCCACAGGCACCTTCCATATACAGAATCGGCGCGACGCGGGCCTTGGTTTTTTCCAGCCGCGCGATACGGGTCATCAACGCACGTTTCGCCAGTGCCAGGCGTTCATCCAGCAGCGACCAGAAACGTGCCTCATCCCCCTGGGCTTCCAGCGCAATGCGTGGCAGGTTGAGACTGATCACGCCCAGGTTGTTGCGTCCTTCGTGGATCTGCTCACCATGCTCTTCATACACGCCGAGGAAGCTGCGACAACCCATCGGCGTCTTGAACGAACCCGTGACTTTCACCACCTGGTCATAATTGAGGATATCGGGATACATCCGCTTGCTGGCACACTCCAGCGCCAGTTGTTTGATGTCGTAATTGACGTCACCCGCACGGCGGTTAACCCCTTCACGGATGGCAAATACCAGCTTCGGAAATACCGCGGTTTTGTGGTTTTTGCCCAGCCCGGCAATACGGTTGCGCAGGATCGATTGTTGGATCAAACGTGCCGCCCAGTCGGTACCGAGGCCAAAACCAAAGGTGACAAAGGGGGTTTGGCCGTTGGCGGTATGCAGCGTATTGACCTCATACTCCAGCGACTGGAAGGCGTCGTAACACTCTTTTTCGGTACGCGCGCGGGCATACGCCTCGGCATCGGCAATCTGCCATTCAAGGGCGACAGCACGATGTTTTTCCAGGCTTAGGGTGACAAAGGGGGCCAGCACTTCATCGATACGGTTAATGGTGGTGCCGCCGTAAATGTGGCTGGCGACCTGGGCGATGATCTGCGCGGTGACGGCGGTGGCGGTGGCGATCGATTTGGGTGGCTCGATCTCAGCGTTACCCATTTTGAAGCCGTTGGTTAGCATGCCGTGCAGATCAATCAGCATGCAGTTAAACATCGGGAAGAAGGGCGAATAATCGAGATCGTGGTAGTGGATCTCACCGCGTTCGTGCGCCAGCACCACGTCGCGTGGCAGGATCTGTTGTTGCGCGTAATGTTTGGCGACGATCCCTGCCAGCAAATCACGCTGGGTGGGGATCACCTTGCTATCTTTGTTGGCGTTCTCGTTCAACAGCGCGGCATTGGTTTGTTCAACCAGGCCACGAATAGCGTGATGTAGTTTCCCGCGCTGTTCACGCGCCAGGTCACGGTCGTGACGATATTCAATATAGGCGCGTGCCAGCTGCGGCCACGGACCGCTCATCAGCGTCTCTTCGACCGCGCATTGGATATCGCGGATATCCACCTCGTGGCGTGCAGCCAGTTGCTGTTCCACTTCTGCCGCAACCTGGGCGCACCAGGCCGCATCGTTCACCTGTACCGCACTGGCCGCAGCCTGTACGGCGCAGGCAATGCGCTGGGCATCGAACGGCACTTTGCAGCCGTCACGCTTAATCACTACCGTTGCCATTTACTCTCCGTGAAACTACATGTTGTGATTTTTACGAAGTGTAATCGCTATATATGGTGTTTGCCTGAGAATTAATTGCAGGGTTTTTGATATGGCGCAAAGAAGCAATAAGGAAGTTTGAAAGGCGCGCAATCAGCAACGCTGACTAAACTGAAAAAGTTTTAACCCGCCCATAGTTCCGCTTTCTGCAACTTGATGTGCGACGCGAAACAGGTTTAATGAGCCTTTTGCCCGCTTTGGTCAGACAATCGTTAACAAGGATGCCCTTCATGCCTCTGCAACGCACGCTGCTTGCCTGTTGTTTATCCGTGAGTTTTTCCGCTTTCGCCACCCCGGCGGGTGATCTGCCGCTGATGCCCTGGCCGCAACAGGTTGAGCTGCCTCGGAGCGGCGGTGCCTATCAACTGACGCCACAGCTGACGCTACACATATCGGGGGACCATCTGGAGGGGGCGGAGACGCGCTGGCTCAGACGTATTGCGCGACAAACTGGCTGGCCGTTGTTGCCAACGGACGCATCGGATGAAAAGGCGACTATCCGGGTGCAAATCAAGGAGGCGGTTGACCCCTTACCGCAACCGGACAGCGATGAAAGCTATCAGCTGGAGGTGAACAGCGATGGTGTCTTGCTCGAGGCGCAGACACGCTTCGGTGCCATGCGTGGTATGGAGACTCTGCTGCAACTGATTGAGAACAGTGAAAGCGGCACGGTCATCCCGTATGTCACCATCAATGACCAACCGCGCTTTGCCTGGCGCGGTCTGCTGATCGACTCCGCACGTCATTTTATGCCGGTGGAGACCATCAAACGTCAGATTGATGGCATCGCGGCAGCCCGTATGAATGTTTTTCACTGGCACCTGACCGACGATCAGGGCTGGCGTTTTGCCTCCAGCCATTATCCGCAGTTGCAGGATAAAGCCAGTGATGGCCGCTACTACACCCAGCAGCAGATGCGCGATGTAGTGCAATATGCCACGCAACGTGGCATCCGCGTTGTCCCGGAAATCGATCTACCCGGCCATGCTTCGGCCATCGCCGTGGCGATGCCAGAGCTGATCAGCGCACCGGGACCGTACTCAATGGAGCGCGGCTGGGGGGTATTTAAGCCGCTGCTCGATCCGAGCAATGAACAGGTTTTTGCCTTTATCGATACGCTGGTGGGGGAAGTGGCAGCGATCTTCCCGGATCCGTATCTGCATATTGGCGGTGATGAGGTTGATCCTGCGCAGTGGAATGACTCGCCTAAAATTCAACAGTTTATGCGCGATCACGGGTTAAAGGATGCCCATGCGTTGCAGGCCTGGTTTAATCAGCGGGTGGAAAAGATTCTTGAAGCGCATCAACGTCGCATGGTGGGCTGGGACGAAATCTATCATCCCGATCTGCCGCGCAGCATTCTGATCCAGTCGTGGCAGGGGCAGGATGCCTTAGGTGAGGTGGTGAAAAACGACTATCGCGGCATCCTTTCAACCGGCTTCTACCTTGATCAACCACAACCTGCGGCTTACCACTATCGTAATGAGCCTTTCCCGCAGGGGCTGAACGGCGAGGATCAGGTGCAGGCGGATGAGCAGGCACAGAGTTGGGCATTCACCCTGCCACGTCTGAAAGGCAGCGCGGTGAAGGGCAGTTTCACCCTGATTGAGGGAAAAGAGGGGTGGCGCGGTTTTATTGACTTTAACGGCAAAGCGCGGCGCCTGGTGCAGCAGGTTGACTGGTTGTCATCCAGCCAGGTCACGTTCCGGGTGGATACCTGGATGGGGGAAGTGCAGCCGATGGTGACGTTGACGGACAACAAACTGACCGGATATATGCTGGTGGGCAATGTACGTTATCCCACCGAGGGGGGCCGTCTGGCGCAAGTACCCAGCGGGATTGCCCCTTCGTTGCCCAGCCCGCAGCAGTTAAGTGAAAACCTGAAAGGGGGTGAAGCGGCGCTGTGGGCGGAAAACGTCAATAGCCAGATTATTGACACCAAACTGTGGCCACGAACCTTTGTGGTGGCGGAACGCCTGTGGTCTGCTGCCGATGTGAATGACAGCGATAATATGTATCAGCGGTTGAGCGCCATCGATCGCTGGGGTGCCATATCCGTTGGTCTGCAACAACATCAGCAGGCGGAGGTACAGATGATGCGACTGGCGAACAGCACCGATATTACCCCACTGCGCGTGCTGAGTGAGGTGCTGGAACCGGCACAATATTACACGCGGCAGCATCTGAAATTCCAGGCAGGCCACTATAACTATTTCGAGCCGCTTAACCGACTGGCCGATGTTCTGCCCGCCGAGAGCGAAGCGGTGCGTTTGCTGGACAAGCAGGTGGATGCCTTGATCGCTAATCGGGGCAACCGGCAGGCCACCAATGTGATTCGCCAGCAATTGCAACGCTGGCTAAGTAACAGCGACCGGGTGCTGCCGCTGACGCTGCATAACTATCAACTGCATGCGCTGCAACCGCAGGTACAGCAGGTGGCAATTCTCTGCCGCATGGGGCTGGATTTGGTCGCGACGCTGGAGCGTAATCAGGCGTATGGCGCGGGAGAAGTGGCGCAGATGCAAGAGAAACTGGATGACGCTGCCCTGGTGCAGGATGAGACGGTGCTGGCGTTAGTGCGCCCGTTGGAAAAACTGCTGCGTTCTGTCAAATAACCCAGGATGTAGCGGCGCGATTTATCGCGCGATTTCGTGCGCTATGCGGGTAAAATCCGCGCGATAAATCGCGCCGCTACGGGGGGCATCAGCGACGAACCGCAATCGCCTCGATCTCAATCTTCACATCTTTCGGCAGACGCGCCACTTCCACGCAGGAGCGAGCCGGGAAGCTGGCGTTATGCTCGGTGAAAAACGCTTCATAGGTTGCGTTCACGGTGGCGAAGTCATTCAGGTCTTTGACAAACACCGTGGTTTTCACAATGTCGCCCACTTTCAGACCGGCAGCTTCAACAATCGCCTTCACGTTTTCCAGCGACTGACGCGCCTGAGCAGACACATCGTCAGCCACTGCGCCGGTTTGCGGATCAACCGGGATCTGGCCGGAGGTAATGATCATGCTACCGAGATCCACGCCCTGTACGTACGGACCAATCGCTGCCGGTGCTTTTTCGGTACTGATTTCGCGAGACATTGTTTCTCCTTAAGAAAATGCGCCGCCAGTGCTCCCGACGGCATGAAAAGATCGCCCCATTATAGGGGCGATGCTGACGATTACCAGTGACCGAGCACTACATGGTGCGCGAACTCTTTCTCGCAATATTTGCACTTCAGGTGCACTTCATCGTCGCGCTTTTTCACGGCAAAACTGGAGAACACTGGCTCGCTGCGGCTGATACAGTTGCCGTTCGGGCAGGTCAGCACCCGTTCGATGCGATCCGGCAGCGTCGGGGCGATCTTCGCCACCACTTCATATTCGTCGATACGGTTGACCGTGGCATGAGGGGCATACACCGCCAGTTGGTTGATCTGATCATCGGTGAGAAAGGTGTTCTCGATCTTGATCAGATCTTTACGCCCCATTTCGCCAGAAGGCAGATTCAGACCAATGGTGATGCGCTGATCGGTTTCGGTCAGGCGAAACAGCGACAGTAATTTAAAGCCAACCTGCGCCGGGATATGGTCAATCACCGTGCCGCGTTTAATGGCTTCAACCTGCAATTTGTTATCGTGTGTCATGCTGTTTTCCTCCTTACAGGGCCAGATCGCGATTCAGTACCAGAGCCAGCAAAGCCTGGCGGGCAAAGATGCCATTCCCGGCCTGCTGGAAATACCAGGCGTGCGGTGTGCTGTCGACATCCGTAGTGATCTCATCGATTCGTGGCAGCGGGTGCAGCACCTTCATATTGTCGCGTGCGCCCACCAGGTCGCTGGCGCGCAGAATAAACTGCGCTTTGACGTTGGCGTATTCTGACGGGTCGAGACGCTCTTTCTGCACGCGCGTCATGTACAGGATATCCAGTTCCGGCATCACCTCTTCGATGCTGTCATGGCGCGACCAGCGAATGTTTTGCTCATCCAGCATATCGGTGATGTAAGACGGCATCGCCAGTGCATCAGGGGCGATAAAGAAGAACCGGTTGCCATCGAACTTCGCCAGCGCCTGAGTCAGGGAGTGCACGGTACGGCCATATTTCAGGTCACCCACCATCGCCACATTCAGGTTATCCAGACGGCTCTGGGTTTCACGAATGGTGAACAAATCGAGCAGGGTTTGCGTCGGATGCTGGTTAGCCCCGTCTCCGGCGTTGAGAATCGGCACGCCGCCGGAAAACTCGGTAGCGAGACGGGCCGCGCCTTCCTGCGGATGGCGCATCACAATGGCATCGACATAGGTACCAATCACCGAAATGGTATCGGCGAGGGTTTCCCCTTTCTTACCGAGCGAGGTGTTGCTGCCGTCGGCAAAACCGACGACCGAGGCACCAAGGCGATGCATGGCGGTTTCAAACGACAGACGGGTACGCGTTGAGGCTTCAAAGAAGCAGCTGGCGATGACGTTGTGTTTCAGCAATTCCGGCTGCGGGTGTGCCTTGAGCTGCGCGGCGGTATGCAGTACCAGCTCCAGCTCAGCGCGGCTGAGATCGTTAATTGAAATAATGTGCTTACGATATAGCGGGTTGGCCATAGCTCTCTCCTCTGCGCTGCCGGATAACGGACAAAAAAAAGCCCCTGCTTAAGGGGCTTGATTTGCGATCGATTGATGACGGAAAGAAACAGGTGCGCCGCCAGCTTTCTGGCGTAATTGAGCGTCAAATTGTGCGCTGCGCTGTTGCATGCTTCCTCCCGGCAAATTGTGGCGCATTATACGCATTCACTGCTTTGCATCAAGCAAAAATCACACGCGAGGTAATCGTTTGCTCCCGCCTGAGTCAGGGCTGGCCGAGCGTTGCCACCATCACGGCTTTAATGGTGTGCATGCGGTTTTCTGCCTGGTCAAACACAATGCTGTGTGCCGATTCAAACACCTCGTTGCTGACTTCCATACCGTCGTTCAGGCCATACTGCTCAGCCATCTGACGTCCCAGCGTGGTTTGGTCATCATGGAACGCTGGCAGGCAGTGCAGGAACTTCACCTGCGGATTGCCGGTCAACGCCAGCATCGCGCTGTTTACCTGATACGGGCGCAGCAGCGCGATACGATCAGACCACACGGATTTGTCTTCTCCCATCGAGACCCACACGTCAGTGTAGATGAAATCGGCACCCTGCACGCCGGTGGCGATATCTTCGGTCAGCGTGATTTTGCCACCGGTTTTTTGCGCTGCGATGCGGCATTGTTCCACCAGTTGTTCTTCTGGCCAGCAGCCTTTCGGTGCCACCAGACGCAGGTCCAGCCCGACCATCGCAGCTGCTTCCAGCATGCTGTTGCCCATGTTATTGCGCGCATCGCCAACGTACACCAGCGTCATCTGGTTCAGCGATTTTTGTGGCAGATGTTCCTGCATCGTCAACAGATCCGCCAGCAACTGAGTTGGATGGAATTCGGTGGTCAGACCGTTCCAGACCGGCACCCCGGCATGTTCCGCCAGGGTTTCCACCAACGCCTGACCATAACCACGATATTGAATACCGTCATACATACGTCCGAGCACGCGCGCAGTGTCTTTCATCGACTCTTTATGGCCGATCTGGCTGCCGCTTGGGCCGAGGTAAGTCACGTTAGCACCCTGATCGTAAGCGGCAACTTCGAAAGAGCAACGGGTACGAGTCGAGTCTTTTTCGAAGATGAGCGCGATGTTTTTGCCTTTCAGGTACTGCGTTTCGCTGGCGTTTTTCTTTGCGTGTTTTAATTCACCGGCCAGTCTTAACAGGTAATCAATTTCTGCTGGGGTGAAGTCCAGCAATCTCAGGAAATGGCGTTGGTTCAGCTGACTCATACAGCGCTCCATGTGGGGATCATAAATGAATTAAAATTCAATCTAACCGTATGAATATGCATTTTCAACCCCGGCGTTAAGAAACTTTCTGTTTTGAGTAGTGGCGCGCGAGGCAGTGTGGGAAAATAATTGCATTCATTGCCGAACATTTTGAGGATATCCCCATGGCATACGAAGCATTGCTGGAAGAACAACGCGAAGAGACGCGGTTGATCATTGATGAATTACTGGAAGATGGCAGCGATCCTGATGCCCTCTACACCATCGAGCACCATCTTTCCTGCAACAATTTTGACTCGCTGGAAAAAGCGGCGGTAGATGCCTTCAAGCTGGGTTATGAGGTGACTGAACCGGAAGAGCTGGAGCTGGAAGATGGCAGCACGGTGATGTGTGTCGACATCCTGAGCGAAGCCGCGCTGAAACCCGAGCTGATTGATGCGCAGGTTGAGCAACTGGTGAATCTGGCGGGCAAATACAACGTAGATTACGACGGTTGGGGCACCTACTTCGAAGACCCGGACGCGGAAGACGAAGATGATGACGGCGACTTCATTGATGATGAAGACGACGGTGTACGTCACTAAAAATGAACGGGCAGCCGCGTTGCTGCCCGTATTTTTTCCCCGCAGATAAAGACATTCATGAATTACGCCCCGCTATTAGAACCTATCCATCAGTTTCTGCATTGCCGCACACCACAGGCGTGGATTGATGAAGCACGCAAGCCGGAAAACCTGACGTTGCTACTCACCGATCATATGGTTTGTGAGTTAAAAGCCGCGCAAACCGCCGTCTGGTTGATTCGTAAATATGTGGCTGACAAGCCGAGTGGTGACGCTATTCTGGCGTGGCTGAAGCCCTACGAAGATTTTATTTTTGGCGAAGATCACGACAGCAACTTTATCAACGCCCACAAAAATCTGACCAAAAGCATCATCGTGCGTAATGAGTTGCCGTGGGCGGATGATCTGGTGGAAAAGATGGTGCTGCTGATTAAAGAAGAGCTGCACCATTTTTATCAGGTCTGGGAAATTATGCAGGCGCGCGGTCTGCCGTATCGCAAGATTACCGCCAGTCGTTACGCCAAAGGGTTGCTGCGTGAGGTCACGACTCATGAGCCAGATACCCTGGTAGATAAGCTGATTTGCGGTGCTTATATCGAGGCGCGTTCTTGTGAACGTTTCGCCAGCCTGGCACCGTATCTGGATGAGCAACTGGAGAAGTTTTATATCTCGCTGCTGCGTTCCGAAGCGCGTCATTACCAGGATTACCTGACGCTGGCGGCGCAGATTTCGCCGAAAGATATTGCGCCACGCGTGCGCGCGATTGGTGAGGCGGAAGGGCGCTTAATCAGCGAACCGGATATCGAGCTGCGTTTTCACAGCGGTGTGCCAACCTTATAAAATCCGCGCGATAAATCGCGCCGCTACAACCCGCGCGATAAATCGCGCCGCTACGACCCGCATGATAAATCGCGCCGCTACGGGACGGAATGATTACAGGGTACGCAGCATACGCACTTCACAATCCACATGCCCGGTGCAGCCCATCGCGGTATCAATCAGGGTAAAACCCAGCGATTCATACAACTTAATGGCGCGCGTCAGGCTGGCGGTGGTTTCCAGATAGCAACGACGGAAACCTTGCTGGCGTGCATAATCCATCGCGCGTAGTGCCAGATCGCGGGCCAGGCCAAAACCACGCGCTTCCGGCAGAAAGTACATCTTCTGTAATTCACAAATATCCGGCGCGCTACACGCCAGGGGTGCCACACCGCCGCCACCCAGCACTTTGCCCTGATGCTCGACAATCCAGTAAGCGCTGTTCGCCTCGCTGTACAATTCAAACAGCCGGTCCAGATTGGGATCAGACACGGTATAGCCTTTGTCAGCAGTCAGGCCGAACTCGGCAGAGACGTCGCGAATGACCCGAGCAATCAGCGGATTATCGGCTGCGGTAATGGGACGTACCTGAAGATCCAGCGGGGTGACAGTGGTCATTAGCATCTCATCCGATAGAAAAAAGCCGGGCAGTGCCCGGCTTCGGTTAAGCAGTTGGCCTGAAGCGATTACAATGCCGCAATCACGCCCTGCTGTTCAATCAGTTTTGCTTTTGATTGTTCCAGCTCAGCTGCACGTTCGCGCTCTTTCGCTACCACCGCTTCCGGTGCACGGGCAACAAAACCTTCGTTCGCCAGTTTGGTCTGGATCTTCTCGATTTCAACATCCAGCTTGGTCAGCTCTTTCGCCAGACGATCCAGCTCCGCTTCTTTGTTCACCAGATCCGCCATCGGAATCAGCAGTTCAGCGCCTTCAACGATCTTGGTCACCGATACCGGGCCTTTCTCGCCCGCAGGCAGGATGGTGAGGCTTTCCAGGCGTGCCAGACGCGACAGGAAGTTACGGTTCTCTTCCACGCGACGCAGCGCCGCCGGTGAGCAATCACGCAGCAACACATCCAGCGGTTTGCTCAGGGCGATGTTCATCTCGGCGCGGATATTACGTACCGCGACGATAGCCTGCTTCATCCACTCGATATCCGCTTTCGCTTCCGCATCTTCTTTCGCCGCCTCGTACTGCGGGAACGGTTGCAGCATGATGGTGTCGTCGCTGATATTTTTCAGCACTTTGACACGCTGCCAGATGGTTTCAGTGATAAACGGAATGACCGGATGTGCCAGGCGCAGCAACGCTTCCAGCACCGTCACCAGCGTGTTACGCGTGCCGCGCAGTTCCGCTTCGCTACCGCTGTTCATCACTGGCTTGGTCAGCTCCAGATACCAGTCACAGAACTGGTTCCAGGTGAAGTCGTACAGCAGGTTGGCAGCGATATCGAAACGATAGCTATCCAGTGCTTCACGGTAGGCTTTTACGGTGCTGTTAAACTCGGTGAGGATCCAACGATCCGCCAGCGACAGCTTCATTTCGCCGCCATTCTGGCCGCAATCCTGATCTTCGGTGTTCATCAGCACAAAGCGGCTGGCGTTCCACAGCTTGTTACAGAAGTTGCGATAACCTTCGAGACGCTTCATGTCCCAGTTGATGTCACGACCCGTCGAGGCCAGTGCCGCCAGGGTAAAGCGCAGCGCATCGGTGCCTGATGGGACGATGCCGTCCGGGAACTGCTTCTCGGTACGTTTACGGATTTTATCAGCCAACTGCGGCTGCATCATGTTACCGGTACGTTTTTCCAGCAGATCTTCCAGTGAAATGCCGTCCACCATATCCAGCGGATCGATGACGTTACCCTTCGACTTGGACATTTTCTGTCCTTCTTCGTCGCGGATCAGACCAGTGATATACACGGTCTTGAACGGCACCTGCGGTTTGCCGTTTTCATCTTTCATGAAATGCATGGTCAGCATGATCATGCGGGCAATCCAGAAGAAGATGATGTCGAAGCCGCTCACCAGCACGCTGGTCGGGTGGAAGGTACGCAGCGCTTCGGTGTTCTCCGGCCAGCCGAGGGTTGAGAAGGTCCACAGGCCAGAAGAGAACCAGGTATCCAGCACGTCTTCGTCCTGGCGCAGCGCAACGTCAGCGCCAAGGTTGTTTTCCTGACGTACTTCTTCTTCAGTGCGACCGACATACACGTTGCCGTGATTGTCGTACCACGCCGGAATACGGTGGCCCCACCACAGTTGACGGGAAATACACCAGTCCTGAATGTCGCGCATCCAGGAGAAATACATGTTTTCGTACTGCTTCGGCACGAACTGGATGTCGCCGTTTTCCACCGCTTCAACCGCGACTTTTGCCAGCGGGGCAGTGCGCACATACCACTGGTCGGTCAGCATCGGCTCAATCACCACGCCGCCACGGTCGCCATAAGGTACGGTCAGATCGTGAGGCTTGATCTCATCCAGCAGGCCGAGGGCGTCAATCGCCGCGACGATCGCTTTACGCGCAGCAAAACGTTCCATGTTCTGGAACTCAGCCGGGATGGCGTTGCTGTAAACGTCAGTCTCTTCACCGTTAGTGTCGAGCACTTCCGCAGTGGTGCGGATGTCGCCGTCGAAGGTCAGGATGTTGATCATCGGCAGCGCATGGCGACGGCCAACTTCGTAGTCGTTGAAGTCGTGGGCCGGGGTGATCTTCACGCAGCCGGTGCCTTTTTCCATGTCGGCGTGTTCATCGCCAACGATCGGAATACGACGGTCTACCAGCGGCAGGATCAGCTCTTTGCCGATCAGATCTTTATAACGTGGATCTTCCGGGTTGACGGCCACACCGGTATCGCCCAGCAGGGTTTCCGGGCGGGTGGTCGCGACCACCAGGTAATCTTTACCTTCCGCGGTTTTTGCGCCATCGGCCAGCGGGTAGCGGATGTGCCACATCGAACCTTTGGTTTCGCGGTTTTCAACTTCGAGGTCAGAAATCGCGGTACGCAGTTTCGGGTCCCAGTTTACCAGGCGCTTACCACGGTAAATCAGGTTCTCTTTATACAGGCGTACAAACACTTCTTTCACGGCATTGGAAAGCCCTTCATCCATAGTGAAGCGCTCGCGTTCCCAGTCAACGGAGTTGCCGAGGCGACGCATCTGACGGGAGATATTGCCGCCTGATTCCGCTTTCCACTGCCAGATTTTGTCGATAAAGGCTTCGCGACCGTAATCCTGGCGCGTTTTGCCCTCTTCAGCCGCAATTTTGCGCTCAACCACCATCTGGGTAGCGATACCCGCGTGGTCAGTACCCGCCTGCCACAGGGTGTTTTTGCCCTGCATGCGCTGGTAACGAATCATGGTGTCCATGATGGTTTGCTGGAAGGCGTGACCCATATGCAAGCTGCCGGTGACGTTCGGCGGCGGGATCATGATGCAAAAGCTTTCCTGGCTGGTGTCGCCATTCGGTTTAAAGTAGCCCTGCTGTTCCCAGTGCTCGTAGAGCGGCTGCTCGATATCTTGCGGGTTATATGTCTTTTCCATTTCTGCTATGTCGTTTGCGGCTGTGGTGGCGTCGCCGTATTCAATTGGAAGCCAACGCTGCGATACGCTTTATAGCGGTCACGCGCCAGCTGTTTCTGGGATTCTTCGTAAGGAACGAAGTCTATCACTTCATGGAAAGCAGTAGCAAAATCTGCGAACTGCGGCAGCAGGCTGATTAGCAAGTCGCGTGGCGAACTGCCGCGTCGTTGCGGCCAGGCCAACTCGACCGGTGCGCCATAACGCGGGCCTTCACCCGCAAGGTTATGCGGTACAAAGGCATTGGCCGGGCGCTGCCATAAGGCTTCATCCAGACGATTGGCCTGCTGTTCATCGGTGCAGGCAATCAGGATGCGTTTGCCGTCACGCCAGCGTGCTTCGGCCAAATCGCACACCAGCGCTTCAATGGCGCTCAGGCCGTCGCTGGCGGTATCGGACTCCATCACATAAAAGGTGGCGTTTTTCATGGCGGGCTAGATTCCATTAATGACATTGGGGCGCATTATGCGCCCCGGTTTTAATTGCTGCACGTCGGATGCGTTAATCGTCGCCGTTCAGACCTGCACGGTTCAGCAGGAACTGCGACAGCAGCGGCACCGGGCGACCGGTTGCGCCTTTGGCTTTACCGGAGCGCCAGGCAGTACCGGCGATATCCAGGTGCGCCCAGTTAAATTTGCGCGCGAAGCGAGCCAGGAAGCACGCTGCGGTGATGGCACCACCCGGACGGCCGCCAATGTTTGCCATGTCGGCAAAATTGGATTCCAGCTGCTCCTGATATTCATCTGCCATCGGCAAGCGCCAGGCACGGTCGCCAGACTGCTCAGAGGCGCTGATCAACTCATGCGCCAACGGATTGTGGTTCGACAGCAGACCGCTGACATGATGACCCAGCGCAATCACGCAGGCACCGGTCAGGGTGGCGACATCAATCACCACTTCAGGATCGAAGCGCTCAACATAAGTCAGGGCATCGCACAGCACCAGACGACCTTCGGCATCGGTGTTCAGCACTTCTACCGTCTGGCCTGACATGGTGGTCAGCACGTCACCCGGGCGCATCGAACGGCCATCAGGCATGTTTTCACAGCCTGCCAGCACCCCGACCACGTTCAGCGGCAGATTCAGTTCCGCCACCATGCGCATCACGCCATAGACCGACGCAGCGCCGCACATGTCGTACTTCATCTCGTCCATCGCTTCCGCCGGTTTGATCGAGATACCGCCGGAATCGAAGGTCAGGCCTTTACCGACCAGCACGATCGGGCGTTCGTCTGCGTTGCTGCTGCCTTTGTATTCAATCACCGACATCAGTGACTCATTCTGCGAACCCGCTCCGACGGCGAGATAGGCGTTCATCCCCAGCTCTTTCATCTGCTGTTCGCCGATGACGCGGGTGGTGACATTTTTGCTGAACGCATCCGCCAGTTGGCGTGCCTGCGACGCCAGATACGCGGCGTTACAAATATTTGGCGGCATGTTGCTGAGGTCTTTGGCCGCTTTAACGCCAGAGGCTACTGCCAGACCATGCTGAATTGCGCGTTCACCGCTGGTCAGTTCACGACGTGTCGGCACGTTGAACACCAGTTTACGCAGCGGGCGGCGTGGCTCGACTTTGTTACTTTTCAGTTGATCAAAGTTGTAGAGCGCCTCTTTGGAGGTCTCCACCGCCTGGCGTACTTTCCAGTAGGTATTGCGGCCTTTGACGTGCAGTTCAGTCAGGAAGCATACCGCTTCCATTGAACCGGTATCATTCAGCGTGTTGATGGTCTTTTGAATTACCTGCTTGTACTGGCGCTCATCCAGTTCGCGTTCTTTGCCGCAGCCGATCAGCAGGATGCGCTCGGAAAGGATATTCGGCACATGGTGCAGCAGCAGTGTCTGGCCCACTTTACCCTCAAGCTCACCGCGGCGCAGCAGGGCGCTGATGTAACCGTCGCTGATCTTATCGAGCTGTTCGGCAATCGGTGAAAGACGACGCGGTTCGAAAACGCCAACCACAATGCAGGCGCTGCGTTGTTTTTCCGGGCTACCGCTTTTTACACTGAACTCCATGCACTCTCCTGAATCTTAAAGACAACGGCCTAAGCTGTCGTTAGAATGTAGCGCGCTCGTAACGCATTAAATTTGTTGCGACGCCATGACATTTAAACGCCGGCGGTCATAATGAGTTAGGGTGGCAATGTGTTGTTTTTTCACCACCCGGACGCGTTTGTCATACTATTTTAGCTGCGATGACGGCCATTGATGAAGAAAAATGGCTGATAAGCGTTGAAACTAGCGATTTTCCTGCAAAAAGACAAGTTATCACAGGCGTACTAAGCGTGATCATCATTAGATATCTGGTTCGGGAAACGCTCAAAAGCCAGCTGGCTATCCTGTTCATCCTGCTACTGATCTTCTTTTGTCAGAAGTTAGTGAGGATCCTGGGTGCCGCGGTGGATGGCGAGATCCCAACAAACCTGGTTCTGACATTGTTAGGACTTGGCGTGCCTGAAATGGCACAACTTATCCTGCCCCTAAGCCTGTTTCTGGCGATTTTAATGACCCTTGGGCGGCTGTACACCGAAAGTGAAATCACGGTGATGCATGCCTGTGGCCTGGGGAAAAGCGTGCTGGTTAAATCAGCGATGATCCTGATGCTGCTCACCTCGATGGTGGCGGCGATTAACGTGATATGGCTGGGCCCCTGGTCTTCACGTTATCAGGATGAAGTGACGCAGAATGCCAAAGCCAACCCCGGCGCGGCCGCGTTGGCGGCAGGGCAATTCCAGACCTCCAGCGACGGTAACGCGGTGTTGTTCGTTGAAAACGTGCGGGGTAACACCTTCGGCAACGTCTTCCTCGCCCAGTTGCGTCCAAAGGGGAATGCGCGACCTTCAGTGGTGCTGGCAGATAGCGGGCATATGGAGCAACGCCCGGACGGGTCACAAATTGTGACGCTGGATAAAGGCACGCGTTTTGAAGGGACCGCAATGTTGCGTGATTTCCGTATCACCGACTTTGTGAATTACCAGGCGCTGATTGGCTACAAACAGGCGGTGCTGGATCCCAACGATGCTGAGCAGGCGGATATGCGCACGCTGTGGCAAAGCAAAGATCCTACCTTCACTGCCGAGCTGAACTGGCGTCTGACGCTGGTGTTCTCAGTATTGGTGATGGCGTTGATGGTGGTGCCGCTTAGCGTGGTGAACCCGCGTCAGGGCCGTGTCCTGTCGATGTTACCGGCGATGTTGCTGTATCTGATCTTCTTCCTGCTGCAAAGCTCGCTGAAATCAAACTCGGCGAAAGGGAAATTCGATCCAACCATCTGGATGTGGGTGGTGAACTTCGGTTACCTGGCACTGGCCGTCGGCCTGAACCTGTGGGATACGGTGCCGATGCGCCGCATCCGCGCCCGTTTTAGCCGTGGAGGGTCAGTGTGATGTTTAAGGTACTTGACCGGTATATCGGCAAAACCATTTTTAACACCATCATGATGACGCTGTTCATGCTGGTGTCGCTGTCGGGCATCATCAAGTTTGTCGATCAGCTACGTAAAACCGGGCAGGGCATGTATACCGCGCTGGATGCTGGGTACTACACCCTGCTCAGTGTGCCGAAAGATATTGAGATCTTCTTTCCGATGGCGGCGTTGCTCGGGGCGTTGTTAGGTCTTGGCAATCTGGCGCAACGCAGCGAACTGGTGGTGATGCAGGCATCGGGTTTCACCCGGATGCAGGTAGCACTGGCGGTGATGAAAACCGCAATTCCGCTGGTGTTGCTGACCATGGCGATTGGTGAGTTTGTTGCGCCGCAGGGTGAGCAGATGGCACGAAACTACCGTGCGCAGCAGTTGTACGGCGGTGCACTGGTGTCGACGCAGAATGGTTTGTGGGCGAAAGACGGTAGCAGTTTCATCTATATCGAACGTATCAAGGGCGATAACCAGATTGATGGCGTCAGCATCTACAACTTCAACGATCAACGTCGCCTGTTGAGCGTTCGTTATGCAGCGACTGCCACCTGGGATAAAACGAAGAAACTTTGGGTGCTGTCCCAGGTGGATGAGTCGGACCTGAAAGATGCGAAGCAGATTACCGGTTCACAAAGCCTGAGCGGTGAATGGAAGACCAACCTGACGCCAGACAAGCTGGGTGTGGTTGCGCTGGACCCGGACGCGCTGTCGATTCGCGGGCTTTACAACTACAGCAAGTACCTCAAACAAAGTGGACAAGAGGCGGGACGTTATCAGCTCAACATGTGGAGCAAAATCTTCCAGCCGCTCTCGGTGGCGGTGATGATGCTGATGGCGTTGTCGTTTATCTTTGGACCGTTGCGTAGCGTGTCGATGGGGGTACGTGTCGTAACCGGCATCAGCTTTGGTTTCCTGTTCTACGTGCTGGATCAGATTTTCGGTCCGTTGAGTCTGGTGTATGGTATCCCACCGATTCTCGGGGCGATTCTGCCGAGCGCGGCGTTCTTCGCCATCAGCCTGTTTTTGATGTTGAAACGTCGTTAAGCACCATCCCCGTAGCGGCGCGATAAATCGCGCCGCTACGGGAGCGTCAAATATCTCATCAACATTGGCAACTGCGACAACAAATACAGCACCAGACCAATCGAACCGCCCACCAGCGTGCCGTTGATACGAATAAACTGTAAATCACGGCCAATATTCAGCTCAATCTGCTGCGACATTTCGCGCGCATCCCAGCTTTTAACCGTGTCACTGATGTGGCGTGTCAGAAACTGGGCAAACTCCGGTGCGACGCTACGTGCGGCATCTTCCAGATGCTGATTCATTGAGGTGCGCAGCGCCTGGTCAGCGGCAAGCGTTTCACCCAACCACAACGCAGCCAGTCGAACGCGTTCCTGCACACGCGAGTTGTCGCTGCGCAAATCCTCCTTCAGCCAGCCGCGTAAATCCTGCCACAGTTCACCAATGTAGCGATTCAGCGACTCATCTTCCTTCAGCCAGCTTTTGATCACCTCAGCGCGTTCGGCCATCTCAGGATCGTTTTTCAGCTTCACAATCAGCCGCTCCACCGCGCGGTTAAAACCGAGGCGAAATTCGTGGCCCTGATCAAGCGCCACCTCATCCAAAATCGAATCGACGGCGTTAGCCACCAGCTCGGCGCTGTGCTCGCCCAACCACTCGGTGGGTAACACTTTGGCCTTGATTGGATGCTCGCGTTTCAGCCAGCGCACAATCTGCATGGCGATAAACTCCCGCGTGCCGGGCTTGTGCAGGATACGCAGCAGTTGCTGCACCGCCGCATCCAGCAGCTCCTGATGGCGGTTGTTTTTGGTCAGGCTTTCCAGCAGCAGCGCGCTGGATTGGGTGAGGTCAACCTTGTCGAGCGCGCGATGTACCGCCCGACGCAGAAACTGCTGAATACGCGCATCGTCGGTAAGGTCGAGAAAGCCGCGCATCACCTGCAACAGATGGCGGCCAATGCGATCGGCATTACCGGGCGCATTCAGCCACTGCGCCAGCATCTGCGAAGGGTCGTGACGACGAATCAGGGCCAGCAGCGAATCGGTATCGAGGAATTTTTCCTGCACAAAGCGGCCAAGGTTTTCGCCGATGCGATCCTTATTACGCGGGATGATCGCGGTGTGACGTGAAATAAAGGGCACCGGCACGCGGCGAAACAGCGCCACCACCGCGAACCAGTCGGCCAGCGCACCGACCATCGCCGCTTCGGCAATGGCTTTAACGCCACTGACCCAAAAGTTGGGCGGCAGAAACAGCGTAATGACAAAAATCGCGGCGGCAATCAGCAGCAGCGACAGCGCCAGACGTTTGCTCCGTTTCAGTTGTTGATGTTTATCCATTAACTGCTCCTTAACGACGACGCCCTCCCAACAGGCTACCCAACACGCCGCGAATGATTTGATTAGTGACCTGCCGTGCGGCGCTTTTTGCCATCGTCTGTACCACCCCATCACGCTTGCCGCCGCGCGGGCCGGTACTGCCAAACAGAATATCTTTCAGGCCGCCGAGAATGCCGTCATCCACCGCCACATTGTTGCCTTTCGCTGCGGGGGCATTGGCCTGATCGGTGGCAACCTGCACCCCTTTTTGTAGCATCTCGAAGGCAGATTCACGATCGACTTCGCTGTCGTATTTACCGTACAACGGCGAGTGGTTAATCAGGCCATTACGTTCATCACTGCTGACTGGCCCCATGCGGGAACCGGGCGCAATCACCATCGCACGTTCCACTATCGACGGGCTGCCTTTTTCATCGAGGAAGGAGATTAACGCCTCGCCAGTCCCCAGCGCCTGAATGGCCTCGACGGTATTAAACGCCGGGTTGGCACGCATGGTGTCGGCCGCCGTTTTCAGCGCTTTCTGATCTTTCGGGGTAAAGGCGCGCAGTGCATGCTGCACACGGTTGCCGAGTTGGCCCAACACGCTGTCGGGAATATCGGCGGGATTCTGCGTGACAAAATAGACGCCAACGCCTTTCGAGCGAATCAGGCGAATCACCTGTTCAACCTTCTCCAGCAGCACCGCGGGCGCGTCGTTAAACAGCAGATGCGCCTCATCAAAGAAGAACACCATTTTTGGCTTCTCAAGATCGCCCGCTTCGGGTAATTGTTCATACAATTCTGCCAGTAGCCACAGTAGGCTGGTGGCGTAGAGTTTTGGCAGTTGATAGAGCTTTTCGGCGGAGAGGATGTTGATAAAACCTTTGCCCTGATCGTCGCAACGCATCCAGTCGCGAATATCCAGCATCGGTTCACCAAAGAAATGCTCAGCACCCTGCTGCTCCAGCGTCAGCAGGCCACGCTGAATTGCGCCGACCGAGGCGCTATTGATGTTGCCATATTGCGTCTGGAATTCTTTAGCGTTGTCGCCGATGTATTGCGTCATAGCGCGCAAATCTTTGAAATCCAGCAGCAACAGGCCCTGATCGTCGGCGATGCGGAAGATGATTTGCAGTACGCCGCTCTGGATGTCATTGAGGTTGAGCAAACGCGCCAGCAGCAGCGGGCCAACATCCGAGACGGTGGCGCGCACCGGATGGCCTTGCTCGCCAAAGATATCCCACAACATCACCGGATTGGATTGAGGTTGCCAGTCGGTCACGCCGATTTTCGCCAGCCGAGCCAGCAGTTTCTCCGAACCTTCGCCCTCAGCGGCGATACCCGTCAGATCGCCTTTCACATCGGCCATAAACACCGGTACGCCAATGGAGGAGAAGGATTCTGCCAGTTTTTGCAGCGTGACGGTTTTACCGGTGCCGGTCGCGCCGGCAATCAGGCCGTGGCGGTTCGCCATGTTTGGCAGCAGTTGCAGTTTCACTTCCGGGGTTTGGGCAATCAACAACGGGGTGGTCATGATTTTTCTCTCTCAGGCAAGCGGTGATGCCTGAAAGGATAGCAAACGTCGACCAGGCGTAGCGGCGCGATTCTTTATCGTCTGCGAAAAGATGCGCGATAAATCGCGCCGCTACGGGACAGGTTATTTCTTTTGCACCGTATCGAAATATAACAGGCTCACACCGATCCCCTGCTGCACATGATCGACATTATCACGCACCGCCACCTGCTGCGCGCCCTGTAAGGTGATAACGAACGGCGAATTCTGCTGCACCGACTGCTGCAATTCGGTGTAGAGCTGGCGACGTTTGGCCGCATCGCTTTCGCCTGCTGCGGCGCGGGTTTTGGCGCTCAGATCCGGAATGTCCCAGCCGACGCGCCATGCGAGGGTTTTCGAGCCGCCGGGTACGTTGTACACAAAGGCGCTGGCGTTGGTATTGGGATCGACATAATCCGCTCCCCAGTAAATAAAGATTGACTGGAAATCACGTCCGCGCATTTTGCTCCACAGCTCCGACTCCGCCACCGGTTGCAGCTCAATCTGAATATCCGCTTTGGCAAAGCTGGCTTGCAGTGCCTGGGCCACATCGATATAAGGAGGTTGATTGATGACCGTTAGCGAGAACCGGGTGCCGGACTGAATGCCGCCCTGGCGCAGAATTTGTTTGGCTTTCGCCACATCGTAGTGGAATGGCTGGTTTTCCAGCGCGCCGTCAAACCCCTGCGGCAGGAAGCTTTGATGAATAGCGTATTGGCCTTTTAACAGTTGATCGGCGATGGCGTGATAATCCACCAACCAGCGAGCGGCCTGCCAGAATGCAGGATTGCCAAGTGCCGGTTGTGCTTTGTTCTGCGTATTGAAGCCGAGGTAATACACCAGGCTGGACGGGAAAGCAGCGATGCGCAGGTTTTTATCGCTTTTCAGCGCGTCAATCTGATCCGGACCAAGCTGGTAGGCGACATCGACATCACCCTGCTGAATCAACAAACGACGTGCGCCAGCATCGGCCACGCCTTTTAGCAGAATACGTTGCAGGTGCGGCTGGGGCTGTGCCTGGGCGTTAGCGGTCAACACCAATGCCTGCTGCGGGACATATTGCTGAATGACAAAGGCCGCGCTGCCTGCGGAATGGGTGTGCAGCCAGCCGTTACCCAGATCGTTGTTGGCTTCATGCTGTTGCACGGTTTTGCTGTCAACAATCGAGGCCACCGGCGCCGTCAGCAGGCGTAGCGCCAGATCCTGCCCAATCGCCGCAGGCCACTGGATTTCCAGTTGGTGATCATTCAACACCTTAAACTGAGCGGCGACATTGTCTGGCGTCCAGCCAAACTCAGCGAGGATAAACGACGGTGCCTTGTTAAGTTGTACCGCGCGGGTTAAGGAGAACACCACATCCTGCGGCGTTACCGGATTGCCGCTGGCAAAATGCGCGCCGGATTTAAGGGTAAAGACCAGGCTGTGCGGCGTGCTGCCCGCTTGCCAGGAGGTCGCCAGCAGCGGCGCGAGTTTCTGCGGCGTCGTGCGATCGGCCTCCACCAACGTTTGATACAGATTGCGCTGCACGCTGTTGCTGACGGTTTCAAAACTTTCCGCAGGGTCAAAACTGATGATGCCATCGAGCGGCACGGCGACAACTAAGGTGTCCTTCGGCGTCGCCGCCTGTAACGTAAAAGCGCAACTGATTAGCGCCAGCAACAAAACTAATGATCGCATTATTGTCATCCCGAGTGATTGATTAACTGACTCTATCGCTGAGGCGCAAATGGCAAAATGCCGGTTTGTTCTGAGCTGTGCCAGAAATTAACAATCCATTTCGGCGCTCAATTATTTCGCTTATTTTGTGCGCTGCCTGTCATTTTTTGGAAATAGATATGGAGATTGTGTTTCCTGTAAGTAAATAAGATGTTATTAATGAGAATGGTTCTCTTGTATGGAAGTGTGATTTATTTTTATCGATTAATTCCCGGTATTATTGCGATGCGTAAATTGTTTTGGTCATTTGCACAGTCGATTCGAACAAAAACCTGACATTTGTACGGTTAAAACGGAAATTCCCGCCGCGAAAGCCCTTCACCAGCTCGTAACCAAAATTCAACATGATGATGCTTTCTCATCAAAACACATCCTTAATTTAATTCTTACACTTTGAAATATCTGTATCCCTAAGATTGCCAGGTTGTTTACCGATGAATTAAGTCATTAACAAAAATAATTATCTTTCTTAGCAAGTGAGAGTCGTCAGGCCATGCTTTTACAAAAACCGACCACCAGACGTAAATTTCTGCTTGGGTCGCTTTTGGCTTTGCCATTAAGTGACCTGGTATTTAAGGGATTGACTGCGGCCCAGGCCGCGGAAATGGCAGCACCGGAACTTGCCGACTATAAACCGATCTTTTTCAGCAGCGATGAGTGGCAATTCATTCTTGCCGCCACCGATCGTCTGATCCCTGCCGGCGGTAATGGCAAGGCTCCGGGTGCGCTGGAAACGAACGTACCGATCTTTATCGACCAGCAGCTTCACAGCCCTGAGTTCGGTGACGAAATCTACATGCAGGGTCCGTTTGACGTGCATGCGCCCGCCACGATGGGCTATCAGATTCCGTTTACTCCGCAGCAGATGTATCACACCGGCATCAAGCTGGTGAATCAGTGGACGCAGAGCAGCTACCAGAAAGCGTTCCACGAGCTGACGCTGGAAGAGAAAGACGCGGTTCTCACTAAAGTGAATAAAAATGACGGTATCGACTTCGCCGCACTGGGCGAGCCGAACCTGAAAGCCTCCCAGTTCTTCAGCCAACTGCTTGCAGATACCAAACATGGCTACCTCGCTGATCCGATGTACGGCGGCAACAAAGGCATGAAAGCCTGGATTGCCATCGGCTTCCCTGGCGCGCGCGCCAGCTTCACCGAGTGGGTTAAACAGCACAACGTACCGTACCCGCTTGGCCCGGTTAGCATCATGGGTGAGCGCGCGTAATTGCGTTTCGCATCAGGTATTTGAGACAGGATTATCATGGCACAGATTACTAAAAAAGAAGTCGACGTCGTTGTCTGCGGCCTCGGCTGGGCAGGCTCGTTAATGAGCATTGAGCTGGCGTTGGCTGGCTTAGAAGTACGCGCGCTGGAGCGCGGTGGTGAGCGCGACTATCCCGAGTTCGCTTACCCGAAACCGGCGGATGAGTACGCCTATAACGTGCGTAACAAGGTGTTCGCTACGCCGAAAGAAGTGGCGGTGACCGTGCGCTACAACATGGACCAGACGGCGCTGCCGACCCGTAAGTGGGGCGCGTTTGCACCGGGTACCGGTGTGGGTGGCGCGGGCATGCACTGGACGGCGGTACTGATTCGTCCTACCCCGACCGATATCAAACTGAAAACCTATGTCGATCAGGCGTACAAGCCGGGTATTCTCCAGGAAGATATGCGCGTGATGGACTTCCCGTTCACCTGGGATGAGATCGAGCCGTATTACACCAAGTTTGAGAAAATTTGCGGTCAGTCCGGTAACACCGGCAACCTGCGCGGTCAGATCCTCGAAGGTGGTGACCCGTTTGAAGGTCCACGTTCTGAGCCTTATCCGCTGCCAGCGCTGGAAGACACGCTGAACAACGTGATGTTTAAAGAAGCGGCGACCAAACTGGGCTACCATCCGTTCCCGAACCCGTCTGCCTGCGTTTCACGCGCGTGGAAAAACCCGTATGGCAACACCATCGCGCCTTGTAACTATTGTGGTTACTGCTCGAAATATCCGTGCCTGAACTACTCCAAAGCTTCACCGCAAACGGCGGTGATGGATGCGCTGAAGCGTATGCCGAACTTCTCCTATGAAGTGCACGCGGAAGTGGTGAAAGTGGTTCTGCACGATGACCAGAAGACCGCTAAAGGGGTGATTTACTACGACGTAGACGGCAACGAAGTGTTCCAGCCGGCGAAGATCGTGGTGCTCTCCAGCTTCCAGTTGTACAACGTGCGTCTGATGCTGTTGTCCGGCATTGGTAAGCCGTACAACCCGATCACCGAAGAAGGTGTGGTTGGTCGTAACTATGCGTTCCTGTCGAACGGTGGCGCGACCCTGTTCTTCAAAGACAAGAACTTCAACTCGTTCGCGACCGCTGGTGCGACCGGCCAGATGTTCAACGACATCTCTCCGGGCAACTTCGATGGTCCAGGTCTCGGCTTCCTCGGCGGTGCCAAGATCCACAGTTCACAGGCGACCGGTACGCCAATGGCCGCTGCACTGCCGAAAGGCACGCCGAGCTGGGGTATGGGCTACAAAGAAGGTCTGGAGCAGTGGTACAACCATTCGATGAAGATCAGCATCACCACGACCTGCCAGTCGTATCGTGATATCTATCTGGATCTCGACCCGCACTACACCGACCACCGTGGCCTACCGCTGCTGCGTATGACCTTCAACTGGAAAGAGAACGAGTTGAAGCTGCAACAGCATCTGAAAGGCATTGTGGGCAACATCGCCAAAGAGCTGAACCCGGATAGCATGAGCATGAGCTTCCTGCCAATGGGCGCAGACTTTGACCTGACCAAATACGTATCCACCCATAACGTGGGCGGCGCGGTAATGGGTGACAACCCGAAAACCTCTGCGCTCAACAAGTACCTGCAAAGCTGGGACGTGCATAACGTGTTTGTACCGGGCGGTAACGCCTTCCCGCAGAACTTCCAGGCGAACCCGACCGATACTATCGGCGCGATCACCCTGATGGCGGCACAGGCAATCAAAGAACATTATCTGAAAAACCCCGGTCCACTGGTACAGGCATAAGCACATGAAATTAAAATCATTGTTAATCGCTAATGCCGTGTTGCTGGGAAGCATTGCGGCGCAGGCGCACGCGGCAGATGACGCACAACTGATCAAAAAGGGTGAATACCTGTCGCGTCTCGGCGACTGTATGGCCTGTCACTCGGTAGCGGGTAAGCCGGACTATGCCGGTGGCCTGGCGATTGAGTCTAATCTGGGCACCATTTACTCCACCAACATCACGCCGGATAAAGAACACGGTATCGGTAACTATACCGAGCAGCAGTTCTCCGATGCGGTGCGTAAAGGCGTGCTGCCGGATGGCTCCCACCTTTACCCGGCGATGCCTTACCCGGATTACGCCAAAATCAGCGATGAAGATATGCACGCGTTGTATGTCTACTTTATGCAGGGCGTAAAACCGAGTGCGGAGCAGCCACCGGAAACCAAACTGAGCTTCCCGTTCAGCCAGCGCTGGGGTATGCGTTTCTGGAACTGGGCGTTCACCTCTGACAAGCCGTTCCAGCCGATTGGCGGTGCCTCTGAAGAGGTGAACCGTGGTGCTTATATCGTGGAAAGCCTTGGTCACTGCGGTAGCTGCCATACGCCGCGCGGTCTGGGTATGAACGAGAAAGCGCTCGACAGCAGCGATGATCAGTTCCTCGCTGGTGGTAGCCTGAACAACTGGGATGTGCCGTCACTGCGTGGTCTGCCGCGCTGGAGCGAGCAGGAGATCGTTGATTACCTGCAAACCGGTCGTAACGATAAAGCGGCTGTTGGCGGTGAGATGAAGTCGGTGATTGAGCACAGCAGCTCGCACATGACCGATGCCGACCTGAAAGCCATCGCAGCCTACCTGAAGTTCCTGGGCGGCAACCCGCCGTTGCAGGCGTACAACGTTCAGGCCCAGCAGGCGACGGAAGCGAAGCTGACCGCAGGCAAAAATCTGTCGGAAGGTGAGCGTCTGTACCTCGACAACTGTGGTGCGTGCCACTTTGTCACCGGTAAAGGCGCGCCGGGCGTGTTCCCGGAACTGGATCAGGCCACGATCGTCAACGCCAAAGATCCAACCGGACTGATCCACACCATTCTGGAAGGTGCACAGCAGCCATCGACTGAAAAAACAGCCTCAACCTTGTTGATGCCTGGTTTTGCCAACCGTCTGAGCGATGATGAAGTGGCGCAACTGGCGACCTTTATTCGCCAGGGCTGGAGCAACAACGCTCCGGCAGTCACGAAAGATCAGGTTGCTGACGTTCGTAAGACTCTGAAGCACTAATGATCATCGGGGCGGCGTTCAGGCCGCCCCTGTCATTCATAATAGCAGCGCGATTTATCGCGCTGATTTTTTTATGCCCAGGTGCACGGATTTAATGGTAGCGGCGCGATTTATCGCGCTGATTTTTATGCCAGGTGCACGGATTTAATGGTAGCGGCGCGATTTATCGCGCTGATTTTCAACGGATTAGTGATAAGTATGAATCACTTCCAGCACGCCGTTGATAATAAACTGCACACCCATACACACCAGCAAAAAGCCCATCAGGCGTGAAATCGCCTCAATACCGCCTTTCCCTACCAGTTTCATTATCGCGCCTGAACTGCGCAGCGATATCCACAAAATCAGTGAAACCAAAAAGAAGATCATCACCGGTGCCACCGCGATTACCCAGCCAGGGAAATCAACGCCGCTGCGTATCGTCGAGGCTGAGCTGATGATCATCGCAATGGTGCCCGGACCGGCGGTGCTGGGCATCGCCAGCGGCACAAAGGCGATATTCACGCTTTCGCGATGGTTATCACTCGATTCCAGCTCATCCTGTTTATGCTCCGCCTCCATTGAATGGCCCACGGGTTTGGCGGGAAATAGCATACGAAAACCGATAAAGGCCACAATCAGCCCGCCCGCCATGCGCAGGCCGGGAATGGAGATCCCAAAGGTGTGCAGCACCGCAGTGCCCGCGTACCAGGCCACCATCATAATCAGAAAAACATAGATGGAGGCCTGCATGGCCTGGCGGTTACGTTCCTGAAAATTCATATCACCGGCAAGGCCGAGAAACAGCGCGACGGTGGTGAGTGGATTGGCAAGGGGGAGAATGACCACCAGCCCGAGGCCAATGGCTTTGAAAAGATCCAGCATGTCGGTTCCTTCTGATGCAGGCGCGCCGATGACAGCTCGGCGCGGTTCAGTTTACGGAGACAACGTGATGTAGGTGATTAGTGTTTCGGGCGATCCAGCGCTTCGATCAACTCAGGGAAAAAGTCTTCCAGCAATTCGGGTGTCATCAAATCAGGATAGTTGATCAGATGTTCGCGAATGCGTTCGTTGACATCAGGGATCAGGCGCAACGCAGCATCATGGGCGCTGATTTTTTTCTGCTTCATCAGGCGCAGTACGTCATCGGGCAGGCTGTCTTCATCTTCGGCTTCTTCTACCGCTTCCAGTGCGTCCAGCTCATCCAGCAGATCCATCAGGGCTTCAATCTGCGGGGTGCGTGACTGATATTCAGGCGGCATTTCGTTTTCCAGGTAGCGCAGCAGGGCGCGTACTGGCGAGCCATCGGGTGAGGACGGCGGTTCGCTGGCAAACCAGTTCAGCAAATCGTGTTGGCTTATCTGATGGACGTGATAACCGTTATCCACCAGTTCATCCGCAAGGAGGTCGGCGGTGTCATGCTCAATCAGGCAAATGTGCGTGCGATTGGGGGTGAACTGCTCCAGCCATTGGTAAATCTCTTCAATCACGCTGTCGTCGTAATTGAAGTTCTGGCTGAGATAGCTGCCGTCCTGTTGATGTACGCAAATGCGAATCAGGTCGGGATCGAAGTAAATCGCAATGTTGATGCCTTTCATGCGCGCTGTCCTGTGAGATCTAAAATCCCACTATAGCGTTAATGATGGTGCGGGGAAATCACCCCTCAAGGGAAGGGCGTGACGGGCAGCACGATGCAGGGAGTTGGCGGGAGGGGCAACGCAGGACATTGAACCAGGGGACAGCCTGCCTCACGGTCCTGCGCTGCCCAATGTCATTACATCCCGATGTATTTCTTGCCTTGCTTCAGTACCACATCACAGGCTTTGGTCTTCAGCTTTTCGCCCATCGTGGAGTTGCTCAGGCTCTCGAGGTTCAGCTGCTGGCCGTTGTCGGTGTTAAGCAAGCCTTGCAGACCCTGCTGGTAATCGGTTTTCTGTTCCTGGGCGGTGGTGCTGCTCAGGCCAAGTTTGCCCAATACCTGATCTTTCACCGACTCTACGTTGTTTTTCACCACATTGTGTTCAACGCAGTACTGCATCACACCTGCCGCATTGGTCATGCTGTTGGCGCTAACGGCTTTGTCACCGCCGTTCAGCAAGCCAGTGACCGATGAAAGCGACATCCCTTCGCTCGACGTGCTGCTGCCGCTGGTGGTTCCGCTGCTCAGCTGTGAAGCGGCGCTGCTCAGTTGATCCTGCCAGCTCGCTGCTGATGCGCTGCCTGCAACCAGTAACGCAGCAATACCCCATCCCCAAATCACGCGTTGTGTTGTTTTAGTCATTTCAACCTCATTTCTCTTTATGGCTGACTGGTGTCAGTGTTGCTTAAGAGAGGGTAGACCTAAGAAAGTTCCAGGGGGTAGGGGAGATTGGGAATGTTCTGGTTTTTGGCGGGATTTTGCGCGGAAATTTGCTGGTAGCCGAGGTGGTGGTGCTTTTTTCAGCGCTTAGCGCACATCCGGATCGATTCCGGTTGCGTGCCTTGTCGGTAACGGTATAATCCCCAACGTTTTCCGCATCCTCTTCAGTGCCGAAGTGGCGAAATCGGTAGACGCAGTTGATTCAAAATCAACCGTAGAAATACGTGCCGGTTCGAGTCCGGCCTTCGGCACCATTAGTTCTTCCAAGACCTTCCGAGAAAGTCCATTTATCCCTTTAAAATCAATGAATGCTTCGATTTTTACGTCCTGAGTTGTCCGAGTTCGTCCGTTGAAATCCGGGGGGCACTGGGGGCATAATTGGGGGCATATTCACTTCGATTAGAAATGTGCCCCCAAAATGAAGCTCAACGCCAGACAGGTCGAGACCGCAAAGCCCAAAGAGAAAACCTATAAAATGGCCGACGGTGGCGGTTTGTACCTTGAGGTTTCGGCAAAGGGTTCTAAATACTGGCGCATGAAATACAGGCGTCCTTCTGACAAGAAAGAAGATCGCCTGGCATTTGGTGTCTGGCCGACAGTAACTCTTGCTGAGGCAAGGGCCAAACGCGATGAAGCCAAAAAACTGTTAGGGCAGGGGATTGACCCAAAAGCTGAACAGAAAGAAGCTCAGGCCGAAAATTCGGGGGCATATGCTTTCGAAACCATTGCTCGTGAATGGCATGCCAGTAACAAGCGATGGAGTGAAGACCATCGATCGCGCATTCTTCGCTATCTTGAGCTTTATATTTTTCCTTATATCGGTTCGTTCGATATTCGCCAGCTCAAAACCAGCCACCTGTTAGCCCCGATTAAAAAGGTTGATACCAGCGGTAAGCATGACGTTGCACAGCGGCTTCAGCAGCGTGTTACAGCCATTATGCGTTATGCCGTACAGAATGATTACATTGACTCTAACCCCGCGATGGATATGGCTGGAGCTTTATCCACCACCAAAGCTCGTCATTATCCAGCTTTGCCCTTCAGTCGGTTCCCTGAATTCCTTGAGCGTCTGCGAGCTTATCGTGGACGTGTTATGACTCGTATAGCTGTTGAGCTTTCCCTGCTAACCTTTGTGCGTTCAAGTGAGCTTCGCTTTGCAAGATGGGATGAGTTCGATTTAGATAAGTGTCTTTGGTGTATTCCCGCAAAACGAGAAGAGATAAAAGGTGTGCGGCACTCGCATCGTGGTATGAAGATGAAAGAGGAGCATATAGTGCCATTGAGCCGTCAGGCACTGACTTTACTTGATCAGCTAAAGCAACTTAGCGGTGACAATCCACGCTTATTTCCCGGAGATCATGATTCTAAAAAGGTGATGAGCGAAAACACAGTTAACAACGCTTTGCGTGCGATGGGTTATGACACTAAAACTGAAGTTTGTGGCCATGGGTTTAGAACTATGGCGCGAGGTGCATTGGGCGAGTCTGGATTATGGTCTGATGATGCTATTGAACGACAGTTAAGCCACTCGGAACGTAATAACGTGCGAGCGGCTTATATTCATACATCTGAACATTTAGATGAGCGGAGGTTAATGGTTCAGTGGTGGGCAGATTATCTTGAAGATATAAAAAGAGAATTCATTTCTCCTTATGATTACTCCCATAGATGACTTGTTGATTTATCTATGGGAGAAGGCGATTTCTCTTTGCTATACCATTGATTTAAAATTGTCTCTTATGTAATCGAATTCTGATATCCAAATATTTGACATTATTAAATGTTTAAGGTTTTTAGTATTTATCGCATCCTTCGTCTTATATAAACAGTGCCCTTCTAATTTTCCATTGGTTGAGCACATGATACATGGGCTAATAGGATGGGCACCACAATTGACTTTCAAATTATCAATTTCTTTTAATGCTTTATAGCAAAAATAATGTAGTAGCCATTTGCCTTTTGAGAACCTCTTTAAATCAGGCAAGCAATTAGATAAACCTTGTTCATTGGCGAATTCTAATAAATCATCTTTTTTTTCTCTAACATTACTAATATCCGAAGCTGACAGGATTCTCCCTTCAGAATAACCGTAAGAAAACTTGCTATCATAACTAGGATATAATGCACTCTTAAGTGATTCCAGAGATAATAAAAAGAAATCTTCATCATTAAGTGATATCAATTGAAAGTAATGTTCTATCAGATCGTCAGTTATCATTGAGTTGGATATTTTTGTGCATAATTGTAATAGCTTAGGTATAATTTCCTTGCTGACAAAATGCGATTCCATTGAATAGTAACAAAGCATTAGAATTAGAGGGTTTGTAGGCACTTCACCTCGAAAATCCTTTACATCCTTATCAATAATTCCGACGATATATTTTTTATGTTGCCATCGGGTTTGAGGGATTCGGATAATTTCATCCATTGCTAAAACTACATTTTGACATCCAGGTGAAAAGCCATCAATAGTTTCAATAGGGAAAACCTCTGCTAACTTACCTGCACTTTTTGCAAGTGAGTCATATAGTTGTATGTCATCCGTTCCCTCAACTATTACACTTATAGTATTGGTCATTATTGCTGTATTTAAAACTTCCCCTATTTCATATTTCATTTTTATTGACCTACATGTAATTCTAGTTCACAAAGATAGTTAGGGTTGCGATTGGCTAATGATGGGCTGTGAGACGCAACTATTATTTGAGTTTTAGGGACTAATTCAGAAAATAAAGTCAAAAGTTCCCTTTGCCATTTAATATTTAAAGATATCTCTGGCTCATCGATTATCAAGAAGTTTCTCTTCCCTCCCTCAAATAAAACAAGGCATAAGAATGTTAGAATATGCCTTTCACCACTAGATAACTCACTCAAACTATGTCTGATTCTACCGATTTGTACAAATATTTGCTCATCTCTAACAATTAACTCCTTACCATTGATTAAGAATCGATTAAATGTGTCAATTAATAAATTTATTGAGCTCAGCATTTGTTTTTCTAATTCCAATTCATTCATGATGTTCATGAAGAGTGGGCCGAGGATTTCATGGTGCCTGTAACGTGATACTTCGTTCTCAAAATTTTCATCGGAAAGAATTTGAATTACTTTAGACTTAAAATTATTTTCTTCGCCGTCATCTAAAGCCTCAATTATTCTATCTTTATACTCTATTAATCGCCCCTCGAAATCCCTGGGTAAATTTGTGCTAGGATCTCTGCTTACTGTTGTTTCATTGAGGGTTATGGCCAATGATAATGTATCGAACAAAGCGCTTTGTATTCTTTTTGTTGCTGTTATTCTTGCTATTTTATACTTTTCCAATAGTAAGGATTCAATATTTTCTATCTTTATTGATTGAAGGTGAAGGTTTTTCTTAATAAGCTCGAATTGATTTATTTCTGATTTTGACTTGTATTTGTTTTGAGTGAGCCTTAAGAAGGTTGACATTTCATGCGAAATTGAGAATAAATCTATTTCTTTGTTTATAATGTTTTTGTTTTTAGCAAAAAACTCATATATCTGGCGAGGTTCAACACGAGATGCTTGATTGACAACCCCCCTTTCTACTCCCATGGAAAGGGATGAAACCTCGCTTAAAGGTGATGATTGAAAATCTGACCAGTTATATTCAGAGGTTTCCAATTTCTTGTTTAGTTCATTTCTTTTTGTTGTATCATACTTTCTTTTTATAACCACTCTGTCATATCCAATGGGTGTGGAGTAATATATAGACACTCCAGATACTTTATTTTGAATTAAAACAGACTCATCTTTTTCAAAAATAGCATGAAGAATCTTTAGGAATGTTGTTTTCCCACTTCCGTTTTCACCATATATGACGGATATATTGCTGGCAGAAAAAAGCACGTTTAATCTTGAGCTTGAGGATTTAAATCCATTTAATTCTATTCGCTGTATTTTTATCATGTTTCGCTCTATAAACCATTTACTAAATAGTGGGGTGGGTTTGTATTTAAAAATTTGCTTAGGCAAGGAAGTGATTTCATGCCACTTCGTTTAGTTATACATTATTTCTTTTTACTGCACCTATAGTTATTTGAAAATAGGCGGGAAATATTTCCCTTTAATGAAGATGTGTTTCATTGTTCGCTACGTTTTAGTGTTGTTTAGGATTTATTTTCAATGGGTTATCTCAACAGCGCGCTCTCGTACCCCCGCCACGCCTGCCCGCTTTATGTAGCGGTTTTCATGCACCTGCATGAATGGTGCCGGGCCGCGCCGCATCTGGCCTGCGCGGGGATAATCAGGGTGCAGGAATTCATGCGTTTTCATGCAGCATAGACATGCACTCGCGCATGAGAAGGCCAGCCAGGGAAAAGGAACACAAAAAAACCGGCGCGGTGGCCGGTTCAGATGAGGATTAGACGCTTTTCAGACGGGGGCCTGCTGACGCCTGGACAGTTTACTGGCGGAGCCGTAGCGGTTCAGTGTCTGTGCCTGCCGCTCCGCAATTTCCTGCTCCCCGGCGTTCTCCCTGTCTGTCACTTTCTGCGGCTTCATCATGTCCGCTGGATTTGACCCTATATATCCAGACGCCTTTTCTCTCTTACGGTTGTGATAACTTTCTGCGTATATATTCCCGCGGCGAGCGATATCCCAGCGCGCTGTGCGGGTGATGTTCGTTGTAATGACTGAACGCCTCCGCCAGGTTCATCACCGCTACCTGGCTGTCCGGTTTTGGCATCACACTGATGTAATCCCGCTTTATCGTTTTCACGAAGCTTTCTGCTATGCCATTGCTTTCCGGGCTACGAACTGCGGTCGTACATGGCTCAAGCCCCAGCATCCGGGCGAACGCCCGCGTTTC